>CAYNKW010000280.1:0-5704 GCA_964397845.1 uncultured Anaerolineae bacterium
CAGGGGCGGCAACGTCAACGCCGGGGCGATCACCTGAACCGGTCGCCCCTCCACCGCCGCAAAGGTCGTCCGCAGCATTTTGTGGCGCCGGACGACCTCGTCCAGGCTCTGTTGCAGTATCGTCATGTCGACCCGGCCGGTCACGTGTAGGGCGGCTGGCATGTTGTATGCGGCGCTACCAGGCCTCAACCGATCTAGAAACCACAGCCGCTGCTGTGCAAAGGAGAGCCAAAGTTCACCATCTCGCGCTACAGGCACGATGGGCGGTGCCGACAGACCCTGCTCTGACCGACGGGCCATCTCAATACGCTCGGACAAACCGGCGACTGTAGGCATCTCAAACAATTTGCGCAGGGGTAACTCCACCTGGAAGGCTTTGCGCACGCGGGATATGACCTGAGTGCCCAGCAGCGAATGTCCCCCCAACTCAAAGAAGTTGTCGTGCACCCCTACTCGCTCAAGGCCGAGGATTCCGGCCCAGATGCCCGCCAGCATCTCCTCGACGGGAGTGCTGGGGGCCACAAGGTCTCCTTCCATCTCGGGCCGACCCCGTTCCGGCGCCGGCAGCGCACGCCGGTTTACCTTGCCGCTGGGCGTCAGCGGCAAGGCCTCCAGCATCATAAAAGCCGACGGCACCATGTAGTTGGGTAGCTTTGCCTGCAGGAAGCGGCGCAGCTCACTGGTGCCGGTGACCTGGTCTGGATCAGGGATGACGTAGGCCACCAACCGCTTGTCGCCGGGCGCGTCCTCTCGTGCCACTACCACCGTCCCCTGCACCGCCGGGTGCTGCCCCAGCACCGCCTCGATCTCCCCCAGCTCAACGCGGAAGCCACGCACTTTCACCTGGTGGTCGATGCGCCCCAGGAACTCGATGTTGCCATCAGGTCGGTAACAGGCCAGGTCTCCTGTCTTGTACAGTTGCGCCCCAGGCTCATGACTGAACGGATCTGGAATGAATCTTTCCGCCGTCAAGTCCGGCCGTCCCAAATAGCCTCGGGCAAGAACCAGACCGCCTATGTGCAACTCGCCCGGCACGCCGATTGGCACCGGCTGCAGGCACTGGTCCAAAATATAAATTGTCGCATTGGCAATAGGACAGCCAATAGGCGGCAATGCCGCCCACGTTTCCGGTGTCTCCCCAAGTGTGAACGCGGTCACAACGTGGCCTTCCGTCGGGCCATATTGATTGTGCAAGGCACACCCATCCAACTCGTTAAACAAACTCTCGATTTGAGGAGTGATCTGCAATTGCTCGCCAGCCGTCATGACCTCACGTAACTTTGCCGGCACCACTGCATCCTGGTCAGCGACGACCTGAGCCAGGTGTTGCAGTGCGGCAAAGGGAAGAAACAGCCGCTCAATGGATGCCTCGTTGAGAACTTTTAGCAACGCTACAGCGTCGCGCTGTGTGTCTTCCGAGATCAAGACCAGTGTGCCGCCTGAACTCCAGGTGAAAAAGACCTCGTGGCAAGACGCGTCGAAGCTCAACGAGGCAAACTGTAGTGTCCTGGCTGGTTGGCTAAGGGCAGTAGCGTGACCTTGCCAGTGCATCAGATTCGTGAGTGGACGATGCCTCATCGCCACCCCTTTCGGCCTGCCGGTAGAGCCTGAGGTATAGATGATGTAAGCCAGGTTGTCGGGTGTGACAACGCGAGGCGGGGTTACCTGCGGCATGTGCTCAATCGTTTGCCAGCCGGTGTCCAGGCAGACAATATGCCTTTTATACTCTGGAAGATTGTCTAACAGTTGGTGCTGGGTCAATAACACGGGTGACTGAGCGTCTTGGAGCATAAAGGCCAGCCGCTCTTGAGGATAGGTCGGATCCAAAGGAATGTACACGCCACCTGCCTTGAGAATACCAAGAACGCCTACGGCCATGTCTAGCGAGCGCTTCATGCTTATGGCAACAGGCACATCTGGTCCCACGTCCAGTGCCTGCAGGTGGTGCGCCAACTGGTTGGCCCGCCGGTTCAGTTCCCGGTAGGTCAGTTGCTGGTCCTTAAAGACCACCGCAACAGCATCGAGCGTCCGTTCCACCTGGGCCTCGAATAGCTCGTGGATGCATTTATCCTGCGGGTACTCCGTCTCGGTGTCGTTCCACTCTACCAGGAGCTGATGTCGCTCAGCGTCTGTCAAGAGTTGCGAATCCAAGATTCGCCGCTCTGGATCTGCAACGATATCTTCCAGTAGGGTCTGGAAATGGCTCAACATCCGGGCTATCGTACCGGCCTCAAACAAGTCGGTGTTGTATAAGACAAAGCCATCAAGACCCTCTGGAACCTCCCATAGGTGGAACTCCAAATCAACCCTCGCCACCCCCCTTGCAAACTCCAACATGCTCAAGGTTAGACCCCACAACTCCAGCGGCGCCATCGGCGCGTTCTGGAAAACGAACATGATCTGGAACAGTGGGTTGCGGCTCATGTCCCGCTCCGGTTGCAGTTCCTCCACCAACTTCTCAAACGGCAAATCCTGGTGGGCATACGCCCCCAACGCCACCTCGCGCACCCGACCTAATAACTCCCGAAAACTCGGATTGCCCCCCAGGTCGGTGCGCAGCACCAGCGTGTTTACAAAGAACCCGATCAGCCCCTCGATCTCGGCCCGAGTGCGGTTGGCGATGGGCGAGCCCACCACAATGTCTTCATGCCCTGTGTAGCGGTACACCAGTGCCTTGAACGCCGCCAGCAGCATCATGAACAGGGTACACTCCTCCTGCTGGCTCAGTCTCTTCAGTGCCTCGGTCAGTGACCTGGGCAATGCAAAGGCTTGCTGTGCACCTCGGTAGGTTTGGACCGACGGCCGCGGGCGGTCGGCGGGCATCTCTAGCACGGCAGGAGCGCCAGTGAGCTGTCGCTTCCAGTAGGAAAGCTGAGCGTCCAGAACCTTGCCCTGCAACCACTCACGTTGCCAGACGGCAAAGTCCGCGTACTGGATGGGCAGTTCAGGCAGCGGCGAGGGCTCCCCAGTGGAAAAGGTCTGGTAGAGCGCTGCGATCTCTCGGATGAGCACGCCCAGGGACCAGCCGTCGGAGACGATGTGATGCATGGTCAAGAGCAGCACGTGCTCCTCCGCCCCCATCTGCAGCAGGGTGGTTCGCAGAAGCGGACCTCGTGCCAGGTCGAAGGGCCGCTGCTCATCTCCTATGGCCAACCGCCGCGCCTCGGCCTCCCGCTCCATCCCAGGAATCTCCCGCAGATCCACCATCGGCAGTGGCAACGTCAGCGCCGTGACGATGACCTGAAACGGTTGTCCATCCGCCGTCGCAAAGGTGGTGCGTAGGGTTTCGTGGCGCTGGACGATCCCGTTCAGGCTCTGCGCCAGCGCCGTCACGTTGAGCCGGCCGGTCATACGTACGGCGGCAGAGACGTTGTAGAAGGGATTGCCAGGCACCAACTGGTCCAGAAACCACAGCCGCTGCTGGGCGAAGGAGAGTGGCAACTCCCCGTCTCGTGAAACGGGTCTTATTGGCGGAGAAATCGAAGGGGCAGCGTCATCGGCCTCGCGCAGAAAGGCGATGATTTCCGCTTTGCGCTCTGCCAGTTCCGCACGCAAGGCTGGTGTCAGCGTTCCTTTGGGCGCATTGCAGCGCAGCCGGTCGTCACTCACCCGCAGTTTTATGTCCAGACTGTACAGGTGTGACAAGAACTCTTCGGCGGTTTTCATATCTCAACTTCCTCGCGGTCATCCAGCTCAGTATCGAAAAAGGGCTTTTGAGATTTCCAGCGATTTATCTCGATATGCTCGGCCAAGGAGGCCACAGTGGGTTGATCAAACAGGTTAGCCAAGGGAAAATCAATTCCGAATTTTTCGCGCACCCGAGAAATGATCTGAACTGCCAGTAAGGAATGGCCTCCCAACTCGAAGAAACTGTCGTGGATGCCCACCTGTTCGATACCAACCACCTTTTGCCAAATATTGGCAAGCGTCTGCTCGACCTCATTGCGGGGTGCAACGTAAGGGGTCAGCATATTTGGCCTGGCATGGAATGTGATGGACTTTTCCCTGACTTTGCCCCGCTCTCGTACTGATTCAAGCTTGACCCACTGATCAATTCTGGCCTGCAGGTCCACAGTCGAGATGACCAATTGAGTCGCGTCATCACAGGATAGGATGCGTTCGAAGGCTTCTACACCTTCGGCAGGCGCTATCGACAATTCATCCAGGTAGGCACCGAATGACGTGCCTTCGCCGGGCTTTTCCGCGAACTTCCAGCTATCCCAGCTTGCGCTGATCCAGGGAGTAACGCTCGTGCGGTTACTCTGGTGAACGAAGGCGTCCATAAAGTTGTTCGCTGCCGAGTAAGCAATAATCCCCAATCCCCCCAAGACAGACGACAGGGAAGAGGTCAACAAACAAAAATCGAGTTCTTTTTCTGCTAAGACCTGTGCCAATACTTGTGGACCGTATACTGTCGCTCGGAATTGCCGTTCACATTCAGCCTTATCTGTTTCCTCAATCGAACGGAGCGATGCCCTGCCAAAGTTACCTGCCGCGTAGATCACCCCATTGAGCTGACCAAACCGCGTCTCAGCCTGCACAATGGCGGCTTTCATCTGCTCTGAATCGGTCACGTCAACGTCTATGATCAAGACTTCGGCCCCCAACGTTTCTAGTCCCTGTGACTTTTCTACAGAAGACGCCGGATCCTTGGTCAGAACCAATTTCGGCTTGACAGTCTGCGCCAGGTGTTTCGCCAATACGAGTCCGATGCCTTCGAGTCCACCCAGGATCAGGTAAACGCCCCCTTCCTGCAGACGTGACGACACCTTGACCGATTCGTCCAGTGGGACAGGCTCAAAGGTCTGTACCCAGCGGTGATGTCCGCGGTAGGCAATTACCACATCTGGGCTGTCCTGTACCAGTTCTTTCCAAAGATGGTCAATGAGCTTATGTTCTTGTCGGGTTCCTGGCCCAGGCAACGCAACATCAATACTGCGGCAAGTGATGTTCGGATATTCTTGCGGGATAACCTTGACTGGGCCGAGCACAGTAGCCTTCTCAACAGATAACTCATCCCCTACCCCAACCTCCTGCAAATGGTTTGAGACAACGGTGAGTTGAAGTGCACCGGTGAAGTTTTGTACCCCAAGTGCCTGTGATAGAAATAGCAGGCTGTAGAATCCCAGATCCTGTGCCTGGCTAATCTTTTCTAACGTCGCCGCTCTGTGTTCATCCTCCGCGACAGTCCACAAATGAACTATCCTTTGGGGACGCATCCCCAGCACGCTAAGCTCATTCAACAAAACAACGTACTCAATACGGTGGCTTGGATTGAGAGCAAACATGCTGTTGCCCAATTTAGCAAACTGTGGCCCAACCCTCACCGTGGCCACACGCTGGTTCTCCTGCTTCAGCCGATCTGCGAGCTGTGCTCCCAAACCACACTTGTCAACGAAGAGGAGCCAACAGGATTGATCCGGCATCTCCGTCGGACGGGCAGCCAACAAGGATCGTTTCCACGACGGAATGTAGAACCAATCTGCGACGTCAGGTTTTTTGGTCGTGAGCAGTTTTTCCAGGGAGATACGATCCGCTGTGAACTGCTCCTCCGGCTTCACAGGCTCAATCCAGTACTGCTTGCGTTCGAAAGGGTACGTCGGCAGAGGGAAACGACGTCGCCGCTCGTGCGTGTGGAATCCATACCAATCCACGCCTACACCGGCAAGCCACAACTGGCCCAGCGTGGCGAGTAAACACTCGA
>CAYNKW010000281.1:0-5700 GCA_964397845.1 uncultured Anaerolineae bacterium
ACTCTTCGCTTCGCTCAGAGTGACAAATGCAAGTGCGACTTTTGCCTCAATGCGTCTAAGGGTTCTCTGTCACTAGCAGGTTATCAAAGACAGCCTCGATCTCTGGCACGTCAGTGAAGGCGCTGGCGTGGAGGCCGATGTCACCTCGGTCAAAAGCGTCATCGGTCACGCTGACCAGGAGGCGGTCGTTGATGTAGAGCGTAATCTGGTCACCCTGGCAAGTGACCTTGAGGCGGTTTGGCTCACCAATGAGATTGATGTGGGCCGACTCTTGCCAATCCACCAGTATGAACCATTCCCCGCCCTCTTGCTTCGAAAGAGAGAAGTAGCCATCACCGGTGACGTCAAAGCTGTAAAAGTTGTCCTCGTCCACATAGCGAAAGACCACGCCATAGCTATTGCCCTCGTCCCCTACTGTCTGCTTGGCATCCACCTGGAGAGCAAAGTCATCGAAAATGTGTCCCGCGTGATCCCACACCATCAAGTCAGAGACCGAGATGTTGATAAAGTAAGCTTCATCCCGGTAGCCTTGTGTGCTCTCATCGTCAGAGTACTCGAGCCACCCACTCCTGGGGTCGCTAAAGTCGTCGAAAAAGAGAGGTTCCTCGATGCGAAAGCTGCCGCTGGCCATGTCCTCTTTGACGACACGCAGTTGCCACTCATAGTCTCCGGGCACCAGCGGTTCGTCGTCGTAGAAACGGACGCGATAGGTGCCACTTTCTTTGCCCGTCCAGTCGAGGGTTCCCGAGGCTTCGGTCTGACCATCGTGCAGCCAGGTGGACTCGATTTCCGTCACGTCGCCAAAGCCTTCGTAGTCAAAAAAGACAGAGACTTCGATGATACCATATGGAAAGACGTCACTGATGCCAACGGGCAAGTCGTCATCGGACTTTTCCAGGGCAAAGCGCACGTTACTGACCGTCCCGGCAAAACCGGCCTGGATGACAAACTTGTCGTTGAGGAGAAGCAGGTCGCCAACGAATACTTCTAACTCATAGTTGCCTGGCGTGAGGCCATCGTCGTCAAAGATGTTGATCCAGCTTGTGCCTTTCTCGTCCAGGCTCCACTCCCACGACTTGTACAACTCTTCCTGGCCATCAAGGTACCAATAGGCTTCATAGGTCATGCCGTCTTTCATGCCGTTGAACTCGAATACAGCGTACACTTTGGTCGTGCCAGCGGGAAAGGTCGTGCCTGGATTGATGGGCTCGTCGTCAGTGACGTCCTGGGCAAAGGCCACGAGTTCAAAAGTGGGCACGGCCTCGGTGGGGGTAGCCGTGGGGGAAAGTGTCGGCGTCACAGTGTCCGTGGGTGTGGCCGTTTTCGTGGGCTTTTGAGCGACTCGCGTGGGGGTGAGAGTAGGAGTAGGCTCTTTGCCTTTCAAAAGCGTCACCGCGCCAAAAATACAGACAGCGATGATGGCCAGCGCCAGCAGCCCGCCACAGCCGATGAGCAGACCCCTGGGCAGCCCTCGTTTGGGTTTTTCAGCAGGCGGTGGAACAACGGATGGGAACGAGGGTGGGGGCGTTGGCTTTTCTTCCGGCACGACACGGGTGCCGCACTCGCCGCAAAAGAGATCCCCAACGGGAACGTCAGCGCCACAGTTGGGACATTTCATGGTCGTTTCCTTTCGCGCGACTCGGTAGACTGATGGCCCCCCCGTTGAGTGTTGTTGCCGTATTTTGCTCCGGCGGGACCCTTTGGCACTTGTCCTGGACGACAAGTACAGGGCCCAGGGACAAAGGGTCGCGCCGCCAAGCCACCGGATCTGCCGATCCGGTGTGAGCAGGATACTATATGTAGGGGACACAGCCACCAACATTTTAGGGGGAGACTACCGGTAGACTGAACGTATATAGAAGCTGTAAAAAGCATCCGAGGGCAGTTTCTGACAAGGCGACATTGCACTGCCCTCAGCTTCATTTGGCTATTGTACTCCAAAAGCCAACCAGGCGCAAGCAGCTATGGGGCGTTCTCCACCAGGTGGAATGTACCCTGGCCAAATTTACTCTCTTGTCAACAGCGACAAAGTGAGGTATAATTTGAATGGAGCGACGTTGATTCAGGAGATGATAAAGAGACAGAGAATATCTGAATATTGTCAGTATGGAAAAAGTTGAGGTGATTCAAAACGATGCGATTTGACCGATTTACAGAACGCGCGCAGGACGCGGCCATGCGGGCCTACGAAGCCCTGCGACGCTATGGCCATAACCAGGTAGATACCGAGCACATCTTGCTGGCTCTGGTTGAGCAACCAGAGGGCGTGGTCTCCCAGATCGTAGAGAAGCTGGGTGCCAGCGTAGAAGGGATCAAGAGCCGTCTGGACGATGAACTTCGGCGTAGCGTACCCCGCGCCACCATTTACGGCCGTGGCACCGGGCAGGTCTTTATCACGCCTCGCGTCAATCGAGTGATAGACCGGGCCAACCAGGAAGCCTCCCGCTTAAAAGATGACTATGTAAGCACAGAGCATCTTCTCCTGGCCATCGCCAGCGAGCGGAACACGCCGGCTGCCCACGTCCTGGCCGAAAATGACATAACCAAGAGCCGTATCTACGACGCGATCAAAGAGATCCGAGGCGGGCAGCGGGTGACCGATCCGATGGCCGAGACCCGTTACCGCATCCTGGAAAAGTACTCTCGCGATCTGACCCAGATGGCCCGCCAGGGAAAGCTGGACCCGGTCATTGGCCGCGATGGCGAGATTTTGCGCGTCATCCAGGTACTCTGCCGGCGCACCAAGAACAACCCGGTGCTCATCGGCGAGGCGGGCGTGGGCAAGACGGCCATCGTCGAGGGACTGGCGCAAAAGATCGCGACCGACGATGTGCCCGAGATCTTGATGGGCAAGCGGGTCGTTTCGCTGGACCTGGGCGCGATGGTGGCCGGGGCGCGTCTGCGTGGCGAGTTTGAAGAGCGACTCAAAGCGGCCATTGAGGAGATCCAAAGGGCGCAGGGCGAAGTGATCCTGTTCATTGACGAGATCCACAACGTCGTCGGCGCTGGCTCGGCCTCTGGCGCGTTGGACGCCTCCAGCATGCTCAAGCCAGCCCTGGCGCGGGGAGAGCTCCAGTGTGTCGGCGCGACGACGCTGGACGAGTATCGCCGCTACATTGAGCGGGACTCGGCGTTGGAGCGGCGGTTTGCTCCCATTTTTGTCGAAGAACCTTCGGTGGAGGAGACGATCGAGATGCTGCGTGGTCTGCAGCACCGCTACGAGGCCCACCACAAGGTCACTTTCGACGAGGATGCGCTGCTGGCAGCGGCTCGCCTCTCCCACCGTTACGTCACCGATCGTTTCTTGCCCGACAAAGCGATAGACCTGCTGGACGAGGCAGCCGCCAAGTTGCGGGTGATCATCCACTCCATGCCGCCGGAGCTTAAAGAGATGAAAGCGCGGCTACAACGTCTGATGGCCGAGGAGGAGGCCGCCGGCGCGTCCCGCGATTACGAACGCGCAGCCGAGTACAAGATCAGGCGGCTCAAGCTGGAGAAAGAGTTCGAAGTCGAGCGAGCCGCCTGGCAGCAGGACAAGGGCCTGGACGAGGTCGTCGAGGAGGAGGACATTGCCGAGGTCGTGGCCAGTTGGACGGGCATTCCCCTTTCGCAGATGTTGGAGACCGAGGCGCAAAAGCTGCTCCACATGGAAGAGCGGCTGCATGAACGGATCGTCGGCCAGAACGAGGCCATCAAGGCCATCTCCGATGCTATCCGTCGTGCTCGGAGCGGCCTCAAAGACCCCAGGCGACCTATTGGCAGCTTTATCTTTCTCGGTTCCTCTGGCGTGGGCAAGACAGAACTGGCCAAGGCGCTGGCCGAGTTCCTCTTTGGCGATGAAGAGGCGTTGATCCAGCTCGACATGGGCGAATATCAGGAGCGGCACACCGTCTCGCGCATGATCGGCGCCCCGCCGGGCTACGTGGGCTATGACGAGGGCGGCCAACTGACCGAAGCGGTCCGCCGCCGGCCGTACCGCGTCGTCCTGTTCGACGAGATCGAAAAGGCGCACCCGGAAGTGTGGAACTCGCTGTTGCAGATCCTGGAGGATGGCCGCCTGACCGATGGTCAGGGCCACACGGTGGATTTTCGGAACACGGTCATCATCATGACCTCGAACCTGGGCACCAAATACGCAGCCGACACTGGCGCGTTGGGCTTTGTCACCCCAGCGGAAAAGGACAGCGAAAAAGAGACGCGCCGTGATATTGAGCGGGCGCTGAAAAAGGAGTTCCGGCCCGAGTTCGTCAACCGCATTGACGAGATCATCATCTTCCACAACCTGACGCCGGAACACGTGTTGCAGATCATGGACCTGCAGATGAAAGACATCTCCGAGCGACTGGCGGAGCAAGGGCTGTCCATCGTCCTCACCGCCGCTGCCCGCCAGTGGCTGGCCGATGAGGGCTACGAACCGCAGTTCGGTGCCCGGCCACTGCGCCGTGTCCTTCAACGTTATGTAGAGAATCCGCTCAGCATTCGCTTGCTGGAGGGCACCTTCCGCGAGGGCGATACGGTGTTGGTAGATACCCAGGATGGCGAGATTGTTTTCAGTCGGCAGGAAGGGCTGGCAAAGCCGGCCGTTGTGGCGGTCGAATCTCCGGTCGAAGGATAATCGAACAGGGTTGAATAAACAGTCCGGCATTGCCGACCCACGGCTTGAGACGCTATTGGACTGCGGCTGGCAGACGCGCACTGCCAACTTTCCCATGACGATCCAGTTCGACTACCCGGTGGACACGGCCGTCATCAGCCTGACCGGAGCGCAGTGCGCGCTGAACTGTGCCCATTGCGGGCGGCATTACCTGCGACACATGATCCCTATCTGGGAGGCGGCAGATCGGGTGGCAGAGACCGCACCCAGCGCGCTCATCTCCGGCGGCTGCGATGCGGAAGGCCGCGTGCCGGTGACAGCTCACCTGGAGGAAGTGGCTGCACTGCGTTCTGGTCGGCAGCTCAACTGGCACGTGGGCCTGATCAGCGAACCGGAAGCCGAGGCCATCGCGCCCTACGTGGACGTGGTCTCTCTGGACTTTGTGGGCGACGACGAGACCATCCGCCAAGTGTACGGCCTGGACAAAACCGTGGCCGACTATATCGAGAGCTACCAGATATTGCGGAGATACGCCAGGGTTCTACCCCACATCACCATCGGCTTGCGCGGCGGCGAGCTGGGTCACGAGCGCCCGGCAATGGAGATACTGGGGCAACTGGGGTTGGACGGTCTGGTCTTTCTCGTCCTCATGCCCACCCCTGGCACTCGCTACGCTGATTGCCAACCGCCCAACGTGGCCGACGTGACGGCCATCCTGGTCGAAGCGCGCCTTCGCTTTCCCGACAAGTCCATCTACCTGGGCTGCATGAGGCCCAAAGGCCGTTACCGCGCCGCGTTGGACCCACTGGCTGTCCGCGCTGGCGTGAATAAAATTGTTAGTCCTGGGCGACCGGCAGTGCGTCTGGCGGAAAGCCTGGGGCTGTCTGTCGTTCGTGGCCGGGAGTGCTGTGCGCTGTAACAGGCCTCGCTTTTCCTCCCCAAATTCGCCGTTATGCAGAGCGCGTTACACGGTTGGGACACGGTTATGCAAATCTTGACTTTATGAAAAGCTATGCTATAATAAGGATGTGGCTACCGGGTTGCCACCTTGATAGAGTGTATGATCCGCGGGAAGGAGCAGGGCATGCGTGAGAAATTGGATGCTT
>CAYNKW010000282.1:0-5699 GCA_964397845.1 uncultured Anaerolineae bacterium
GAGCAGGCGGGCCAGGTGGCCGTCGGCGCGGAAGAAGAGCGTCGCCTCCTGGACCAGCGCGACGCGGGCGGTGAACTCCAGGGTGTGCGTCACAGGACCGCGTTAAGAACCGTTGCAAACGGGTTGGTTGCCTGGAGTACCTCCAGGCAGGTATTGTGTCACAAGCGGGGAGAAAGGTCAAGGCGGGAGAGTTGGACACAGTTTCGCCTTCACAGACATTTTTGCAGAGACACTACTGCCCCACCTGCCGCCGGGCCTCGGCCAGGGCTGCATCTACACTCTGTCCCTCTTTGATCGCCTGTACAAACGCGAGCAAGAAGGATGGGCCCAGGGCGTTGCGATCGATCATCGCCTCTCCCTGTCCGTAGAATTCAGCCACTTGCAGATACGCAGCCTGCATCTCGGCCCCCACCCGCTCCTTGAACACATCCGACCGCAGCAACGACCACCGCGCCGGTGCCATTGACCCCAGCGGCAGGTGCTCGCTCAAGAAACGCACCCACTTCCAGCAAGCTTTGCGGTCCTGGGCTTGCGTGGAGATGTAGGCGATATTGTACTGAACGGCAGCAACTGCATGCTCTCCCCGGGGCATCGGCGCGAAGCCGAGGTGCCACGATTCTGACTTGGCGAGAATGTAGACAGGATGCCGCCTGCGCTCGAGGTTACCCAAAAGATCGGCCCACATCGCGGCGCGGCGCTGTGACAGGATAGAGTCAGGCGCTAAGTTAATCTTGATTGGTGCCATGCTCCCATCTTTTTGCGCCAGATTGACCCACCACGTCAGAGCCTCTTTCAGTTCTGGCAACTGATCTTCTATCATCGTGCCGGGTTGGGCTGAGTTTTCAGGACTGTCATCGGGCAAAATGAATCCCCGACTCAGCAGGAATAGCTCAAGGTCGAGTGTGTCCCAACGGCTGACATAGCCATATTGCTTCGACTCGTCTTCACCGGAGGTGAGTTGCGCTGCCGTCAGGCGAAAATCGTCCCACGTCCAGTCCGCACCGGGTTCGGCTACGCCTGCGGCTTGAAACTTTTCTTTATCGTAGAAAATGCCCACCGCGTCAAAGGACACGGGAATGCCCCACACTGCAGACTCGGCGTACCCAGGCGGTAACAAAAAATCCACCTCTGGGAGATCGTCGAGGCCAAACGTAGGATCGGCGTCAATCAGGGGTCCCAGGTCTTGCACCAGGACGACGTATTGGTTTTCTTTGGGCCAGCCCCACGGCACCCAGCGCTTGCCCAGGAACACGTCCGATTGTCTGGCAATATCCCCAGAAGAGACAGCACCGGTAAAAGTCCGCACTTCCACCTGGATATCTGGATTTTGCCTGCGGAACCCGTCCGCCAGTGCTTCGTATACTTTTGGATCCTCAAAGCTGCCCAGCCGGTCTCTATTGGGGACAAAGACGATTGTTGTCTTGGCTTCGGGCAACGGCGGCACCGGCGTAGCCACGACCAGCGGTTCGGGTGTTGTCGCCTGCACCTGGGCGGCCTCTCGCAGAATCTGCCCGACGCTCTTTTCGCCAGCGTACACCTTGGGTAGTTCCAGAAAACTGCGTCTCAGCGCGTCGTACTCGAGCTGCATCGGCACGGCGTTGGCGACGGCGGCGCGCACAGTGTCTACCGCCTCTTGAGTAATACCTCGGTCTTGGGCCAGGGTCTCCCTTTCGAGTTCCGAACGCAGCGTGGACCATTCCGTAAACCCGGATGGTATCTTTTGCTGACTCAAGAAAGCGAGCCATCGCCAGGCAGCTTCGGCATAGCGCGTCCCGGCGCTGATTCCGTACCCATCTACAATCATAGGGGGCGCATCCGTTTTGCCACGCGGCCACATGGCGATTGTACCGGATATACATGTAGATTCACGGAACGAGTGTATGGTCATACTAAATCGAATATCCAAGCTCCACATGGCTACCTGGCCCGGGCAGATTTGCTCAGAAAGGACCCGATCATAAGGTGAGAGAACGGGCATAACGTCATGGACTTTGCTCAGGTCAACGTACCATTCGAGCGATTGGACCAGCACCGGGTCATCCAGCATCGCTTCCGGCACGGCACCTGTAGAAGCAACCACCTGACCACCGTTCTGGGCGATCAGGGCCAATGGTACCAGGTTGATCAATGGCGCGGCGTCCACAAACCCTACTTGCTTCTTACTTCTATCTGTGAGCGCCTGCGCCGTGGATAGAAAGTCGTCCCACGTCCAGTCCTCCGTCGGATAAGGCACCCCGGCGTCGTCGAAGAGTTGCTCGTTGTAAACCATTAGCGGCACGTAAAAACTCCAAGGCAGTCCATACAGAGCACCCTGCCAGGTCAGCGCCTCGATCGCCTGAGGAATGAACAGGGATTCGAGCCCAGGGTCTTGATCCAAGAGCGGGCGCAGGTCGTAGAGCAGCTCCAGCCGGATGCCGTCGTACAGATTGATCCCACCGTAGCAACTGCCGACAGGAACAACGTCGGCGCTCTGTGCAAGACGGCGGCTAAACTCCAGGTCGGTCATAAGGTCTTGATAACTTGTACCCTCTGTCAAATTTCTCAGATCGCGAACCCGCACCTCGATGTCCGGGTTCTCCTCGTGGAACGCCTCCGCCAGATTGCTGTGGTGTTCCACACGGGACGTGTACGTAACAAAGGTAATGGCAATCGGCTCGGCCGTTAGCGGCGGCGATGTGCACGCTGTCAGAGCCACATCAACTACAAACACGATGATAGCGGACAGCAAAGTGAAGCGAAAGAGATACCTGCGTAACATCGGAATCGTCCTCTCAGCGCTCTTGAGAAACGATATTGTCAAACTCTTCAAAAGAGACAGCCCCTCGAATCAAACGGCCGTTGACAAAGTACGTCGGTGTGCCCTCCACACCATACACCCGCGCGTCCTGGATGTCGCGTTCTATGTGGGCCCGCGTAGCATCGTCTCCCAGGCAGGCAGTGACTAAGAGGAGTAAGACGGTCAACAAGAGCCGTTGCAAACGGGTTGGTTGCCTGGAGTACCTCCAGGCAGGTATTGTGTCACAAGCGGGGAGAAAGGTCAAGGCGGGAGAGTTGGACACAGTTTCGCCTTCACAGACATTTTTGCAGAGACACTACTGCCCCACCTGCCGCCGGGCCTCGGCCAGGGCTGCATCTACACTCTGTCCCTCTTTGATCGCCTGTACAAACGCGAGCAAGAAGGATGGGCCCAGGGCGTTGCGATCGATCATCGCCTCTCCCTGTCCGTAGAATTCAGCCACTTGCAGATACGCAGCCTGCATCTCGGCCCCCACCCGCTCCTTGAACACATCCGACCGCAGCAACGACCACCGCGCCGGTGCCATTGACCCCAGCGGCAGGTGCTCGCTCAAGAAACGCACCCACTTCCAGCAAGCTTTGCGGTCCTGGGCTTGCGTGGAGATGTAGGCGATATTGTACTGAACGGCAGCAACTGCATGCTCTCCCCGGGGCATCGGCGCGAAGCCGAGGTGCCACGATTCTGACTTGGCGAGAATGTAGACAGGATGCCGCCTGCGCTCGAGGTTACCCAAAAGATCGGCCCACATCGCGGCGCGGCGCTGTGATAGGATATACTCTGACGAGCCAATCGGCGCCACGCTCCCATCTTTTTGCGCCAGATTGACCCACCATGTCAGAGCCTCTTTTAACTCCGGCAACTGATCTTCTATCATCGTGCCGGGTTGGGCTAAGCTCTCAGGATTGTCATCGGGCAAAATGAACCCCTGGCCCAGCAGGAATAGCTCAAGGTCGAGTGTGTCCGAGCGGCTGACATAGCCATATTGCTTCGACTCGCCTTCACCGGAGGTGAGTTGCGCTGCCGTCAGGCGAAAATCGTCCCACGTCCAGTCCGCACCGGGTTCGGCTACGCCTGCGGCTTGAAACTTTTCTTTATCGTAGAAAATGCCCACCGCGTCAAAGGACACGGGAATGCCCCACACTGCAGACTCGGCGTACCCAGGCGGTAACAAAAAATCCACCTCTGGGAGATCGTCGAGGCCAAACGTAGGATCGGCGTCAATCAGGGGTCCCAGGTCTTGCACCAGGACGACGTATTGGTTTTCTTTGGGCCAGCCCCACGGCACCCAGCGCTTGCCCAGGAACACGTCCGATTGTCTGGCAATATCCCCAGAAGAGACAGCACCGGTAAAAGTCCGCACTTCCACCTGGATATCTGGATTTTGCCTGCGGAACCCGTCCGCCAGTGCTTCGTATACTTTTGGATCCTCAAAGCTGCCCAGCCGGTCTCTATTGGGGACAAAGACGATTGTTGTCTTGGCTTCGGGCAACGGCGGCACCGGCGTAGCCACGACCAGCGGTTCGGGTGTTGTCGCCTGCACCTGGGCGGCCTCTCGCAGAATCTGCCCGACGCTCTTTTCGCCAGCGTACACCTTGGGTAGTTCCAGAAAACTGCGTCTCAGCGCGTCGTACTCGAGCTGCATCGGCACGGCGTTGGCGACGGCGGCGCGCACAGTGTCTACCGCCTCTTGAGTAATACCTCGGTCTTGGGCCAGGGTCTCCCTTTCGAGTTCCGAACGCAGCGTGGACCATTCCGTAAACCCGGATGGTATCTTTTGCTGACTCAAGAAAGCGAGCCATCGCCAGGCAGCTTCGGCATAGCGCGTCCCGGCGCTGATTCCGTACCCATCTACAATCATAGGGGGCGCATCCGTTTTGCCACGCGGCCACATGGCGATTGTACCGGATATACATGTAGATTCACGGAACGAGTGTATGGTCATACTAAATCGAATATCCAAGCTCCACATGGCTACCTGGCCCGGGCAGATTTGCTCAGAAAGGACCCGATCATAAGGTGAGAGAACGGGCATAACGTCATGGACTTTGCTCAGGTCAACGTACCATTCGAGCGATTGGACCAGCACCGGGTCATCCAGCATCGCTTCCGGCACGGCACCTGTAGAAGCAACCACCTGACCACCGTTCTGGGCGATCAGGGCCAATGGTACCAGGTTGATCAATGGCGCGGCGTCCACAAACCCTACTTGCTTCTTACTTCTATCTGTGAGCGCCTGCGCCGTGGATAGAAAGTCGTCCCACGTCCAGTCCTCCGTCGGATAAGGCACCCCGGCGTCGTCGAAGAGTTGCTCGTTGTAAACCATTAGCGGCACGTAAAAACTCCAAGGCAGTCCATACAGAGCACCCTGCCAGGTCAGCGCCTCGATCGCCTGAGTAATGAACAGGGATTCGAGCGCAGGGTCTTGATTCAGGGGCGGACGCAGGTCGTAGAGCAGCCCCAGCCGGATGCCGTCGTATAGATTGATCCCACGGTAGAAACTACCGACTGGAACAACGTCGGCGCTCTCTGCCAGACGGCGGCTAAACTCCAGATCGGTTACGAGGTCTTGGTAACTTTTATCCTCCGTCAAATCTCTCAGATCACGAACCTGCACCTCGATGTCCGGGTTTTCCTCGTGAAACGCCTCTGCCAGATCGCTGTAGTATTCCGCGCGGTACGTGGTGAAGGTAATGGCAACCGGCTCGGCCGTTGGCGGCGGCGATGTGCACGCTGTCAGAGCCACATCAACTACAAACACGATGATAGCGGACAGCAAAGTGAAGCGAAAGAGACGTCTGCGTAGCATTGAAATCGTCCTTTCAGCGCTCTTGAGAAACGATATTGTCGAACTCTTCAAAAGAGACAGTCCCTCGAATCAAACGGCCGTTGACAAAGTACGTGG
>CAYNKW010000283.1:0-2151 GCA_964397845.1 uncultured Anaerolineae bacterium
AGATGCTGGCTACGAGTTTTGAGAAACGACGGCTACGTGGAGATACTTGGGTCGAGGACGGGACAGTAAGCCTTTTTCGTAAGGGCAAGTTCGATATTTTACCCGATGACATAGGCCAGCCAACATGGTATAGTGTAGGCGTAAGCGAAAAAGTGAGAGGCTTTGTTAGGAAATCTTCAAAGGTAAGGAGGTGCAATGATGGAGATCATGACAACGATCAAGTTTGTGGTGCTGTACGGGCTTGAGGTCTTTGTGATCACCGTGGTGGGGGCCACGGTGCTCGCAGGGCTGTATCAGCTCATTCGCGACCAGGTTCGCGGCGCTATAGGGAGGAGGCGTGAGAGCCGTGTTCCCGCTCCTGTTGTGGGCCGGAAAAGCGAATAGCTGCTGATGGCCACCGAGAGGACCAAGCAGTAAAGGGATCCCTCTCTGGCCCGTGGCCCCAAAGGCACCTGGGTATGTTCGTAACTAATACCAATTGTCCATTCGAGAGCCACATTCTCCGCCTCGCTCAAAGCGGGTATGTGGCCCCTGTTTGCTGCAAAAACCGGCGGTTCGCGCCGGCTAATGGCCTGTCCGGGCTTTTGCGCCGGGGTCACAGACCCGGCGGAGCGGATGAATTCATGGCCTTTGGCCCGGCAATTTAAGGAGGTCATACACACATGTCCAACGAGGTCAAACTGGATGCCGTTCCGCCTCCTGAGATGGCGGAACGGATGGAGAATATCGGCGTCAAGAAGGCCAATCTGGACTTCTGGAGCATGTTCGCTCTGGCCGTCCTGGCAGGATCCTTTATTGGTCTGGGAGCAGAGTTTGCCACTCTTGTCACCACCGACAGCGGTCTAGGGTTCGGCCTGAACAAGCTTATCGGAGGCCTGGTGTTCAGCCTGGGCCTGATCCTGGTCGTCGTCGCTGGCGCTGAGCTTTTCACGGGCAACAATCTGATCGTCATGGCCTGGGTCAGCGGCAAGCTAACGCTGGGGCAAGTTATGCGCAACTGGGTCGTCGTCTACTTTGGGAACCTGGTCGGATCTCTGGGCACAGCGATGCTCATGTATTTTACCAGGCAGTGGGCTTTCGCCAACTACCACGTTGGAGCCACCGCCTTGAACATCGCTAACGCCAAGGTAAATCTCTCCTTCACTGAGGGGCTGGCACGGGGCATCCTGTGCAACGCCCTGGTGTGCCTGGCGGTCTGGCTATGTCTGAGTGGCCGGAGCGTCGTAGACAAGATTGTGGCCATTGTCTTCCCCATCACCGCATTTGTGGCCTCTGGCTTTGAGCACAGTATCGCCAACATGTACTTTATACCCATGGGACTCCTGCTGAAGGCGGAACCCCAAGTGGTGGTGGCTGCAGGCAAGGTAGCTAGCGACCTGGTCAATCTCAATCTGCAAGGGTTCATCGGAAACCTCATCTCCGTGACCACCGGCAACATCTTTGGGGGTGGATTCGTGGTGGCTGCGGTCTACTGGTTCATCTATCGCCGCCCCCGGGAGGCGAGGAGACGATTCGGCCTCAGGCAGGTGCTTAGACTCTTCCTGGCATCCCCAGCAGTCGCAGTCGTGAAATCTGACCAGGCAGAGGTAGACGAAAGGTAATCTCTGTCCCGGCTGGCATGGTTTGGAGGGCATGGAAACCGGCTAAAGCCTCTACTCCAATCTGTAAGAGCAACCCCACCAGCCAAAATCTCAAGACTTTGTTGCGCTACCAAATCGTTAGAGGGAATCGTCAATGGCGACGATTCCCTCTCCTTGTGGAAAAGACTGTATCAAACGGAGGGTGTCCCTTGTTCAGCATTACCTTCTTGATCGGCATAGTTCTGATGGGGTTCGCTGCCCAGTTCATTGACGGGACATTGGGCATGGGTTACGGCGTGTCCTCGACCTCGCTGCTGGTGGCCATTGGGTTGGCTCCGGCCATCATCAGCGCCTCGGTGCACACCGCGGAGATTGTGACGACCCTGATTTCCGGGATCGCACACCACCAACTCGGTAACGTCAAAAGAGAGCTGGTGCTTCCTCTGGTCATTCCCGGCGTCATCGGCGGGGTGCTGGGGGGCTACTTTCTGTCCTCGATCCCCGGCAGGATGATCAAGCCCTGGGTGGCCGGACTCTTGCTGGTCATGGGCTGTCTCATTGTCTACCGTTT
>CAYNKW010000283.1:2251-5679 GCA_964397845.1 uncultured Anaerolineae bacterium
AGCCCTGGGTGGCCGGACTCTTGCTGGTCATGGGCTGTCTCATTGTCTACCGTTTTTCCACTCCGACAAAACGGGATGCGACTGACAAGCCGCTGTCTAGACCCAAGATGGTCATCCTCGGGGGACTTTTCCTTTGTCATCGTTCGTCTGAAAGCGACAACCCCGTACCGCCGCGCCGCACCTTGATGATCTCGGCCACGATGCTTACCGCGATCTCGGCCGGCGTCTCGCTGCCGATGTCGAGACCAATGGGCGAATGCACGCGCTCGAAACGCTCGCGGGGAATGCCCCTCTCTTCCTCCAGCAACTGGAACACAGCCCGCACCCGCCGCCGGCTGCCGATCATGCCGATGTAGGCTGCCGGCCGGCCCAACACCTCCAGCAGCGAAGAGACATCGTGTTGGTGGCCGCGCGTGACCAGGACGATGTAAGTATCCTCGTCCAGCGGAAAGTCGCGCAGCGCCGCCTCGAACGGCGCGGCGATGACCCGGTCGGCCATGGGGAAGCGTTCCTTGCTGGCAAAGCCGGCCCGATCGTCGAGCACGACGACGCCAAAGTCGCACATTTTGCCCAGTTGGGCCAGCGGCAGGGCAGTGTGCCCTGCACCGACGATGAGCAGCGTCGGCGGGCGGTGCTGCACTTCGACGAAGAGTTGCGCGCGGCCGTCCTCCGCCTCCACGTTTAACAACCTTGAGCGGCGTGCCTCCAGTACTTTCCAGGCAGCGTCTATTGCCTGTGCCTCCAGATTACCCAGGCCCAGGTCGCCCCGTGTCTCGGCGTGCTGGCCCAGTTCCCAGATCACAGCCCGGCGGCCCATCGCGCTGGCCAGCGATCCCTCGGCGCGCACCACCGTCACCAGGGCCACGGCTCGCTGCTGATCCAGCGCGTTCAGCAATTCTCGCAGCACCTTCTCCGACTTGCTCACCGCACGTCCTCCGGCGTCCATCGTTCTACGAACACGTCCATGATGCCACCGCAGATGCCCAGGCTCTCCATGCTGACCTCCTCGGTGAGGTCCAGGCGCACCATCTGCGGCTCGCCAGTGCGGATCACGTCCAGTCCGGCCAGGATGACCTCGTGCTCGCCACATCCGCCGCCGACGGTGCCCACGTGCCGCCCCTCGGGGTGAATGATCATCTTGGCTCCCACCTCGCGCGGCACGGAGCCTTTGACGCTGACAATTGTGGCCACGGCCACGGTCTCACCGGCGGTCAGCAACTCCTGTAAAGACTTGTAGATGCTTTTGATACTGTCCATGTCAATATCCTCTCTCTTTGTCCACCAGGTTCAACAGTGGCTCCCTGGCGAGGTAGCGGCTGAGGTTCTGGGCGAACAGATCCGTCGTCCGCTCGTCGTAGTTGAGAGAGAAACCGGCCACATGGGGCGAGAGGATGACATTGTCTATTTTCCACAGGGGGACTGTGGGTGAGCAGCAGTTGCTCCCCAAAAGCGTCCAGTACTGGTTCCATCCTGCCCTTCATCCAGGTTTGTGCTCCCGCTCAGGAATTCGATCAGTGCCGTTATCAACAAGCTGACTATAACACGGCCTGGTTTCTTTGTCAATATGGGGTGACAGCATTCTTGACATTACCAGCCAGCAATGTATAATCAGACCATTCTCGACACAGAAAAGACACAGAGGAGGAATGTCAATGCGCTCAACGCGGTGGTACAACTATATCACCATCAACATCTTTTGGCTGGGGTTGACGATGATCGCGCAGAGCAACGGACTCATTGTGCCCCTGCTAGTACAAAAGTTCGTTGGCCTGGAGCAGCAAGGCACCGCCTTTGGCCGCCTGCGCCTCTACACGCTGATGGTTGCCCTGTTGATCCAGGCGCTGATGGGTATGCTTTCAGATCGCAGCACCCTGCGTTGGGGGCGGCGACGCCCATTCATCCTGGTTGGCACGCTGCTGACCATGGCAAGCGTGCTCGCCATCGGAGCCTCCCCTGGTTACTGGTTTCTGTTCGGGGCAGTGGTGTTCTCACAGATCGCCTCCAACATCGCTCACGCTGCCGAGCAGGGACTGATCCCCGATTTGGTGCCGGAAGACCGCCGTGGCCGCTTCTCTGGTGTCAAGTCCGTCATGGAGCTTCTACCGGTCGTCATCGTTGCTTTCACCGTCGGCAACATGATTGCGGCGGGACGAATGTGGGCCGGCATCCTGGTGGCAATTGGCATCCTATTCCTGAGTATGGTCATCACCATGTTCGTGCGCGAAGAACCACTGCGTGAACCACCCGAACAGTTGGACTGGCAGCCATTTGGACGCCTCGCGGTGATGACGTTGGTTTTCATGGTGATCATTCTAGGCCTGGGGGAGATCGTCAAGGGGATGGGCAGACTCCTGGGTGGCATCAATTCGGTGCCTACACTCCTGGTCGTGATGGGGGTTACAGGCCTGCTGGCAATGATCACTGCCGTAGTCGTGGGAGTGTGGGCCAGCGTGCGCATCAGCATCGGCGGCGAGGAGGCACGTCGTTTCCCCTCCTTCTCCTGGTGGGTGGTCAACCGGCTGGCCTTCCTCGTCGGAGCCAATAACCTCGCCGGTTTCGCGGTTTACTTCCTTCAAGCCCGGCTGGGTCTGAAGGGCGAGGCAGCCGCAGGGCCAGCCTCACAACTGATGATGGTAGTTGGCATCCTGATCCTGCTGTGCGCCCTGCCGAGCGGCTGGCTTGCCGACCGGATCGGGCGCAAGCGGCTGGTGACACTCAGCGGTGTTATAGCAGCCCTGGGCACGCTGGTACTCGTCCTGGCCCCTAATATGACCGTGATATACGTGGGCGGTTTGATCATCGGTGCCGCCACGGGAACGTTCTTCACCACCAACTGGGCGCTGGGAACGGACCTGGTGCCCAGGAAGGACGCCGGGCGTTACCTGGGCATCTCTAACCTGGCCGGGGCCGGCGCAGGAGCGGTGGGAGCCTACATTGGAGGGCCCGTGGCCGATTACTTGACCGTCCACGTACCCCAATTGCCGGGGATAGGCTACTTACTCATCTTTGCCGTCTACGGCGCGCTGTTCCTGCTGTCGTCGGTGGTGATGCAGGGCGTGAAAGAATAGACATACTCCAGGATCAAATCAGCCGGAGATGTCAACCTCCGGCTGAGTCGTTTTACGGGGACGACGGGTCAGAGCATAGAAGGGTTATCCTGAACCGATCTAGGCCAGGGCTTGCCGCACGGGGACAAAGTGCTCCTCGGGCCAGAGCCAGTTCACGTCGATCCAAAAGCCGGCCGCGGTAACAGAGTGTAAAATACCCTCTGCGTCGGGCATTACTGGGACAAAGCGCGTGCCTTCCAACATGGGGCTGCCTCAATGCTATCTGAGTGCTCAGAGACGCCATTCCCCCAGCTCAGTCACTAGCATTCAATGGGCAACAGAACGTGGAGGCGGCTGCCGGGGCACCGCTCCTCGTCGCAG
>CAYNKW010000284.1:0-5677 GCA_964397845.1 uncultured Anaerolineae bacterium
GCCTTGCTGATGCATAAAGTCACAGCAGGCCGTGGGCGCACACGACGCCCACGGCCTTTTTTATTTGCTCCAGCCAGGTATCTTTCCCCAAGGCCGTGGGTTCTGCCCACGGCCTTGTTCTTTCTTTGTAAGATTTTCAAGAAGACAAGGGGACGAGTAACCGTTCAGGGGGTGGAATAAAGTCAAGGCTGGAAAAGCCTGGCGAAGGTTTTTTGAGCGTTTTGAAGCCCAAAGTCACCCTGTCAAGGGCTGATAGCGCCAAATCAAGCCCATTTTGTAACCTTCGCCAGGCTCCGCTGAACGCTTACGACAAGGGAACGATAGAGAAGGCTTCATCTGGCCTGAAAATGACCCCGAATTCTTGTGGAGGTGTACAACATGCCAGCATCTACTATGCCATCCAAATTCGATTTCAAAAACACAGTTTCGGACAAGCGCCTGGTTGGGTTGTGGCGCATGATGGCCGACTTCCGCCTGACCTACCTGGGGGCGGTGCTCGGCGTGGGTGTGGCTACCGCTCTCAGAACAGGCAACTATTTGTTGCTGCGCTATTTCGTGGACGTCGTTTTGGGCCAGGAAAAGCTCGACCGCACGCTGCCGCTTATCGGGTTGGGTTTTGTGGGCCTGGCGTTGCTCCAGGGCGCGTTCACCTTTCTCAGTGGACGATGGACGGCCCGGACGGCGGAAGGGATCACGCTGCGCCTGCGCAATTACCTGTTCGACCACATCCAGCGACTGTCGTTCACCTATCACGACCGGGCAAAGACCGGCGAGTTGATCCAACGCGCCACCTCGGACGTTGACGCGCTGCGCCGGTTCTTTGCCGACCAGGCCATCGGCGTGGGCCGCATCGTTCTGCTCTTTGGGATCAACTTTGTGGCCCTGCTGAACCTTAACACACGCCTGGCGTTGCTTTCGATTCTGGTTGTGCCGTTGATCGTGGTCATGTCGGTCTTTTTCTTCAGGAAAGTCTCAAAAGCGTACGAGGAGTTTCAGAAGCAGGAGGCCAAACTCTCGACCACCTTGCAGGAGAACCTGACCGGCGTGCGGGTGGTCAAGGCCTTTGCCCGGCAGCCCTACGAGCGGGACAAGTTCGAGCAGGACAACTGGGAGCAGTTCCAACGCGGCCGGCGACTGCTGACAATGCACTCGCTGTTCTGGCCGATCTCGGACATCCTTTGCAGCGGTCAGATGCTGGGCTGCTTCTTTGCCGGCGCGCTGATGGCCCTGAACGGCACGATCACGGTGGGTACCTATCTGGCCTACACCGGGCTGGTCATATGGATCATCTGGCCCATGCGCAACCTGGGCCGGCTGATCGTGCAAATGTCCACCGGGCTGGTCTCCTACGGGCGGGTGACCGAGTTGATCAAAGAAGAGCGCGAGCCCCTGGACGAAGGTTCTTACACACCGTCCGGCAATGTGCGGGGCGAGGTCGTCTTCCGTGACGTGCACTTTGAATACGCCGCCGACAGCTCGGTGCTGAAGGACATCAGTTTTCGATGCAGGCCGGGGCAGGCCGTGGCCTTGCTCGGTTCAACCGGCTCGGGCAAGACGTCTCTGGTCAACCTGTTGCCCCGCTTCTACGAATACACCGGCGGCAGCCTGACGCTCGACGGGGTGGAACTGAAAGAGTATCCGCGCCACTTTCTGCGTCAGCAGATCGGCATCGTGGAGCAAGAGCCTTTCCTCTTCTCCCGTACGATCGGCGAAAACATTACCTACGGCGTCGGGCGTGACGTCTCCGAGGGCGAGATCGAAGTCGCTGCGCGGGCAGCAGCCATCCACGATGTCATCACTTCGTTTCCCGACGGTTACAACACGCTGGTTGGCGAGAAAGGGGTCACGCTCTCCGGGGGGCAGAAACAGCGCGTCGCCATCGCCCGCACGCTGCTAAAAGACCCGCGCATCCTCATCCTGGACGACGCCACTTCGTCAGTGGACACGGAAACCGAGGGTGAGATCCGCGAAGCGCTGGAGCGCCTGATGCAGGGCCGCGCCACCTTTATCATCGCCCACCGCATTCAGAGCGTGATGAACGCCGACCTGATCCTGGTGCTCAACGGAGGACAGATCGTGCAGCGGGGAACGCACGGCGAACTGATGGCCCAAGAGGGCATCTACCGCCAGATCTATGACATGCAAGCACGCATTGAGGACGAGTTAGAGAAGGAGATTGCAGATGCCACACTTTGAGTTTGAAGAAGAAGAATTCACCACCGAATTCAACGGCCGGACCGTCATGCGCATTCTGGCTCAGGCCAAACCGCATTGGCGTTGGCTGGCCGGCTTTCTGCTGGCTATCGCGTTTGTGTCGGTTATAGAATCGTATCTCACCTTCCTCAGCAAGCGGATTGTGGACGAGGGCATCCTGGCAGGTGACAGGGCGGCGCTCACGCAGATCGTCGCCATCTATGGCCTGGCGATCCTGGTATCGGCTGTGGGAGTCTTTGGCTTTATCTTCCTGGCCGGCATCCTGGGGGAGCGCATCCGGTACGACCTGCGACAAAAGATGTTCAACCACCTGCAGGAGCTGTCTTTTTCCTATTTCGACCGGACGCCAGTGGGCTGGATCATGTCGCGCGTCACCTCCGATTCGGGGCGCATGGCCGAGCTGGTGACCTGGGGACTGCTGGATGTCACCTGGGCAGCGATGAACATTTCCACGGCGGTTTATTTCATGTTGATCATCAACTGGAGAATGGCCCTCATCGTGTTCGCCGCTATCCCGGTGCTGGTGGTCGTGGCGTCCCAGTTCAGGAAAAAGATCATCGTAGAATACCGGAAGGTGCGCAAGATCAACTCCAAGATCACGGGTGCATACAACGAGAACATCACCGGCGTGCGCGTGGTGAAGGCGCTCTGCCGGGAAGAGGAGAACCTGCGCGAGTTCGGCCAGCTTTCAGGCGAGATGTACCGCGCGTCCTACCGGGCTGCATGGCTTTCAGCATTGTTTCTGCCGACGGTGCAGTTGATCAGCGCAGTGGCGTTGGGCAGCATCGTCTGGTACGGCGGGCTGCAGGCCCAACTGGGCAGCCTGACAATCGGCGGCATCCAGGCTTTTGTCTCATACGTCACGTTTATGCTCTGGCCTGTCCAGGACCTGGCCCGCGTTTACGCCGAGATGCAGCACACGATCGCCTCGGCCGAGCGCGTCTTTTCGCTGATTGACGCGCTGCCCGAGGTGACCGATCGGCCGGGGGCCATCGATCCTGGCACCATCCAGGGCGACATCGCGTTCGACCACGTAGGCTTTTACTACGAGAAAGACAATCCGGTGTTGGAGGACTTTGCCCTGAAGGTGAACCGCGGCGAGACGATCGCGCTGGTCGGGCCGACAGGTGGAGGCAAGTCCACCATCGTCAATCTGCTGTGCCGCTTTTACGAGCCCAAGGAAGGCGCCATACGCATCGGTGAGCAGGATTACACCAGGCTATCGCTGCACGCCATCCAGTCGCGGATTGGGGTGGTGCTGCAAACGCCGCACCTCTTCTCCGGTACCGTTCGGGAGAATCTGCGCTATGGCCGGCTGGATGCCACGGACGAGGAGATCGAAGAGGCGGCCAAACTGGCCGGCGCCCACGATTTCATCGTGACGCTGGAAAAGGGCTACGACGAAGAGGTGGGCGAGGGGGGTATCCTGCTTTCGGTCGGGCAGAAGCAACTGGTCAGCCTGGCGCGCGCGATCCTGGCGCAGCCGGAGATCTTTATCATGGACGAGGCGACCAGTTCGGTGGACACGCTGACCGAGGCGTTGATTCAGCAGGGAATGGAGACGTTGATGAAAGACCGCACCAGCTTTATCATCGCCCACCGGCTCTCGACGATCAAGCGAGCCGACCGGATTCTGGTCATCGAGGATGGACGCATCACGGAAATGGGCTGCCACGCCGAACTGCTGCACGCCAGGGGGCATTACTATCGGCTATACACGCAGCAATTCCGGCGCGAGATGGCGCAAGAGTTGGAGCAAGACTACAGTCCGGTCCAGGTACCCAGCCTGGTGGCGGTGTGATAGAGAACGCAATGGAAATTCATCCTTCACAAGAAGAAGTGACCTAAGCACTTGTCCAAAAACAACTTCATCTCTGGCGCCATTCAGCGCTTAACCGGTGCCAAAGTACGAAGTCATTAATGGACAAGTACTAAAGGAGCAGCCTATGTTGTACTCTCGATCTCCACTATTCAACCGTTTGCACGAGCAGATCAGTGCGATGCCGGTCATTGATTGTCACGAGCATCTGACCGGTCCAGAGGAGCGACCTCCCTACAAGGAGCCGATCGCCTCATTGATCTACGGCTACATGCTCAGCGACTTACAGTCAGCGGCTTTTGGTATCAGTGATAGGGACATAGCTCGCCTGGAAGATCAGGATGTTTCCACCGGTGAAAAGTGGCCTCTCTTTGAGAAGCTGTGGCATGCTACCGAGCACACCGCCTATGCACGAGTGACCAAACTGGTTCTCAAAAACGTATACGGCGAAAGCGAACTGACCCGAGAGGCGCTGGATCGTGCCGCTGAGAAGCTGGCTGACCAAACCGAACAAGCCTATTTCCGTACTATTGACGAGGCTGGCATCCAGGCAATGTTGGTTGATGTGCTGGGATGGTTGCCTGTGGACCGTTTCCTGGATGGCAAGAAGACTTTTCCGGACAAGTGGCGGCCGATGATCTCGCTACCTGGCGCGCATCCGACTACTATGAACTGGGAAACAATTAACTGTTTTGGTTCCCTGGCTGACCGGTACATCACTTCGCTGGACGAGTACCTGGAGGCAGTGTTTATCGTGTTCAAGCGATGCATGGAGCGTGGAGCTATCGGCATCAAAGATCAGTCGGCCTACAACCGGAGCGTCTCCTACGACGTGGTGCCCAAAGCGAAGGCGGAGGCGCAGTTCAATAGAATATTGGCCGATCCGCGCAACAGCCTGGGGTGGCCGGAGGGCAAACCGCTGAATGACTATCTCTTTCATCAGTTCATGCGGTTCGCCCGTGAGCTCGACCTGCCGGTGCAACTTCACGCCGGTCACACAGCGGGTGTTCGCAACCGGGTAGACAAAACCAATGCTGCCTATCTGGCCTCGGTGCTTGAACTTCACCGCGATGTGCGCTTTGATCTATTTCACGGCAACTGGCCATACCTGGGCGATCTGCTCTTTCTGGGCAAGAATTATCCCAACGTTGCCCTCGACTGCTGCTGGTTGCACATCATTGATCCCGACTACGCTGCAGAGTTGCTGGAGCGGTCAGTGCTGACCTTGCCGCATACCAAGGTGCATGGCTTTGGCGGGGATTACGGCGACGTGCCCGAGTTTGTAGCCGGGCACCTGCAGATTGCGCGTGAGAACATTGCTGGCGTGCTGACCCACTTGGTCGAGCGGGGATGGCTGGAAGAGGAGGAGGCTCTGTCGCTGGCCGCTGATTGGTTGTTCAACAACCCGAACAGGTTCTTCAAACTGGGTTTTGAGGAGATATAGCCAGCTATGAGCAAGAGAAGAGAGATCCCCATTGAAAAAGTGCGCGTCATCGGCATCTTTGCCCACATAGACGCTGGCAAAACGACCACGTCGGAGGCGATTCTCTACTACACGGGGCGCATCCACCGCGTCGGCAGCGTTGACAAAGGCAGTACGCAACTGGATTGGATGGAGCAGGAACGGGCGCGTGGCATCACCAT
>CAYNKW010000285.1:0-1901 GCA_964397845.1 uncultured Anaerolineae bacterium
CTCCCGGTAGGTCAGTGTCCATGTGCTGGACACGAACACCTCCCGCAACCCACTCAGGAAGGCCAGTGGCGCCACCAGCACCAGCAGAAAGATGGAGACACCCACCGCGAGGGCCAGGAACACCGGCGCCTCGCCAGCCCAGATCAGGCTGACCAACCCGCCTACCAGCAGCGCCGACAGGCCCCCCAGCAGCATTCCAGCGGCTACCAACGCAAGCACAACGGGGACGATCAGAACCGGCCAGGCGAGGCCCACGCCAACCATCAGCAACCACATGATCCCTACGTTCTTCAGGTTCCGCCTTACGACGGCATAGCCCCGGCGAACCGATGCGATTACGCCCAATCCCTCCAGCGCGCACGCCCGCCGGGAAACGACCTTGAGCAGTGAAAGTGCCGCACTGGTGACGATGATTATGCAGATCGCCAGCAAAACGAGGCCCCCGGTGACAAGTGCGCTGGCGATAACGACGGCTTCACTTCCCTTGACCCACAGCGGTATGGGACTGAACATCAGCGCAAACAACAAGACGCCGGCCAGTACCGCCGGGACGTTGATAAGCAGATCGATGAGAAAGAGCTGCCAGGTGCGGCGCGACCAGCCCATTCGCGACCCCTGTCGCACGGTGCGCCGCTTACCGGTCTCTGCGGCTTCGTCCACCATGTGGATCAGCGCCATCTCGCTCACATAACGCGCGATTTTGGCTGCGACGTAGGTGACCACAAGAATGCCCGCCAGCACAGTGAGGAAAGCCCTGATGTCGCTTTCGATCTCAATGTGCAGCTCCTGGGCTAAGAACTCGTCAAGCTCCCGGTCGGCCCCGTCAAGCTCTCTGTCGAGCTCATCAATCTCCTCCCGGATCGTTCTCCGCAGTGCCTCGAAGAACGTTTCGCCAGACCTGGTGACGACGGTGATGCCGTCCCAGTTACCTTCTTGAGTATCGAGGCCATAGAGCGCCGCCGCGCCCCAAGAGAAAGTGGTCAGCGCCAGGATGAGGCCAAAGATCCACAGCGCCCGGTAGTGCCAGACGTTATGCCAGGCTTGCTTTAAAATCTGTGTGTGATTCATGGTTCTTGTGCTCCTTTCCGTTTCCTGTCTCTTGATTCTTTCCTCTCGTGATCCACTGGTTTCCATTATTGCTGCCCCCTTTTCTGTTTGAACTATCTTATTTGGTTCGGCCTTTGCTTTTTCACTTCACCCTGCGGTCAGTTTTGTGCCAACACCACCAATGCGATCCCGCCGATCAGAACCACAAAGCTCGCCAAGATCCAGAGCCACAGGTGGCGCCAAGACAGGTAAGAGACTACTGCTGTGCCGCCACGGGCCTCGTCCGTGTCCCACAGCAGCGCCGACCAAGCGGTAAAGCCACGGTGAACGGCCCAGGCATGATAGGCGTAGAGCAGCAGCCCACCTACTAGGACGCCCAGGACAGCGATGGGCCACCACTGCAGGACGGTCAAGGCACTGACGGGACAGTAGTTCACGTGCCATCTTATCAGTGGTATGGTGACCGTCAAGAGCCCCGCCAGTACCAGGTTTGTCGAGCCCAGCGCCGCAGGTAGGCAACGCAGGACGGTGCGTGCATAGCTGCAACTTGTCGCCCGCGCCAGCAGGGGTGCCTGGTACAGGAACAGCCCGATGACCAGGGGAAGACTGTAGAACGCGAGGAGTTGCAGCAGATCATTCTGGCTCAACCCCGGCACAAAAACGACAGCCAGCAGCGCAATCACCATCCCCACAATGTAGGGGGGCAGGTCGCCGGCGGTCTCCACGAGAGTGCGCCGCCACACCTGCAGCGCCCTCCTCGCATCTGGCCCTGCGCTTTCTGCCTCGGAACCCGTCTGGTGGCGGCGTGCTGCGATCAGCCAGACCAGCACGCCGACCGGTCCAAGCACGGCCAC
>CAYNKW010000285.1:2001-5670 GCA_964397845.1 uncultured Anaerolineae bacterium
GGCGGCGTGCTGCGATCAGCCAGACCAGCACGCCGACCGGTCCAAGCACGGCCACGACCGGTATCCAAAGGGCCAGGCCTCGGCGTCCCGACCTCACCAGAAGGAGCAGGACGGCGAGAGAGGCGACGACCAGCCCGACCCAGGTAAAGGCGGCTGCATTGCAGGGAGCCGCGCGCGCCATCAGCCGTCGGTAGGCCTGATCGGCCCTGCTCACCGTATCCGGCGGAAAGAGGCGGCTCAGAGGACCGGGGGCAGGGGCGCGGGCAATCTCCTCATCCACGTTCAGGACGATGGATGCATCATACTGGAACCAAAAGTAGACGTAGACGAGGCGCTGCGGCAGGTCGGCGACCACCGAACAGAGGGTCCAGCCATTGGGGCTCTCCACGTGTACAGCGTCCATGATCGGGGCAACGCGCTCAGCCGTGAGCTCGCCCTCGTTCTGGATCTGTCTCAGCATCTTTTCCGCCCGAGTGTAGCGCCAGCAGGGGTGAGACCCATTGCTCGGGTTTGCCAGGTTAAAGTTGGTGGAGACCAGGAAGCTATCTCCAGCCGGTTTCCGGGTGAACGCCACTTTGCCGTCAAGCCCGGCGCTGATCACGACCGCATCTCCGGTGACGTCGGCGAAATGCAGTTGGTCATGCATCGTCGTATGCCAGCGGTGCTCCTGGACCCAGGCGACGACCTCTTCCACCGTAGCACATTCGCGCAGGATCTTGATGGGGTAGCTGGTGTAGCCGCCGTAGAAGGGTTTTCGTCCGGGGTGAGCGTTCACGGGCGCCAAGGGAAGTCCATTGGCATCGTAGGCCAGGCCCTTTTCGTTAAAGCCCTGCTGGACGTTGTTCGGTTTCCCAAAGTAGATCGCGCCGTAGCGCGTGTCGCTGCCTGGATCGACCCAGTAGTAACTGTCAACATTCATCCCGTCGTCGTTCCCGCCAAAAAAGACTCGGTCGCCTTGCGAGACGGTAAAGATGGTGCAGCCACGGGGGGGCAAATCGCAGCGCGAGCGCAACGCGGCTCCCTCCTGCCCGCACTCTGGCTGCGTCGGCTTGGATTCAAAGGTTCCCGGCAGACCCGGGAACCACTGGTACACCAGCACCATGGCTATCAGGCATCCGAGCACCGGAAGCAAGGTGGCAACTGCATAGTAGCAGCCACTGGGTCTTACCTTCTCACTCATTGTCATACCTCTTGCTATTGATCTAGTATCGCTTTCATCAAGTCCACAACTGGACACCCCTTGATCAGGAACTGGTCGGCGCCAGCGGCCAGCGCATCGGCCCGATAGGAGGCATGGATCGTCAGCACAACGACCCGGATCTCCGGCCATCTCTCTTTGGTCAGCCGGGTGGCCTCCACACCGTCCAGCACCGGCATCCTGGCGTCCATCAGCACCACGTCGGGGCGGTATTCCGCCACCAGCCGCAAGGCCTCCTGGCCGTCCGCTGCCTCGCCGACGATCTCGATCTCTGGCCGAAGGGCAAGCACGGCTATCAGGCCGCTGCGGGAGCGGGGACGGTCGTCGGCGATCAGTACTCGCGTGGGTTGTTCCATTGTCTTCCCTGCCTGTCCAGATCCACACCCGGTTTCGTTCATTTCGCCCTCAGTGTACCAGAAACGCGCCCCGCTGTCATCGGATAGGCGTGGATTCGCCACACGCAAAAAGACCACCTTTTCAGTGGTCCTTCTCAACACTGCGCCTATGTGATTTACACAGATGCCTTACGACAGAAGTGTATCCGAAAGGATGTCCAAAGGCCTGCGAATTGCTACATTCCGAGATCTATGATGTCTCCGTCGTGTCATTCAGCGATGCGATCCCTTCCCGCAAGGCATACAGCGCAGCCTGGGTGCGGCTGGCCACGTACAGCTTACTGGTGATGTTGCTCACGTGGGTGCGCACCGTCGCCTCGGTGATCACCAGCCTTTCGGCGATCTCCCAGTTCTCCAAGCCCTGCGCCACTAGCCGCAGCACTTCCACTTCTCGTGGGGTCAGCGGATCGGGTGTAGGCGGGCGCTCCGACGGGCGCGATAGCTCCTCCAGCACCTTCCGGGCGATCACGGGGTGGAGCGAGGGCTCGCCCCGGTGTACCTGGCGGATGGCCTGCACCAGCTCCTCCGGGCGGGAATCCTTCAGGTGATAGCCGAGTGCGCCGGCCTTGATGGCCGGGAAGATCTTGTCCTCGCCGGCGAAGGTCGTGAGGACCAGGATGCGGGCCTCCGGCTGGCGATCTTTGATGCGTCGGATGGCCTCGATGCCGTCCATCTCGGGCATGACCAGGTCCATGAGGATGACGTCGGGCCGGAGCGCCTCCACTTGGGTGACCGCCTCCCGGCCGTTCTCCGCCTCGCCCACCATCTCAATGTCCGGGACGATCTCCAGCACGGCAGCGATCCCCTTGCGAACGATGGCATGGTCGTCAGCGACGAATACGCGGATGGGACCCGAGTCACTCATTGGGCTCTCCTCTTTCGTCTATCGTCCAAACCACGATGATCCGTGTTCCTGAACCAGGCGCGCTCTCCACGGTCAATCGTCCCCCCAGTTCCGCTGCCCGCTCCTCCATCGCCGACAGGCCCATACCACCGCGTTCGCGGGCCGTCGCCAGGTCAAAGCCGATGCCGTCGTCGGCGATCTCCAGCGTCACGGTACGCTCATCCTGGCGCAGGTGGACCTTGATGTTACGGGCCTGGGCGTGTTTGAGGGCGTTGTTCAACGCCTCCAGGGCGATGCGATACAGTCCTTCCTCGACGTCGGGCGGCAGCCGCTCCTCGGCATTCGTTTTGAATTCGGTCCTCAGGCCGGCCCGTCCCTCCACCGCTTGCAGCCGGGCCTGCAGGGCCGCCACCAAACCCAGTTCCTCCAGGATGGGGGGGCGCAACTCAAAGATCAGGAGGCGCATCTCCGCCAGTGCTTCTTGGGCCGTGTCCTGCAGCTCCTGCAGGTGTTCGGCGGTCCGATCCGTGTGCCCCAGGGCCAGATGCCCCGCCGCTGCCTCAGAGTACAACGTGACGCCATACAGCGCCTGGGTTACCGAGTCGTGCAGTTCGCGGGCCAGCCGGTTGCGTTCTTCGGTGATGGCCTTCTCCCGCTCGCGCTGGCGCAGGGCTTCTTCGGCCTGGGTGCGTTGGACGATCTCCCGCCGCAGTTCGGCGGTGCGCGCTTCGACCTGTTTCTCGAGCTCCCGGCTGCGCGCCTCCAGGCTCCGGATCCGCAGGCGGTAGCCGCCCGCCGCGCCCGCCACCAGCACCAGGGCCACGATCCCCCAGAACCACCCCGTACCCCAGAACGGCGGCACGACCGTGACCTTGATGGAAACGTCCTCTTCGTTCCACACCCCGTCGTTGTTCGAGCCCTTCAATCTCAGCGTGTACGTACCCCCAGGCAGGTTCGTATACCGGCCGAACCGCCGCGTGCCGATAGTGTTCCAGTCCTTGTCGAATCCTTCCAGCATGTAAGCGTGCTGGTTCTTTTCCGGCTGTGTGTAGTTGAGGGCCGCGAACCCGAATTCGAACGAGTTGTCCGGCCAACGGAAGGTCACTTCTCTCAAATCTTCAGGGGCCTGGCCAGCGTCCACTTCCTTCCCATTCTGTTGCAGAGAGGTCAGAACTACGGGCGGGACATAGGGGTTGTCAACCATCTGATCCGGGTGGAACGACATGAAGCCG
>CAYNKW010000286.1:0-3361 GCA_964397845.1 uncultured Anaerolineae bacterium
TTTTCGCGCCTTGTCCAATGGCCTTGATTATGATATAATATGTCAAAGTGGTAAGTTTTGCGAACGTTCCCGGTCTAGCCCCCCAGAGCTGCTCTGGACAAAGCCAGGTTCACCGCTGGGCTGTGCGGCGAACGCTTGTTGTGCTTTCGGGCAGGCTTTAAGGAGAAGCGCCATGGCACCTGATGAGGGTATTACTCTCAGGCCAGACCTTCGTAAGAGGCTTGAGGCCATCTCCAAGAAACGTGCTGAGAAGGAAGCGGAGGAGAATGCCGCGCAAAAGTTCCTTCGCCGAAAGATCGTCGGCGTGCTGATCAAGCAAGCCCGTCTGGAAATGGGTAAATCGCTCAGAGAGACGGCTGCGATGCTGGGTTGTTCGCCGGACCGTCTCTCGCAGTACGAGTCTGGCGAAAAAGCGCCTTCTCTGCCGGAAATGGAGATGCTGGCCCGATTCTTTTCCGTGTCGCTGGAGGATCTATTGAACGAGACCCGCCAACGGGATAGGCCGCCACTGCCACCTTCGGAAGTCATTCCTATCCGCCACAAGATCCTTGGTGTGCAATTGCGGCAGGCCCGCCAGGCCGCCGGCCTTTCCCAGAAGGAACTGGCCAAGGCGGTGAACTGTCCCGCAGGTCGTCTCTCCCAATACGAGCGAGGGCAACGGCCCATTCCCGTGCCAGAGTTGGAAGCCCTGACAGAGATTCTGCGCTTGCGCTTCTCAGAACTGGTAGAGGCTGACCTGGGGCCCGACAGCCCGCAGGCTCGCCAGCAGCGAAGGCTGGAGCGACTGGCCACGATGCCAGAGCACATCCAGGACTTTGTGCTGAACCCGGTGAACATCCTGTACATCGAGATGGCGATGAAGGTGAGCACTTTGCCGGTGGACGCTCTGCGGCAGATCGCTGAGGGGCTGCTGGACATTACTTATTGAGTTGAGCCTGGTCAAGATTTGTGGGACGTAGTAGCGACCTCAGTCACCAGGAACGGCTAAAGCCGTCACTACCCACAGATTCTAGCCACACCCTATTGAGTTGATTGGCCGAATTAATAGCCTGATTAGCCCACCCTGCTTTTCGTTTTCGATAGGCAAGGTTTGTACTGGCGGATGGACAATTGACCAACAAAGAAGACATTCTTCAACAACAAAAAGCCAGTCTCGTCTTATTGAAGCAGTTCATCGAGTTGACTGCCTACCAGGACCTGAAGGAGATGCTGCCAAAGGCGCTGTCGCTGGTGGTACGTTCTCTTGGCGCCGATACTGGCTCGTTGCTGTACGTCGGACAGACCGCCGTGCGCGTCCGTCAGGGGAGGCTGATTGGGCCAGCAGAGGAGCAGATTCACCTTTGGGAAGAATCGATCACCCGCCGGGTGAGCGGATCAGGCCAACACACTCCCGTGCCTCGTACGATCCCCGTGACGCTCCACCCCGTGACGGTGTCTGGCGATACGGTGACGTTGTTAAATGCGCCCTTGTTGACCAGTAGGCGCATTACCGGTTCCATCAGCCTGGTCTGCCCATCGAACTATCAATTGAGCCATTTTCAGCGCCAGTTGCTTAGCCGGCTATCGCGCGGCATTGGCAACCTGGCAGAATTGATGGAGAACCTCTCACTCACGCAGCAACGCCTTAGCCAACTTGGCCTCTTTTACCAGATGGGCCAGGCCCTTGTCTCCACCTTTGATCTGCCCCAACTGCTCCAGGACACGATGCAACTGGCGGCCAGTGTCATTAACGCTGCCGCCTCGTCGCTCATGCTGGTGGACGAAGGGCGCAAGGAGTTGATCTTTGCAGCGGCTTATGGCACAAAGGGTGCCCTGTTGCATAGCCAGCGCATTCCTATCAACCAGGGCATTGCCGGTTGGGTGGCCCGCCACGGCGCACCGATTATCGCCAACGATGTGACCAAAGACACCCGCTTCGACCGCCGGGTGGACGTGCGCACCGGCTTCCTCACCTGCTCCATCCTGGCTGTGCCCATGCAGCTCCGGGGCGAGACCATCGGCGTGTTGGAGGTGCTCAACAAGCACGACGAAGAAGGCTTTGATGAGGAGGATTTGCGACTCCTCCTCACGCTGGCAGCCGAAGCAGCCATCGCCATTGAGAACGCCCGCCTCATAAACAGTCTTCGCGAAGAGCGGGACCGCATTCTGAGCGCACAGGAGAAGGTACGCCGTGAATTGAATCGCAAACTCCACGATGGCACCGTTCAACTCCTGGCGGCCATCGGCATGGGCATTGATCACGTGGAGCGATTGCTGCAACTCAAGCCAGATGCTGTCTATGCCGAGTTGGAGGCATTGCGCCATCTGACGCGCCAGGCCACTCGCGAAGCGCGCATGCTTCTCTTTGAACTGCGGCCCGTAATCCTGGAGAGTCAGGGTCTGGTGCCGGCCCTGCAAAGGTACGTGGAGCAGCTTCAGCAGAGTGAACCGTTCCACGTCTACTTTGATGCCGTGGGGGTTGACAAGCCGGTGGATCAACAAGTGGCTGGCGCGATTTTTGCCATTGTTCAAGAGGCGGTTAATAACACCAGAAAGCACGCCAAGGCCCACAATCTCTGGATTCGGATCAGAGAAGCCGATGACTATTTGGTGGTGCACATCGAAGACGATGGACTGGGCTTCGACGTGGCGGCTGTTGAGCGGGAACATGGGAAGCAGGGCGCCAGCTTTGGGCTGCTGAACATGCGTGAGCGAGCAACGCTCATTGAAGGGGAGCTTACCATCGAATCCAGCGAGATGATGCCGGAACAGGGCACCATTGTGATGCTTCGCGTGCCGTTGAGCCGGGCACTGGCTAATGACCTGTTTCCAAGTCCAAGGAGTGATGAGCAATAATGAACGGCCGAGAGTGGCAAGAGCAGGGTCTGGCGCACTACCGGGCCGGCGCATACGCCGAGGCCAGCGATGATTTCGCCAACGCCAGGGCCGCTTATGAGGAGGCTGGCGACCAGGGGAGCGCCGCCGAGGTGCTCAACAATCAGGGCGTGGTTTGCCGTATACTGGGCGAGTGGGACAAGGCTGAAGCGGCTTTCACGGGAGCACAAGCCCTGTTCGCTCGTCTGGGAGACCATAGCCGACGAGCACAAGCCACAGCCAATCTGGGCATGTTGGCCAGTGCCAAAGGACGGACGAAGCGGGCGATTGCATATCTCGAGGAGGCCATTGCTGCCTTCGAGGTGCAGGGAGACCACATCCGGGAAAGTGACACCAGGCGTACCTTGAGCGCAGTTTATCTCAAGCAACGACGTTGGCTGGATGCCCTGGCGGCCTACAGCGCAGCTCTGGACTGCTCGCCCCGCCTATCCCTGGGCCAGCGCTTCCTCCGTTGGCTCTTCCGCTTTCCCCTGCGCTTGCTGGGCGG
>CAYNKW010000286.1:3461-5570 GCA_964397845.1 uncultured Anaerolineae bacterium
TTGTTTTTCCCCTCACCCGATTCGCCGGGCCAGCGTGCACGCTGCCAGCTCAAACAACACGACCGCAAAGGCCGCCAACACGATCAGGTCAAGCGCTGCCACTGCCAACGAACGTCCGGTCATCGCCGCACGCAGGGCCTCGACCGCATAGGTCAACGGCATGGCGCGGGCGACGACTTGTAACCCCGGTGGCAACGACGACAGCGGCACGAACACCCCCCCCAGAAACATCATCGGGAAGCGAATGAAGTTGGCCAGCGTCTGTGCCTCGAATACCTCTTTGACGGCCACGGAAATAAACGCTCCCAGGGCAGAGAACGTCACAGCCGAAAGGATCAGCGCCAGAACGAGCAGTAACCAATTGATGCCGCCCGCGCCGAACGCGATCAGTGCGACGACCAGCACGATTGCCGTGACTGTCAGCCCAAAGGCCATCCCGCCCAGCAGTTTGCCCGCCAGCAGGGCGGGCAGGCGCACCGGCGCCAGCAACAGCCTCTCCAGCGCACCGATCCGCCGCTCAAAGGTGATGACGATGGCCTCCATGCTGCTGGTGCCAAACAGGATCGTCAGTGCCAGCAGTCCCGGTACCAGATCGCGCAGATCGCCCGGGTCCCGGATGGCAAAGGCCAGCACGAAGGCAAAGGGAAACAGAATGCCCCAACTGATGTTCGGCGGTTTAAAGTAGTAGGCGCGCAGGTCTTTCAGCGCGATGTAGAACATCCCTCGCAGATCGTCAGTCAGCACGTCATTTCCCCTTTCTGCCTTTTTCGGCCAGCATCACCTCGGCACTCAGGCCGGTCAACCGCACGAACACGTCCTCCAACGTCGGGCGGACGGTGCTGACTGCCAGCACGCGCCGCCCATCTGCCTGTATCTGGGCCAGCGCCGTGCTCATGGCGCTCGCCACGTCCTCGCCAGCGATGCGCCGGGTCTCTGTGTCACCCTTGCCGTCGTCCAACGTCACCTCGACAGCCGTCGAGCCCTGAGCCTGGGCTTTCAGTCCGTCCACCGTATCCAGAGCCACGATCCGCCCCTGGACAATGATCGCGATCCGGTCGCACAGCCGCTCGGCCTCCTCCAGGTAGTGGGTGGTCAAAAAGACCGTGACACCCTCCTCGCGCAGGCTGGCAATCATCCTCCGCAGGTTGCGGGCTCTTATCACATCCAGCCCGGTGGTTGGCTCGTCCAGAAAGATCAGCGCGGGAGAATGCGCCAGTGCGGCAGCGATCGTCAGTGCACGCTTCATGCCCCGCGAGAGATGGCCAAAGAGCACGTCTCGCTTTTCCGACAGCCGAAAGCGAGCCAGCAACTCATCGGCGCGGCGGGCCCGCTCGCGGCTAGGCACGCCATAGAGTTGCATGGCAAACACCAGGTTGTTAAAGGCCGATAGTTCGTCGTACAGATTCGACGTCTCGGGCACGACGCCGATCCGCTTCTTGATGCGCGTCACGTCGCGGGCCAAGTCCAGGCCCAGCACCCGCGCGCCGCCGGCCGTGGGCCGCGAAAGGCCGGTCAGCAGGCGGATGGTGGTCGTCTTGCCCGCGCCGTTGGGTCCCAGGAAGCCGAACACCTCACCCTCGCGCACGGCAAAGCTAAGACGATCCACGGCGGTCAGGTTGCCGTAGGTTTTGGTCAGTCCTTCGGTCTCAATGGCGATATTCATGATTCTTCAATTTGCTCCCGTCTCTTCATGCTATTTCAAGGCGATGAGAAGATATTGACGCCACAGGACAAATGGTATGTACTGCAATTGGCAGTTTGTCCATCAGAAAGGGGGTCATTTGTATGGAACGTGTGATGATTACGCTTCCTGATTCTCTGCTCAGGACGGTAGATGACATGGCTCGCTGCCTTGCAGAGAATCGCAGTCAATTCGTTCGCCAGGCGCTGCTGGAACGGTTAGAGCGATTGCGACAACAAGAGTATGAGGCCCTCCTGGCCGAAGGGTACCAGACCATGGCCGAAGAAGCAACGATCATCGCTCAAGAGAGTCTGTCCCTTCAAACGGCGGCAGCAGAAAAAGTGTGGCAGTGGAATGAGTGACACTCGCTCTTTTTATCGAGGGGACGTCGTTCTCGTTCCCTTTCCCTTCATCACTGATTTCAGCCA
>CAYNKW010000287.1:0-5490 GCA_964397845.1 uncultured Anaerolineae bacterium
AACGCTACTTGCGCGAGGTAGGGGCAATAGATTAGGAGATTCCCATTATGACCACAAACCTACTCTTGAACGAGGTCATCCGCCGCGCACGCGGCAAAGAAAAGGTCGATCTGCTGCTCAAAAACGGTCAGGTGGTCAATGTCTTTACCGGCGAGGTGCTAAAAGCCGACGTGGCCATCGCTGACAGCCTGATCGTCGGTGTTGGAGAAGGCTACGAAGCACGAGAAACGATAGACCTGGCCGGGCGGGTCGTTTGCCCCGGCTTTATTGACGGCCACCTGCACATCGAGAGCACCATGCTCACCCCGTATCAGTTCGCCCGCGCTGTCGTGCCGCGCGGCACGACAGCCGTCGTGTGCGACCCACACGAGATCGCCAACGTGCTGGGCCTGGATGGCATCCGCTACATGCTCGACGCCAGCGAGGGGCTGCCCCTGACGGTGTTCGCCATGGCCAGTTCCTGCGTGCCGGCCACTCACCTGGAGACGGCCGGTGCGTCGCTCTCGGCAGATGACCTGGCGACGCTACTCGACCATCCCCGCGTACTGGGCCTGGCCGAGATGATGAACTATCCCGGCGTGCTCTTTGGCATCCCGGACGTGCTGGCCAAGCTAGAGATGGCTCGCGCACGCGGCGTGCCGGTTGACGGCCATTCCCCTGGCCTGAGTGGCCTCGACCTGCAAGCCTACGTCGCCGCCGGTGTCCGCTCCGACCACGAGTGTACGCAGTTGGAAGAGGCACGGGAAAAGCTGCGCGCCGGCATGTACCTCCTCATCCGCGAAGGCACCACCGAACGCAACCTGACCGAGTTGCTGCCCGTCGTCACGCCGGAGAACGCCCGCCGCTGCCTATTGGTCTCCGACGACCGCCATCCGGACGACCTGATGGACAAAGGCCACATGGACTACTCGATCCGCCTGGCAGTGCGCGAGGGGCTCAACCCGGTGACGGCGGTTCAGATGGTCACCCTTAACGCCGCCGAGCGGTTCCGCCTGTGGGATCGGGGCGCGGTGGCACCCGGCTACCGCGCCGATCTGGTGATCCTGGACGATTTGGAACACCTGAACGTCGAACAGGTTTTTAGCGGCGGGCAGTTGGTCGCTGAAGACGGCCAGATGTTGGCAGCCGCGCCGCCCCTTCGACCTGGTTCAGGGCGAGCGTCAGTTAACGTGGACTGGGAGGGCGTCAGTTTTGCCATCCCCGCCGACGGAGAGCGAGCCCGCGTCATCGGCGTCGTCGAGGGACAGATCGTCACCCAGGCGCTAGAACTGCCGGTGAAACGGGAAAATGGTCAAGCCGTGGCCGACGTGGAACGTGACCTGCTCAAGCTGGCCGTGGTCGAGCGGCACAACGCCACGGGCAACGTGGGGCTGGGTTTTGTCAAAGGGATGGGTCTGCGACGCGGGGCGCTGGCCAGCACAGTAGCCCACGACTCCCACAACCTCATCGTCGTCGGCACGAACGACGCCGACATGGCCGCCGCCGCTCGCGTGGTGGCCGAGATGGGCGGCGGGCTGGCCGCCGTCGCCGGTGGGCAGGTGGTGGGGCAATTGCCGCTGCCGGTGGCCGGGCTCATGTCGGAGGAGCCGCTAGAGACCGTGCGCCGCAACATGGATAACCTGCTAGCAGTGGCACACCGCCTGGGCAGCCCTCTCCACAATCCGTTCATGACCCTCAGCTTCCTGGCCCTGCCGGTCATCCCCACGCTGAAACTGACCGACAAGGGCCTGGTAGACGTGAACAAATTCGATTTTGTGCCGTTGTTTATTGAGTGAGACGTGGTAGCGTCGAGACTCCTTCGCCTCCACGAAAAGGATAACGTCGCCGTTGCCCTGGCCGATCTGCCGGCCGGGGCGACGCTTGCTTTCGGTTGCGGCCCGCCGCTCATCCTGCGCAACGCCGTGCCGTTCGGTCACAAAGTTGCCCTGGCTGTGGTCGCGCCCGGCGAGGCTGTCGTCAAGTACGGCGAGACCATCGGCCTGGCGACGCAACCCATCGCCCCCGGCGACCACGTCCATACCCACAACCTGGCCTCGACCCGCGCCCAACCTCACACCTCCCAACCTGCCAATATTCACCCCGCTAGCATTCAACCTCCTGACCCTCCGACCTTCCAACCTTTCGACTCATTCTTTCACGCCTACCTTCGTCCCGACGGCCGCGCCGGCGTACGCAATCACCTCCTCGTCCTGCCCTCGGTGTTCTGCGCGAACGTTGCTGCCCAACGCATCGCCGAGGCCGTGCCCGGCGCGTTCGCGCTACCGCACCCCTACGGCTGCGCCCAACTCGATGCCGACCGCGTGGCCGACGTGCTGACGGGCATCGGCGCGCACCCCAACGTCGGCGCGGCGATCGTCGTCGGATTAGGCTGTGAGATGGTGCAGGCTGACCACCTGGCCGCGCGCATCGCCGTCACTGGTCAGACGGTCGAGGCTTTGAGCATCCAGCGCGAGGGCGGCACGCGCGCGACGATCGCCCGTGGACGCGAACTGGCCCGCAAACTGGCCGCCCACCTGGCGGCACAGCGCAGGGAGCCGGCGCCCTTGAGCAAAATCGTCCTGGCCACGGAATGCGGTGGCTCGGATGCCACCTCGGGCCTGGCGGCCAATCCCGTCATCGGCGCGATGGCAGATCGGGTCACCGCCGCGGGCGGCACGGTGATCCTGTCCGAAACGACCGAGTTGATGGGCGCGGAGCACATTCTGGCCCGTCGCGCCGTGAGCGCCGAGGTGGGGCAGCGGATCGTGGAAATCGTGGCGGCGGTGGAGCGGGAGGCGCTGCGGCTAGGTGTAGACCTGCGAGGCGCCAATCCCGCCCCCGGCAACATCGCCGGCGGGCTGACGACCATTGAGGAAAAGTCGCTGGGTTGCATCTACAAGGCGGGGACATCGCCGGTGCAGGGCGTGCTGGCCTATGCCGAACCTCCGCCGGGCGCGGGTCTTTACGTGATGGACACCCCCGGTCACGACGGGGAGAGTGTGACCGGCATGGTGGCCGGCGGCGCGCAGGTGGTGATCTTTAGCACCGGGCGGGGTACGCCGCTGGGCGCGCCGGTGGCGCCGGCCATCAAGCTCACCGCCAACCCCCGCACAGCCCAGAGCATGGCCGACCACGTGGATTTTTCGGCGGCGGGCGTCATCGCCGGCGAAACGACGGTTGGGGAAGCGGAGGAAGCCCTGTGGACACTGTTTCTGCGGGTGCTGGAAGGCCAGGAGACGGCGTCAGAGATCCTCGGCCACCGCGAGTTTGCCATCGCGCGGGCGGGGCCGTCGGTGTGACGGAGGTCGGGGGGCTTAAGAATTCCATCTAGTAGCTCGACGACGTTGGTTTTCCCACTCCTCTACGCGCTTTTGACAAAAAAGAAGGGAGTGTGATATATTCCCTTCTAATCCCATTAGGGGGTGGTCTTCAGACCGGGCAGGTTGGTCTGAGGCGCTTTGTTGTTGCAGCGCCATTGATGTCTTGAGCGCACCGGATTCAAACTCCACTCCCAGGGATAGAGAACGCTGGAGTTTTGTGTTGTAAAGACGGCCACGAGAACATCAAGCGGAAAGGATAGAATGAAATTGAACGTCCATCGAAAACCAGGGTTGTCCCAGGCCTGGATAGCCTTGTTGATGTTTGTTTCCCTCGCGGTGGCGGTGAGCGCGTGCAGCGCCGGTCGCTCACCGACGGCTGCCGCCCCCTCTCCGTCTCCCCCTCCAAAACTCTCACCAGCCTCGCCACCGGCCACATCTGCACCTTGGGAACAAACCCAAGTCACCATCACTTATGCTTGTATAGAACCTGACGTTCCAACCTATGAGAAATTAATTGGGGAGTTTGAGCAAGTCTATCCTGGCATAAAAGTGCGGCTTTACCCCATCCCCAGCAACATTTGGGGTCAGGGCAAATCGCAGGAGGAAATTGATCGCGAAATCTTGTCAGCAGCCGATGTGGCGGAATGGTCTTTTTCCTCGGAAGCTGCCAGGTCAGGCTGGGTCCTTGATCTGACCCCCTTCATTGAGGCGGATCCCACCTTCCAGCCTGAGGATTTCTACCCCAACACGCTCGAAAGCTTTCAATGGAATGATGTCACCTGGGGCGTGCCGGTGGCCGGTGCGATACCTGTGATGTACTACACTCGGGACTCCTTTGACGCCGCAGGATTGTCCTATCCTGTGGCCGGCTGGACCAAAGAGGATTTTCTGAGCCTGGCCAAACAACTGACCCGATACGAAGGTAACGAGATCCTCCGGTATGGGTTTGAGGACAAAGCGGCGCTCATGACGATTGGCGGCCAGGCGGCAGCGGTCTGGTCGCCTGGCGATCCAACCTCATTGTATGAAGAGAAAACACGCGCCTTTGTTGAATGGTATGCCGATTTGCATCTGAGGCACGGCGTGATGCCCATTCCTAGGAGCTTTTCGCCTGATCCACCGCCGGCAAGTGGTCCCAGCGAACACTTTGAAATCAAATCGGCCATGTGGACGGGCTTTGGCTTTGACTTGACGATGTACCAGCCCAGGGTAGCCCGGCTGGGCATTGCTCCTCTTCCGAAAGGGTGGCCTACCCCGTGGTTCATCGTGCGTCCTCTCATCATCAGCGTCGGCACGGCTCACCCGCAAGAAAGCTGGCGCTGGCTGAACTTTGTCTCTCACCGACGGACCCTCACCCCAGGAAGGGAGATTTATCCTTTTGAAGTGCCGGTTCGCCGCTCGGTGGCGGAGTCTATGAACTTTTGGTCGGGCCTGGCCGGCGCAGCGCAGATGACCGGCGACCAGGAGGGACAGGCTTACGAGACGCAGGCCAGCACTTACCGGTACGCCATGGAGCACAGTTCGCGCGCTGTAACGGGTCTTGTAGACCAAAAAGAATTAGGGGAGGCTATTGTAGCCATCTTTGGCGGAGAGCCCGTTGACCAGGCCTTCGCCCGGGCCCGTCAGGCAGCCGTTGAAGCATACGCGGCCCAAGAACATGCGCGGGCCACACCGTCTCCCATCGTGGTGGCCACACCAGCGACGGAAAGCTCACCGCAACAGGTCATTACCTTTGTCCCCGGCCATCCGGCGGACCTGGCAACCTATCACGAGTTGGCCCTGACCTTTGAGCAGGAGAACCATGCCATTTCTGTTGAGATCAGATCCTCCCACAGCGACCTCTCGCAGGTAGATTGTTTTGCCGGAGGCGTAGCCCCTGGCAATCCAATGGATCGTGACAAGTTACTCCCCTTGGATCCCCTGTTGGAGCAGGAGCCGGATTTTCCCACCGATGTCTTTTATCCCGCCCACCTGGAAGCTTTTCGTGTCGAAGGAGAGCTGTGGGGTTTGCCTTTGCAAACGTCAATGTGGGCCGTTTACTATAACAAAGACCTGTTCGACCTGGCAGGCATTCCCTATCCGGAGGCGGGCTGGACGCAAGCGGATTTCGAGAAGAAAGCCCTTGCCCTGACACTTGGACAGGGAGAGGCGGAGCAATATGGCTACACGCTCCTGGGAGGAGTCTTTTTTG
>CAYNKW010000288.1:0-5488 GCA_964397845.1 uncultured Anaerolineae bacterium
TCCTGACGATGCACCACATCGTCTCCGACGGCTGGTCTATGGGGATTATCAACCGGGAGCTATCGGTGCTGTATGAAGCTTTCTCCGCCGGCAAGTCCTCGCCCTTTCCAGATCCACCCATCCAGTACGCGGACTTTGCGGTCTGGCAGCGGCGGTGGCTGCAAGGGGAGGTATTGGAGGAGCAACTCTCCTACTGGAAGCGGCAACTTGGCGGTGGCCTGCCCGTGCTGGAATTGCCCACCGATCGGCCACGACCGGCGGTCCAAACGTTCCAGGGAGCGCACGAATCCCTGGTGCTATACAAAGACCTGACCGAGCCCCTCAAGGCCTTGAGTCGTCAGGAAGGGGCTACCCCTTTTATGACGCTGCTGGCGGCCTTTAAGACGTTGCTTTACCGCTATGCTGGGCAAGAGGACATCGTTGTGGGTATGCCCATCGCGGGTCGCAACCGGAGCGAGCTCGAGGGATTGCCCGGCTTCTTTGTTAACACTCTGGTGCTGCGTACTAACCTTTCAGGCAACCCCACGTTTTACGAGTTGTTGGGCCGGGTGCGGGATGTGACTTTGGAAGCCCACGCTCACCAGGACCTGCCCTTCGAGAAGCTGGTGGAGGAGTTGCAGCCGGAGCGGGACCTGAGCCGCCCTCCTTTGTTTGATATAATGATCAACTTTATCAATACTCCACAGACGCCTTTGGAACTACCTGGAATCACGGTGAGTTCCCAGGAGCTGGCTGAACCGGAATCGAAATACTTGATGACGCTATATGTGGAGGAACGAGAAAACGAACTTTATCTGCAGCTCGTGTATCAACGTGCTCTGTTTTCCGCTGAACGTATGGCTTTCCTCCTGGATCAATTCCGGTATCTGCTTGAACAGATCGTCGCAGACCCGGGGCAGCCGATTCGGTCGTATTCGCTCGTGACTCCGAGATGCCGTCTTTTGCTACCCGATCCGAGCGTGGTTCTGCCTGAGCCTCGGTACGAATTGGTCACAGACGTTTTTGCATCCTGGGCAAACGATGCTCCTGAACATCCAGCGGTCTGCCAGGGCGATCGTGTCTGGACCTACGACACCCTGGTCCAAAGCGCGCAGACTCTGACGCGAACTCTGCTGGCTCAGGGAGTTGAGCGGGGAGACGTAGTGGCGGTGTCTGGTCCGCGGAGCTTTGGGTTGATTGCCAGCGTGATAAGCGTGTTCTGGAGTGGAGGGGTGCTTCTGATCGTCGATCAAAACCTGCCGACTGGCCGGCAGCAGGTCATGCTCCGGGAAGCGGGAGCAAAGTATCTATTGTACGTCGGGTATCGGCGGGCGGAGGAAGAGTGGTTGCAGGAGTTTCCGTCCCTCGTGATCATAGGCGTGGACCCAGACAAGGGGTGGGCTGTTGAGCTGGAAAAGAGCCTGAACCTTGAAGCGGTGTCCCTACCTGAACTGGATCCCAACGATGCAGCCTACATTTTCTTTACTTCCGGTACCACCGGTGTTCCCAAGGGGGTGTTAGGAAGTCATAAGGGATTGAGTCATTTTCTCAATTGGCAGCGAAAGACGTTTGCGACCCGGCCGCAGGACCGCAGTGCTCAGTTGACGGCTCTTTCCTTTGACGCTGTCCTAAGAGACATCTTTTTGGCCTTGACCAGCGGGGCGATCCTTTGCCTGCCGGAAGAGGAGCTTGGACTGGATCGAGTTTTACCCTGGTTGGAACGCGAAGGGATTTCTTTACTGCATGCTGTTCCAACGCTCACTCAAGCCTGGCTTACGAATGTTCCTGTAGGAGTATCTCTGCGCAACCTGCGATGGGTGTTCTTTGTGGGAGAGTCTCTCCCGACTGCACTCGTCCAACGATGGCGCGAGGTCTCCCCGGCGGGTAAAGTTGTCAATTTCTATGGCCCTACAGAGACAACTCTGATAAAGTGTTTCTATGTCGTGCCTTCCGATGCACCTCCGGGCGTACAGCCTGGCGGTTGGTCGCTCCCTGAAACTCAAGCACTGGTCCTGGCAGAAAACGGCCAGATGTGCGGCGTTGGTGAAGCCGGCGAGATCGTTTTGCGCACACCATTTCGAACTTTGGGCTACATTAACGCTGCTGAAGAAAATCGGGCGCGGTTTGTCAAGAACCCCTTCCGTGACGACGAAAAGGATTTGCTTTATTACACCGGAGATCGCGGACGCTACCGTCCAGACGGCTCCCTTGAGGTTCTTGGGCGTCTCGATGATCAGGTCAAGATTCGAGGGGTGCGTATCGAACCGAGCGAAGTCACGGCGTCGCTTTCCCAACATCCGGCTGTGAAATCTTGTGTTGTAGTTGCCCGGAAGGATAAGGAGGGCCAGAACTCTCTGGTGGCCTATATGGTCAAGTCAGAACGGGATGAGGTGACCTCCCACGAACTGAGGCGGTATCTAGGCAAGCACCTTCCTGCAGCGATGATCCCCGCAAGGCTTGTCTTTTTGGAGCAATTCCCGTTATTGCCCAACGGTAAAATAGATCGCGGGGCACTACCGGCACCTCCTGCGGTCAAGCCCGAACTAGAAAGGGCCTTTGTGGCGCCTCGTACTCCCGTCGAAGAGACGTTGGCCGAGATTTGGGCCACCGTACTTGGGCTTGAGAGAGCGGGAGTGCACGATAACTTTTTTGGGTTAGGGGGGGATTCCCTCCTCAGCATTCAGATCATCGCCAGAGCCCATCAGGCAGGTCTCCGGTTCATCCCCAGACAGCTCTTTGAGCATCAGACGATCGCCGAATTGGCAACGGCGATCGGTACCGCTCCAGTTGTCCAGGCCGAACAGGGCCTGGTGACAGGGACGGTTCCTCTCTTGCCAAGCCAGCACTGGTTCTTCGAGAAGAAACATGTGGACCCTCATTACCAGAATTCACCGAAGCTGTTTGAGGTGCAGCAGGCCTTGGATGCCTCTTTATTAGAGGAGGTCGTACGAGGGTTACTTGTACACCACGACGCGCTTCGCCTTCGTTTTGTTCGAGAAGAATCAGGATGGCGCCAGTTCATCGCAGCCCCTGGCGACGTTGTGCCCTTCTCATGGGTCGATTTGTTGTCAGTACCAGAGGCAGAGCAGAGGCGCGCCATTGAGACTACCGCAACACAACTGCAAGCCAGCCTAAACCTGTCAGAGGGGCCAATATGGCGGGTCGTCCTTTTCGACCTGGGTGCTAACAGGTTGAGCCGCCTGTTGATTATTGTGCATCACCTGGCGATAGATGGGGCGTCCTGGAATATCCTGTTGGAGGACTTTAAGACCGCTTACCAGCAACTCAGCCATGGTAAAGCGATACAACTTCCGCCCAAGACGACGTCGGTCAAGTATTGGGCCGGGCGATTGGTAGAGTACGCGCAGTCGCCAGCACTTTTGCGAGAGATGGCTTACTGGGCCGCAGAGCGCCGGAGACAGGTCGCTCCCCTGCCGGTAGACCACCCGGGGGGGAGGGATAGGAACACGGTAGCGTCCGGCGGCGTCGTGTGGCTGTCGTTTGGCGTCAAAGAGACCCAGGCTCTGCTGCGAGACGTTCAGAAGGCTTATGATGTTCATATCAGCGACGTGTTACTGGCGGTTTTGGTGCAGACCTTTGCGCAGTGGATTAGAGAACGCTCTCTGCTGGTTGATATAGTGAGCCACAGCCGGGAAGGAGTCTTTGAAGAGGTGAATCTGTCGCGCACGGTGGGTTGGTTCGCTACTCAGTATCCAGTACTGTTGGATCTAGGAGAAGCCAACACGCTTGGCGACACGGTTAAGTCAATCAAACAACAGTTGCGCAGTATTCCCAATCGAGGCTTCGGCCATGGTTTATTGCGGTATCTTCACCGGGATGTAGAGATCGTTGAGACACTGGGGGCCCTGCCCGAAGCCGAGGTGTGTTTTAACTATGTGGGCCGGGTTGTGTCCGAGTCTCCTCTATTTAGAGAGGCCAAAGAGTTCATCGGGCCAAGATTCAGTCCGCGGTCAAGGCGATTTTCTCCACTGTTTCTTGGCGCGGTTATCGTCAATGACCAGTTGCAATTGCAATGGATATACAGCAAGAATATTCACAAACGTACCACGATCGAGCGTTTGGCCCAAAGATTCGTGGGGACACTGCGATCACTCATTGCCCTCTGCCAGTCTCCGGAAAGGGCAGCAAGTGGTGTATTGTGACAAGATAGCCTGCCACTCAATTGACAGATATGTCGCCGTCGGTCCGGGAAGCGGGCCTGTGGTTCTGGAAAAGGCTTTCTCCCGGCTGGAGGACCAAAGTGACCGAACCGAAGGTAAATCCATCGCTTGAGGAAATCGCGCGGCTCTTGGACGACAACGGCATCACCTGGGCGGTATTTGCTGGTATGGCTGCATTCGCCTACGGCTCATCTCGCTTGCCGGCCGGCGTGGATATTCTGGTGCCGGTTGCCGAGGGCGACCGCGTGGCTGCCCTGTTCCCCGAGGCGCAGGTAACCCGGCACAAGGGTGTCAAAGTAGTCCATCTGCCCGGCTTTGGCGTCCTGGCGGCCGGGTTGCCCGACATGGATCTGGACGAGCAGATGGCCGCGCGGTTGACGCGCCACGAAATTGCTGGCGTCATCGTGCCCGTCATCCCACCCGAGGACAACATTCTAGTCAAGGGGCTGAGGGGGCACGGACCAGAGGTGGGCAAGCACGATTGGAAGGACGTGCGGGAGATGATGGTGCATCTCCCGACCCTTGACTGGAAGTATTTGTACCGGCGGGCCAGTACGTGCGGACCCCGAGAACATGTGGGACAGGTGTTGGAGCGGCTGGAGGCGCTGTGGCGACAGGTGGGCAAAGGCCCGACCGGTCCCAAAGCCTTCGGGTCGAGTGTCTCGACTGAGCTCGACGAAGTCTCGGGCCGAGGGCTCAGCCGGACGGCGAAGCTTCGTTAGACAATTACACACAAGACAATTACACACAAGGAGGAACAAAGATGACTAAACCAACGTATCAAGATGCTATGCTCCTGCTCCAAATTATTCAGTGGGGAACTACAATTGGCATGCGGGAAGCATCGGGTTATATCTGGAGCGATCACTTTATTCCTGACTACGCCGAGTTCGTGAAAAAGTACCCGCGTGGCAGTGAGGAATATCTCCACGCCTCGACGATATGCGCTTACTGGGAGACCCTCGGTACTTTCCACAAACACGGGTTGCTCAACGATGAACTGCTCTTCGACTGGGCGGGGGTATCCTATACCTGGGGCCGGGTCAAGGGCTATGTCCTCGGGAAGAGGCAAGAAGAAGGCCAGCCGCGATTGTACGAGAATTTCGAAGCACTGGCCGAGGCCAACGTTGCCTATTATGCTTGACTGACCAAACGGGCCGGCAAGGCCAAAAGCCCGGAGAAGCAAAGATAACGCATACTTGCGTGTACCCATCGGCTTTTGGCCTGGGAGTGAGGACGCCCACCGACTGCAGACAGTTGCTCGCAACCGTTTCTCCCTCTCCTGCGGGCTGACCTCGTACTGCACGAGACGTATCGCTACGTCGCTG
>CAYNKW010000289.1:0-3521 GCA_964397845.1 uncultured Anaerolineae bacterium
TACATCTCCATGAGCACAGATTCCGTCGCCGGAGGGGGCCAGAAGGCGACAGCCACCGCCCTGCGGCCGCTCCCCCGCTCACAATTCGACGTCTGGCAGACGACGGTTCGTTTGCTACTGGCAGGGATGCTGGCTCTGGTGCTGGGCATCGCCGTGGCGGTGCCGGCCTATGAGTTGCTCTACGCCAGGCGTATCTACCCCGGCGCCTCAGCTATGGGCCTGCCTCTCGGCGGCCTGACGCCGGCAGAAGCAGTTACCCTGCTGACACAGCACGCCTGGCCTATCACCGGCCCAAAGGTAACCCTGTATGACACCGGCAGCGGCCAGCGCTGGCTGGTCTCTCCCGCCGACCTGGGCGTCCACCTGGACGTCGAGGCCATGGTGCAGGCTGCCTACGCCCTCGGCCGCCCGGACGGCTCCCTGGAGAGCCTGCAAGCGCAGGCCCAACTCCTTTGCGCCGGCCAGGACGTCCCGGAAATCTGGGCCTTTGACGAGGCCAGGTCTGCGCTGTACCTGCAACTCCTGGCCGAGCAGGTGAACCGCCCGCCGCGCGACGCGACGCTCTCCATGCTGGACCTGCACGCCGAAGCGATCCCTGCCCAGACGGGGCGCACAGTGGACGTGGCCTCCACGCGGGCGCAGCTCTTTGCCCGGATGACGACGCGCACCGGCGGCGAGGTGCCGCTGATGGTGACCGAAACGCCGCCCAGAATTGCAGACGCAACGGCCGCCCAGGCGCAGATCGAGCGTTTCCTGGCCGGCCCGCTGATCTTTGCTTTGCCGGCCGAAGAGCCAGACGCAAAAGTCGGGCCGTGGACGCTGGAACGAGCCGCCCTGGCCCGGATGCTGATCCTGGAAGTGGTCCAGGACACCAACGGCGTGGGACGCTGGCAGGCCCGCCTGGACGCCCAGCCCATCGCCGCCTTTGTCGAACCGATAGCCGAGGTGGTCCATCGCGATCCGGTGAACGCCCGGTTGGATTTCGACGACGCCACGGACACCGTGTTGGAGCTTTCCCCCGGCCAACCGGGTCGCGAACTGGATGTCGAGGCAGCGGCAGCTCTGGCCCTGGAGCGGGCAAGCACCGCTCAGCGCACCATCACGCTGCCGCTAAAGACCATCGAACCAGAGATATCGGCCGCCAACGCCGCCGACCTCGGCATCCAGGAATTGATCAGCGAAGGCGTCTCATTCTTCCGCAACTCGTCGGCCGGGCGGGCCAACAATATTGCCGTGGCCGCAGCCCGCTTCAACGGCGTCATCGTCCCGCCGGGGGAAACCTTTTCCTTCAACGAGCACCTGGGCCAGGTGAGCACCGCCACCGGCTACGAGGAATCGGTCATCATCTGGGGCGATCGGACGCGGGTGGGCATCGGCGGCGGGGTGTGCCAGGTATCTACCACTGCCTTCCGGGCTGCCTTCTGGGCCGGGTACCCGGTCGTCGAACGCTACGCCCATGGCTTCCGTGTGAGCTGGTACGAACCGCCGCTCGGCCTGGACGCCACCGTCTATGCGCCGCAGGTGGATTTCAAGTTTCTCAACGATTTGCCCTACTACCTGCTCATTGAGACCGAGGTGAACGTGGCGACAGCCACGTTGAAATTCTGCTTCTACAGCACCGAACCGGACTATACGGTGGAGATGGAGGGACCCTTCGAGAGCAACCACGTACCCCATCCTGGGCCGATCTACGAAAAAGATCCTAGCCTGGCGCCGGGCCAGAAGGTGCAGGTCGAGTGGCCCAAAGACGGCCTGGACGTGACGGTCTACCGCGTGTTCAAGAAAGACGGGCAAGAGATACACCGGGACAAGTTCTTCAGCCCCTACCTGCCCTGGGCAGCGCGATATCGGGTGGGGCCGGAAGCGGAACCAGAGCCAGGGGAGAAGGAAGAGGAAAGGGAAGGGGAATAGCAAGGTCAGATAGCTGGGGGGCAGGCAATATCTCAATCAGGAGGGCAAACATTGGCCGAAGAAAAGGTATTGGTCATTGACGACCGGGATGACAGTCTTCAGTTTATGACAGATTACATCCTGCAGCCAAACGGTTACCGGTACATCACCGCCAAAGACGGTGAGGCCGGGTTGCAGCGGGCGTTGAACGAGGAACCCGACCTGATCATCATGGATCAGCGGATGCCCAAGATGATGGGGCTGGAAGTGCTGGCCGCGCTGAAAAAGACCCAGGCCGACATCCCTGTAATCCTGATGACCTTCCATGGGTCTGAGGAGACGGCGGTGCAGGCTTTCCGGTTGGGAGCCAAAGACTATATCATCAAGCCCTTCGACACACAAGAGATGTTGGAGGCGATTGACCGGGCACTGGAGGAACGCCGTCTGCGCAAAGAGCGAGACAAGCTGACCGGGGAGTTGATGCAGACGAACCGCCAGTTGGACCGGCGGGCCAAGGAACTCAGCACTGTTTACAGCGTCGGCAAATCTGTCACGGCTTTGCTGAACCCGGCCAAAGTCCTGAACCGCATCGTCGAGGGGGCCGTGTACATTACCAACGCAGAAGAGGGTGCGCTGCTGCTCATTGACGAAGAAAGTGGCGACCTTTACCTTCGCGCTGCCCGCAACCTGGGGGAGCAGTTCGCCCGGGGCTTTCGCATCAAAGTGGACGACAGTATCGCCGGGCAGGTGGTGAGAACTGGCAAACCCTTCATGGAAAGCAGCGACGAAGCCCATCTCAAGGTCAAGACTGGCTACCTGGTCAAATCGCTTCTGTACGTGCCGTTGAAGATGGGTAATAAGATCATTGGCGTTATGTCGATGGATAACAAGGTTTCTAACCGGCCCTTCACCGATAACGACATGTATCTGCTATCGCTCCTGGCCGATTACGCCAGCATCGCCATCCAAAACGCCCAGTTGTACGGCGAGGTGAAGGCTTTCAATGTAGAACTGGAGCGAAAGGTTGAGGAGCGATCCCGGGAGCTAGAAGGAGCCCAGGCGCAACTCATCCAGTCGGAGAAGCTGGCTTCCATCGGCCAGTTGGCGGCTGGCGTGGCTCACGAGATCAACAACCCGCTGGGCGTCATGCTCGGCTTTTCACAGGTCATCATCAAAAAGCTGCCGGAAGACGACCCGCTTCGCAAGCCACTGGCCTCAATTGAGCGGGAAGGACTACGCTGCAAAAAGATCATTCAGGGATTGCTGGACTTTTCGCGGCGCTCCGCGCCGACGTTAGAGTCCGTGAACTTGAACGACGTGATGGAGGCGGCCTGCGGACTGAGCGAATATCAGTTTGCCCTCGACAACGTGAACATCGTCAAGGGCTACGCGCCCAACTTGCCCGAGATCCAGGCCAATGCCAATGAGCTTCAGCAGGTCTTTTTGAACCTGATCCATAACGCCTACCAGGCTATGCCGCAGGGCGGAAAACTACGCATCACCACCCGCGCCGTGGGTGATAAGGTGCAGGCCATCTTTGCTGACACCGGTGTAGGCATTCCGCCAGAGAACCTGAAGCACATCTTTGACCCCTTCTTCACCACCAAAGAGGTGGGCAAGGGAACAGGGTT
>CAYNKW010000289.1:3621-5482 GCA_964397845.1 uncultured Anaerolineae bacterium
AGCACATCTTTGACCCCTTCTTCACCACCAAAGAGGTGGGCAAGGGAACAGGGTTAGGCCTGTCCCTCAGCTACGGGATCATTGAGTCACACGGCGGCAAAATCGAAGTAGACAGCCAAGTAGGCGTGGGAACAACTTTCGTCGTCACATTGCCAGTGAACAGAGAGAACACCGCCAGCCAGGAGGGCTAAAGTGCCTGCCTTGCCGAACGCCATTCAGGCCTGGGTAGAACGAGTTGGCAACTCGTTCTACGGGAGGGCTAATTCGTCCTCAGCTTCCCGCGCTTATCTCTCGAAAGGGTTGTCGTTGTAGGGGTTCTTACCTTCCAACATCTCACATCCTATTCTGCAAAAGCAACTACAGGCTATCGCCCGCGAAAATCCGATCCGAGTGTATCTGGGCTTGACACAGCACCTCCGCTTCATCCAGGCTCTTGATGACGCCGTCCTCCATGAGAATCTTGCCGTCTACGATGGTCGTCACCACGTCATCGCCCCGGGCAGTGAAGGCCAGCGTGTAGAAGGGATTGTTTAGGGGCGTGGTACGAGGATGGTGCCCCAGGTCTACCAGAATCAGATCCGCCTTCTTGCCAACCTCTACCGTGCCGATTTCGTGCTCCAGGCCCAGGGCGCGAGCGCCTTCGCGGGTGGCCATCGCCAGGGCGGTGTGGGCTGGACGATGCTCTCTCGCCCAGGGATGTAGCACCGAAGCCAGGTAGACGGCTTTCAAGATATCCAGCGTATCCTCGCTGCCGTTGCCGTCGGTGCCGAGCCCCACGGCCAGCTTGCGCCCCACCAATTGCAGTAGGGGCGTGATGCCGCTCTGCAGCTTGAGATTGCTGCCAGGATTGTGAGCCACACCAAAGGTAGCCCGATCCAGGATCTCGATGTCAGACAGCGAGAGATGGACGCAGTGGGCAGCCAGCACGCGGTGCTCCAGGATGCCCAGTTCCTCCATCCACTCCGGGGGACGGCAGCCACGTTGGGCTATCGAATCCTCCACCTCTTTGACCGTTTCTGAGAGGTGGATTTGAATGGGGGCCTTCAGCGCGCTGGCAGCCTCCAGCACGCGGGCGATGGTGCGCTCGGAACAGGCATAGAGGGAATGGGGCGCCAGCCACGCAGAGATGCGGCCGCCGGCCATGCCCTGGCACTTTTCAATGAATCGGACGGCGCCGTCAATCTGCGCGTCGACCGCTTCTCTGCCCGCTTCGCCGATCGGTTCCATGATGCCTTCGCCCAGGCAGGCGCGCAGTCCGGCGTCAGCAATGGCCTCGGCGGTTGCCTCCTGGTTGAAAAACATATCGGCAAAGGTCGTGACACCGGCGCGGATCATCTCGGCGGCGGCCAGCATCACCGACCAATAGGCATCCTCTGGCGACATCCTTTTCTGATAGCGTCCCGTCCAGTCCAGCCACTCGAACAACTCGGCGGCAGCAGCGGTACCCTTGAAAAAAGACATCCCCAGGTGCGTGTGGGCGTTAACCAGGCCAGGCATCAAGACCAGGCCACGACCGACCAGTACTTTCCTGGCCGGCGGCGATTCACTGCTGGTCGGCGTCACAGCGGTGATGAACTGCCCGGTGATAGTCACATCGTGACGGGCCAACACGTCAAAGCTGGCGTTCATGGTGAGCACCGTGGTATCGCGGACGATCAAATCAGCTACGGACATGCCTTCTCTCCTTAACCGGTGAAACAACGGGGCTCAACCGGTCTATTGAGCGCGATCACACTGACCCTCTACTGAAAAGACAAAGCCTTGACTGGCAGGGGAGGCTTGACATCCGGTTGCCAGCCGGTTATAATGGCCGTCAAGGTCTGCTCATTGCTCCGCCAACACAAGTGAGGGACAGATTTCG
>CAYNKW010000290.1:0-5436 GCA_964397845.1 uncultured Anaerolineae bacterium
CGACGCCTACATCAACCAACACGCCCACATCTACACCGACCGCCACAGCGACGCCGACGCCGACTGCCACGGCCACGTTTACACCCACGCCTGTCCCTGCCCTCTCCGGTCGCGTAACAGGCGCAGCGTCGGGCCAGGGCATAGCGGGTGCCACGGTGGAAGTAAGACCGGCCGGGCATCATGGCTGGGACTACTCGGTGACGACGGCTTCTGACGGCAGCTATGCCATGTTCGGCCTTCCTACGGGCGACTATATCGTGCGCGTCACCGCCCCTGGCTATGCCAGGGAATACTATGACAATGTGGTTCCATCTCGCGAGGCGACGGTCATCCGCGTCGCGGAACCCAACGAGACAGCGGGCATTGATTTTGACCTCACCGAACATGGGTTGATATCGGGGCACGTATTCGATGAAACAGGTCAGCCCGTCGCGGGAGCACAGATCAACGTCGTGCCAAGCGGTGAGCCGTGTTCCGACGACGGATTCTACACGCCCACCGCTTCGGATGGGAGCTACCTCGTTGAGAACCTCGCCTTGGGCAAGTATATCGTCTGTGCTGGAGCACAGGGTTGGTTGGTACAATGCTACGACAGTCATTACCACCGCCACTGGGCCACCCACGTCACGGTGGTTCCGCCTGACACAACGACGGGTATAGACTTTCATCTCACGCGGGGGGGTACGGTGTCTGGTTTTGTGTACCAGAGTGACGGGGTGACGCCTATTCAGGGAGTTCAGATATGGGGTAATGTCTGTCCGCCAGATTTCGAGTGCCTTGATTTTGGCGGTAGCACACAAGCCGACGGCAGTTACTTGATATCGGATATCATTCCCTGGAGCAACTACAATGTACGCGCCAGCAAACCAGGCCTCGCTCCCGAATACTATGACGCCAAGAGCAACAAGAACGATGCGGATGGTCTGATGATTGTGGAGGGAGATACGATAACCGGCATCAGCTTCACCTTGGATGCAGGCGGAATGGTGACGGGTCACGTCTATGAAGAGGATGGCGTGACGCCCATAGACGGGATGCTTGTGAGGGCCTATGCACCTAACGGAGGGTTGGTGAACGGGTCGTGGACTGGTTATGACGGAAGTTATGCCATCTGGTTGGGAACGGGGAGCTACTTCCTCACCACACAGGCAAACGTCAGGGGAAACAAGTGGGTGGATGAATGGTATAACGGCAAATACGACAGGGAGAACGCGGATGTGGTCTCTGTTGTGGTTCCCGACACGACGTGGGGAATAGACTTTTCTCTGGCCAAAGCGGGCAGCATTTCGGGACACGTTTACGAGCAAGATGGTGTCACTCCTATCGCCGGAGCGAGCGTGTATGCCTTCCCGACCGTGGGCGATCACCCCGGTGCCGGCGCCAACACCGGCCCTGACGGCAGTTACACCATCGAGGGTCTCCCCTCAGGCAACTACAAAGTGCAGGCCACCCTATCGGACTATGTGGCAGAATTCTACAACGACGCCCCTGACGCGGCATCGGCCACGGAGGTTGGCGTCAACGCTCCCAGCGATACACCCGGCGTTGATTTCCTATTGAGCCGTATTTCTGAGTAGGTGTTTTGTGAAGGGTAGCAGAGGTATCAGATAGTCAGCTTTCCCAGAGGGGCACTTGTTGACAGGGGAGGTAGCGTTTCGCATCGGAGGTGGCGGCGGCAGCGCTGGAGGATAGCCAGGTTGACGGTCTGGTGACTGCCGACGCACGCGGCGATCTGTTGGGCGCGATCTTTGGCGAGATGGACATGGCAGAGGCCCTGAGCAATGATTGAAATGATTGATTTGTACCTCAAATGGCTTTTTTCTCTATGCGTTGTCGTTGCTCTTGTTGCAAGTTGCGCCGGGGCGACCCCATTACCAATTCCAACCTTGACGCCAACCTCAACGCTGACCCCAAATCATACACCAACCCTGACTTCGACGCCAACCCCAACGCCAACCTCAACGCTGACCCCAACTCATACACCAACCCTGACTCCGACGCCAACCCCAACGCTGACCCCAACTCATACGCCAACCCTGACTCCGACGCCAACCCCAACACCAACCCCGACGCCATGGCCAGCAGAGGGTTCTACCCCTGAGCAACAGGGAATGGACTCGGAGTTATTGGCCGGGATGTTTGGTTATATCGAGCAGCAAAAGATCGATGTCCACGGCGTGTTGGTCGTCCGTAATGGCTACACGGTAGTAGAGGCATACTATCCTCCCTACGGACCCAACACCAGGCATAGCACTGCCTCTGTCGGCAAAAGCTTCACCGGCGCGCTGGTGGGCATCGCCATTCGCGAGGGCTATATTGAGGGTGTGGGTCAAAAGGTCGCAGATTTTTTCCCCGACCATTCCGACTTGCAGAACGCCCCGCTCAAGCAGGCGATGACGATAGAACATCTGCTGACGATGACGTCCGGCCTGGATTGGCCCGAGTCGGCGGCCTCGTACAGCTCTGCGCGTAACATTATGAACCAGATGATGCGCAGCGCAGATTGGGTCCGCTTCGTGCTCAATAGGCCCATGGTCGCAGCGCCGGGCGCCACGTTCAACTACAGTTCAGGCGCTTCTCACCTTTTGTCCGCGATCATACAGGAGTCTACGGGAATGCGGACGTTCTCCTTTGCTCGTGAATATCTCTTTGAACCGCTTGGCATTTCCCGCGTGTCCTGGCTATCCGATCCACACGGCATCGCCTTTGGGGCCGGTGGCCTGCGGCTGACGCCGCGTGACATGGCCAAGTTTGGACAGCTCTATTTGCAGGGCGGCGTCTGGGAAGGGAAACCGATCATTCCGGCAAAGTGGGTCGAGGCGTCCATCGCTCCGCAAGTCAGTGCCCACGGCGCTGCATCGTACTATGGCTACCAATGGTGGGTCCATGGCAGCAGCACTTTTGCGGCCCATGGCTACAGGGGCAAGCGCATCTTTGTGATACCGGATCTGGACATGGTGGTGGTCTTTACCGCCGATCTCTCTGGCAACGCGCCATCAGTGATCCTCAGTAACTTTATCATTCCTGCGGCTAGATCGCCCGAGCCACTGCCCGAAAATCCCGAGGGAGTGGCGCTGCTGGAAGTTCGAATAAACGAGATCCAACAACCTGAACCGTAAAGTGCCAGATCGAGATATCCTTCGTGCGCTTGCTGGGCTGGTTAACGAAGAAGAAGCAGTGTCGGCGTAGTGCCGCCTACGGGGATGAGCAGTCGCCCGACAACATAGATCAACAATGTGAACCAGACTGCGGGATGGGGACGCGCTGCTGGGCCTGCTGGCCCGCGCCGGGGGTGGCGACACGGTCCTGGCCGAGCAGCTCTACGAGCATCAGTTCTGGGGCGGCGACACGGCCGATGACCCTGACCCCCGCCTGGCGGCGTACATCAATCGAGGCTGCTCGCCGGGGCGCTACGGTGCGCCTCCTGCTGGACAGCCGCTACGACGACGGGGACAACCAGGGGACGGCGGATTACATCAATGGCATCGCCCGGAGCGAGAGACCGGACCTGGAGCGCGCCCGCCCAACCGTGAGCCGGGCGACCATCCGGCGCGTGCCGGGAGAACTGCGCGCCCGCTGCCGGCCGATCCACGTATGGCCCACGGGGTACGATGGTATCTCCCATCACTCGAGATCGGAGGAGTATTATGCGGTTGAGCTTCATCCTGCTGACCCTACTCCTGGCCGGGGGGCTGGTGTTGGCGTTTGGCCTTGCGATGGCCGCCGTACCTGCCCAGGCCACAGGACCCACACCCGCCGCCTTGCAGACCGACGCCACAGCCATCCGCCCTTCGGACGTTGTCACCTATTACGCCTACATTCCTATGGTTGTCAAGATACCTGGCGATCCCTGCGCACCCATACCGGGGGAGAGCTACGGCACGCTGCCGATAATCCCGCCCCCAGGTGACCGGCCAGTCAAAGAGCATCCGGACGTCAACCTGGCCATCCGGGGTTACGAGATCACCGACGCCTACAAGGGGTTGGTTGATTATGGCAGCCCAGCCGACGACAAAGCACCCCGGTTGTCTGGGCTCTGCGCCCGCGACTGTGCCCCTCCCTTCAGCAACGTCTACCAGGTCTACGATTGGGATTGGGAAAACGAACGCCGGGGCGATCTGGTAACCGTGCCAGAGGTGACGCTGGTCGGGATAGTCGTGACCCCTACGGACACGATCCACATGCCGGATTCTGGTTACGACATCGGGGCGGGTTACGATGTGCTGGTGCTGTACGCCAGCACGGAGCGCATCACTCTCAAGTACACGCGGGAGGACAACGTAGTGTGGGGCTACACCCTGCATGTGGAAGGGGTCTGCGTGGAGCCTAACCTGCTGGCCCTCTACGAAGCGATGAACGCCGCCGGGCGAGACAACTTGCCCGCTTTACAGGGCGGTCAGGCCTTTGGTCGTGCCAGAGGCAGCGAGATCGTGGTGGCCATACGCGACACCGGTGCCTTTATGGACCCACGGTCACGAGAAGACTGGTGGCCGGGATGGTGAGGGAACGCAAATAATTATCTCAATTGTACAGGGACACTACCGACCGGCGAACTGCTCATGTTTTGTTACTGTGATGATTATTTCAGGTAAAGGAGGCTAAGTTATGGAAATGATCGTAGGAGGTTTGCTAATCTTCCTGGCCCGGCTGGTCAACGTCTCAATGGCCACGGTGCGCACCCTGCTAGGGGTGAGAGGACAGAAGGGCCTGTCTACAGCCATCGGCTTCTTCGAGTCCCTGATCTTCATCCTGGCCATCAGCCAGGTATTGCAGGACGTGGGCAACGTCTGGAACGTGCTAGGCTACTGCGGCGGATTCGCCGCTGGTACCCTGGTCGGGCTGGTCATCGAGGAAAAGCTGGCCATGGGCTACGCCATCGTGAGGGCCATCTCCCAGGATTACGGCGCGGAGATCGCATCGGCCCTGCGCGAGGCTGGCTACGGGGTCACAGAGATGGCCGGGGAAGGGCTGGCCGGCAGGGTGCACGTCGTCACCACCGTGGTCAAGCGGCGGAACATCCCGGCCATCATGGCCCTGGTGAGCGGGGTGGACGAGGCGGCCTTCGTCACCGTTGACGACGCCAATCGGGTCTATCGAGGTCACTTGGGACCCGCGTAGGGTAACCACCTGGTCACCTGACCAGGGAAAAGACTCGCCACCTGTCCAGTTTCAAAACTCCCCGGTTGGCCGATGCGCCGGGGAGTTTTTTAGTGTATGCGCTCAGGTGAATTAACAAATTGCGTGGATGGGCAAGACGTGATAGAATAAGGTACACTCAGCGTTACAAAGGCACCCGCCTGATCTGGCATTATGGACACAACCCCGCATCTGTTTCGGCTCTCTACCTCAAAGTGCCCGATGAGAACATCACCTTAATCATCCTGGCCAACACGGACAATCTGTCTACGCCTTAGCCGTTTGGGAATCTGTAAAGCA
>CAYNKW010000291.1:0-2280 GCA_964397845.1 uncultured Anaerolineae bacterium
AACGCCTCCACCCGGCGCGGGCCGTTCCAGGCCAAGATCGGCTGCGGCATGACGGTGGACGGTTTCAAGGCCAGGATGGCCGCCGGGCGCATGGACCACGTGGGCCTGCCCGAGTCAGTGGCCATGGTCTTCCACACGCTGGGCAAAAAACTGGCTCGCTACGAGTCTGGTGTAGAGCCGGTAGTGGCCGACCAGCCGGTCAAGACCGATTACTTTGAGGTGCAGCGCGGCCAGGTGAGGGGCCTCAGGCAGGTGGCCCGCGCCTACACCGACGAGGGCGAGTTCATGACCCTCACCTTCATCGCCGCACTGGAAGCAAAAGACGACGGGGACACCATCAAGATCACTGGCAAACCTGACCTGGAGGTCAAGCTCCGGGGCACCAACGGCGACATTGCCACCGTAGCCATTGCCGTCAACGCCATCCGTCGCGTGCGAGAAGCGGCGCCGGGCCTGGTGACCATGCGCGACCTGCCCATCGTGACCTTATGGTAAGAGTCCGCAACGGGCTGTGTAGGGGCGGACCGCGATCCGCGGTCCGCCTCGTTTTTCATCCTTTTTCAGACAACTAACTCATTTGCCAAAATCGCTTGCTTGTGCTAGAATAACGTTTGTGTGTGCGGAAAAACGACTTTGCGAGTCGGAGAACGCCGGAACTTGTCTAAACCGGCTGCCGTCACCCAATCGGGCCATGCCTGACCCAGCAGTCCAGATTCAGACCTCCTTAACCCCACCCCCGCCATAGAGGCATTTTCTGCCCCGAAGGCAGGGTTTTTCTTTGGGGGGTAGGCCTCGCTACGAGCTCATTCGAACGGTGAGGCAATGCCCATGTACGAAAGGAGTACATGTCGCTTATGAGCGAAACACAACTGTCACAGAAACAGAGTCCGCTGTTTGGCGCTGGCGAAGCAAGGACAACGCCGCGAGACAGGCAGCTCTCTCAATTGATCAATCTGATCCTGATCCCGGCGCTGGTGGTCGCGGCGCTCCTTTTGCCGCCGATCTCTCTGGCGGAACGCATCGCGGGGATCGGATTCACGACCATCGGCGGGGAGGTTTGGTCTGTCAAAGACCCCGACGGCACGCAGTTGACCATCGTCGAAAACTCGCCGGCCGAATCCTTCAAGCTTAAACTCTCTTCTGTGCCTCGCGCCGAGTTTCTGGTGGGCTCGGCCGGCAAGAGATTGATCCCTGCTGCCGAGGCCCTGCCCGCCAACCTGGTGATAAAGAGCCCGCTCTACCGGGTACAAACCCGGGAGGAAGTGGCAGCCGACGCCACCTTTCACATTCCTATTCCCAACGACGCCGAACCGTACGAGACGCTGGATCTCTATGCCTGGAACGGTCAGAGTTGGGTTTGGCTGCCCAGCCAGGTGATGGCCAGCGAAGAGATGATCGTGTCGCAGATGAACTTCCTGCCAGAGAACCTGTACGTAGCTGTGATGCAAACCGGCGCCCCGGTGCCCCTGGTCGCTGCTGAACTGCCAGCGGCCACGGCCCTGCCAGCCAAAGTGGCCCAGACGTTGACCGAGATCAACCCCGTGGGCCTCTACCTGGGCGAAGAGGGTGAACTTCTCATGAGGGCCACTGCCTTGCTCGAGCCGTCCGATGATTATCTCGTCATCCCCACCATCCGCAACTGGAGCGAGGACAGCCCCAGCCGCAGCAGCGCACTGGACGATGTGCTGACCAATGCCGCGCTGCGAGAGAAGCACGTCACTGCCATTGCCGAGTTTGTCGTCGGGCAGGACTACCCGGGCGTAGAACTGGACTACCGCCGCATCAACCCCGACTTGCGCGATAGTTATACCCTCTTTGTCACCGAGTTGGCGGAAAAGCTGCACCAGTTAGACCGGTTGCTCTCTGTGCGCGTCGAGCGGCCCACCCAGTTGGCCGTGAACGAGTGGGACACCGGCGCCTACGACTGGCTGGCCCTGGGCGAGGTGGCGGATGCCATCAAAGTAACAGCCTCCTTTGGGCCTCTCGCATTTGTGGCCGACGGTCCTGTCGAGCAGATGCTCCAATGGGCCTCCAGCCAGGTAAACCGTTACAAGCTGCAATTGGTCCTCAGCGTGCGAGGGGTAGAGCAACTCAACGGCGGGCTGCACCCGGTGGCCTACACCGACGCTCTGGCACCCTTGAGTCGCATTGCTATGGAGAACGCTCAAGACCTGGTGGATCCCGGTGCGTCTGTCACCTTTGCGCTGGACCAGGCGACGGGCATTGCCTTCGACGAAAGTATCCAGACCTATTGGCTCAACTACACCGATGAGCACGGCA
>CAYNKW010000291.1:2380-5431 GCA_964397845.1 uncultured Anaerolineae bacterium
GGCGCCTACGAAATGTCGGCCGTCATTGCCGCCGACGGCGAGCCGGTGAGCGAAGGCGAGGCGGCCGTGTTCAACGTGGCCGAACCGACCCCCACTCCCACCAGCACGCCGACGCCGACAGCGACGAACACGCCGACGCCAACCGCCACGCCGACCATCCCGCCGACACCGACGCCGACACCGACGCCGACAGATACTCCTGCGCCGACGCCAACGCCCAAGCCGACCAAGAAACCGCAGCCCACGCAGCCGCCCTCGTCCGCTGGCCAGGGCGGTGGGGCTCCGCCCCCGTCCACCGGCGAGGGCTTTGCTTATGGCATCCAGGCCCACGTGTGGGGCCAGGATCACGGGCCTATCGTCAACGCCGTCAAGACTCTGGGCTTCCGTTGGCTCAAAGCGCAGGTCGAGTGGAAGCATCACGAAGGCAGGGGCAAGGGCCAATACGAATGGGGTGAGATTGACCGCATCGTGGACACTTGCCAGGCCGAGGGCATCCACCTGCTGGTCAGCGTAGTCAAGGCTCCTGGCTGGGCGCGAGGTCCCAGCGCCGACACTAGCGTCGAAGGCCCGCCCAAGAATCCCCAGGACTATGCCGACTTTGTGGGCGCCATGGCTGCTCGCTACAAGGGCCGCATCTGGGCCTACGAAGTCTGGAACGAGCAGAACCTTCACTACGAGTGGGGCAACGAGCCATTGGACCCGGCCCGCTACGTGGCACTGCTCAAGCTGGCCTACCAGACCATCAAAGTCCATGACCCCCAGGCCTACGTCATCAGTGGCGCGCTGACGCCCACCGGTTGGAATGACCGCATCAAAGCCATTGACGATCTGGCATACTTGGAGGAGATGTACCAGGCTGGGCTCAAGCACTACTGTGACGGCGTGGGCGTCCATCCCAGCGGCTACAATATGCCACCCGATGCCGACTGGCAGTCCTACAGCGACCCCAGCGCCGGCTTTACCGGCCCCTACGCGAACCGTCACCGGAGCTGGAGTTACCGGGGGACGATGGAGAGCTATCGCAACGTGATGGTGGTTTATGGCGACAGCGCCAAGCGGCTCTGGCCCACAGAGTTCGGCTGGGCCTCGGTGCACGGTCTGGGCGTCGCCCCAGTCGTAGGCTATGAGTATGCCGCCGATAACACTGAGCAGGAACAGGCCGACTGGATTGTCCGTGCCTACCAGATGGCCAAGGATTGGGGCTGGGTGGGGCCGATGTTCCTCTGGAACCTCAACTACGGCCCTGCCTCCGGCCCTAAGGACGAAAAGGCGGCTTTTGGCATCCTGTATCCCGACTGGAGGCCACGGCCAGCTTTCTTTGCCCTGCAAGCGGTGCCCAAGTAGTGCGGAACTCGAGGGGAATTCCGACAAGTCGTCCTCAAATGCACCCATTGTAGAAGCCAGACTTGGAAATTCCTCATGTGGCCTGGAGCATGGCCTTCGTGCTCCAGGCCATTGCTTAACGCCGATAACAACCTGAGAGGAGTTACGCGGTTGGGCGGCGTCCTGAGCCCTCTGTCCTGCCCTGGGCAGGGCGCGGTCGAAGGGCTCCGGGCACCGCTCGACCGGCGAACTGTGTGACTCCTGAATCCGAGATCTTTGCGAGGTAGGTCATGTCCAATACATCTCCGCGCCGGCCCCGGCTTTCGGGGACCGGACCCGCTCTCCTGGTCACCTTGTTAGGCGTTATGGTACTCCTCGCCCTTGCCCTTGCTGTGTGGGGCCTCTTTATCTACCCTGCCGCCCTCACGGCCACGCCCATTCCGGTAGCCAGGACCTTGACGGCTATCGCCGGGGCGGTGCCAGAGCAACCGACAGAAGTCACCACTTCACCACCGCCCACGTCAACGAGGGCAGGCGAGACCGGCACAACGACGTCGCCCACTCCCCTGTCGCAGCCCACCGCCATCCAGCCAACCGAAACGGCTATCCCACCCACCGGAGAACAAAAGACACCCTCGGCTAAAGCTACAGCCACGACCGCACCGGCCACGGACACGCCCACTCCTCAGCCCACCACGACGCCGACCGCCCGACATCTCATGGACTCGCCGGCCTACGGCATGCAAATCTTTCCCTGGTGGCGGATCGAGGTCTCGGACCGGGACATGGGGTTGGTGAAAGAGGCCGGTTTCGGCTGGATCAAGGTCAACTTTGGCTGGCGCGACATCGAGGGTGCAGCCAAGGGGCACCTGGATTGGACGGTGCCGGATCGCATCGTAACGCAGGCACAGCAGCACGGCCTCAAAATGGTCGTGCGGGTGGACCACCAGCCGGTGTGGGCCGGCACGGCGAACAACGGACCACCGGCCAACTACGAGGACTATGGCGATCTCCTGAAAGCGATGGCCGAGCGCTACCGGGGTCGCATCCATGCCTACGAGGTCTGGAACGAGCCCAACCTGTCGCGGGAGTGGGGCGACCGGTCGCCCAATGCCACCGAGTACGTCGCATTGCTCAAAATCGCTTACCAGCGCATCAAAGAGGCCGATCCCGACGCTATTGTCATCTCGGCCGGCCTGGCACCCACAAGCCGCTGGGACGACGTAGCTGTGCCCGACACGGCCTTTCTCCAGCAAATATACGACGCCGGCGCCGCCCCCTACTTTGACGTGCTGGGCGTTCACGGCGCAGGCTACAAAGTGCCGCCGGAGACCGACCCGGCCGTCGTGGCCGCCGACCCGGTGCTGAACAACGGCGACCCCAGTCCTCTAGAGCGCAAAAGGGTCTATTGTTTCCGGCGCGTGGAAGACATGCGCCAGGTGATGGTGCAAAACGGCGATGCGGCCAAACAGGTGGCTCTCCTGGAATTTGGCTGGACCAGCGATCCCCGGCCCGATTCGACCTACCACTGGCACGCCGTGTCCGAGGAAGAGAAAGCCGATTACCTGGTGCGCGCCTACCAATACGCCAGGGAGAACTGGCGGCCCTGGATCGGCTTGATGAGTCTCATCTACATCGCCGATCACGACTGGACGCCAGATGACGAGCAGTACTGGTGGGCCATCACCGGGCCAGGCTATCCCACCGCCCAACTCCGGCCGGCTTACT
>CAYNKW010000292.1:0-5388 GCA_964397845.1 uncultured Anaerolineae bacterium
TGAGGTGCGGAACGCCGAGTTCGTGCAGGTCTTTCCAGAGTGAATTGCGAGTTGCGAATTGACGCTCTACGCAGATTAGTGGGGTGCTCAAAGCGGGCCCTTGGTCCTTAGGCCCAAGGACTAAGGGTGTGCCACCCGCGTCCTATTCCTAGGAGTGGTACATCGCCTCAGCGCTATAGACGGGGGTGGCACACCCCCTGCGAGCATATCTATCCCACCTTTCTGCGTAGACCCCGAATTGGTAAGCGTTCACGGGGGCAAGAAACCCGGTTTCTGGTCTATCTATCCGCGTCTTTCTGCTAGTCCGTACTTTTCACCCGCATCATCTCCAGCACCAGCCGCTCGTCCACGGCCCGCCCTGCGCTGTCGAGCAACGGCAGCCTGATGCCGGTCTGTTCCTCGTACAACCCCACCTCCAATAGATATTCGCCCGGCGGCGCGCCGGCGTCCAGCGTCAGTTCGTGCGCGTCGGTCACGATTTCGCCGGGCAGCCAGCCGGTGGTGGGGCGCGTCCAGTCTGCAGGTACGGCGTCGTGCTGGGCGTGGATGCGGCCCTCGGCGTCCAGCAGATGGGCAAAAACCTTGTAACTCTGGCGCATCTCCCGCTCAGCCCGCCAATAGAGCGTCAGCCGGAGCGTGTCGCCAGGCTGCGGCGATGAAGGCGATAGGTCGTAGCCCAGCAGTGTGGCCCGGTCGTCAAAGTTAGCTCCGATTTTGTGCCCCATGGCCGGCAAGTCCGTCTGTCGCTCCGGCGCGACGATCTCTAGCTTTTGCTCTTCCACCCAGACCGGCCCGTGCAGCCGGCCCTCTCCATCTTTTGCCCGAAAGCGAATCGCGTAGCGACCCGGCGGCGTGTGGATCGGGATGACCCACACTCGCTGATCGCGGATGACCTCGTCCGGCTGCCAGTGAGACGTGGCGTGTTGCGGCGCGCCTGGCAGAAAGGCCAGCGTGGCGACGCGCTGGCCCAGGCTGTCCACCAGGCCGGCATGGACGGTGTAGGTGCTTTGGGACGGACGCTCCGCGCGCCAGAAGGTGGTCAGGTGCACCGCATCGCCTGGCGCGGCCCGAACGCGGCCCAGCGAGAGGCCCAGCAGCGCCAGATCGCCCAGCGGTGCCTCCAGGCGGTAGGTTGCGTCGAGCTCGTCCGGGGCCGGAGGACGGTCAGGCCGGGTGACGATGACCGTGGTCACGTCTGCCGACTGGCCCACCGGCACGCCCTGATCGTTCAGCACGTCCAGGCCGGCCAGCGTCCCCCGCTCGAAAGCGGTGACGCGCAGCGCGTAGCAGCCTGGCGGCGTGCCGGGCAGCACGTCAACGAGATGGGCGTCACGGGCATACTCGCCCGGCTGCCAGCTCTGCGTTTTCGGGAACTCGTGAAAGCCGCCGGGCCGGCGCGTGCCCTTGGGGCTCCACTCCATGCCCTGCTCGTCCACCAGTCGCACGCTAAAGGCGTAATCGGCCGAGGGTCGTCCCCTGGCGGCCCAGAACAGCTCCAAAAAGATCGCCTGGCCGGCGGCTGCGCGCCGCCGGGGCAGGTTGTAGCCCAACAGCGTCAGTTCGTCACCAAAATTGATGCTGAGGGGCGCGTCCACTTTTTGCAACGTCTGTCCGTCGAAGCGGATCGGTCGGAATGGGGTCCCCCCTGCGTCCACCACAGTGACTTTGGCCCGCAAAAGTCCCCCCGCCAGCGCGGCCAGGATCAGCCACTGCCACCAGTGGGCGGCAACCAACGCGCTGGCGGGGGCGAATCCCCTCTCGCGACGGCCCTGCCAGGCCAACCAGAGAACCATGAGCAGGGTTGCGCCCGACAGCAAGGCACTCCCCAGGCGCAGCGGCGTCGTGCCAAACCAAACCTGCACGGCGGCATGGCCGGCCGGCACGTCAAAGCTGATGAGTCCGTGCGGTGCGGTGATGACGATGGGAACGTTCTGGCCGTTGATGGCCACCCGCCAACCGGGAAAGTAGAAGGCGCGGTACACGGCGCGGAACGGCTCCGGGCTGCGAATAAGCAGCCGGGCGGACGTGAGGCCATACTCGGCCAGTTCGACCGTCGCCCCCTCCGGCAGCAAAGTGGGATCGAGCCGGGCGATGGGGCCGCCGGCTTCGTACATGACCGCCAGCGCGTCGGGGTCGGGCATCTGTTGGACGTAGCGGGGCAGATATTCGCCGGCCGAGGTGGTGCCAATAATGCCGGTTCGTCGCTCGAAGCGAAGGATAGCAGCGACGCTGGCCCCGGGCTGGCCACAGTCTCGCGGGTAGAGCCAGCCCAGACTGGCGGCGAACAACAGCGTTACAGCGGCGGCCGTCGCGCCCAGGGCGAGCCACCGCCGGCGGCCTTCGACGGGCAAGGGGGAGAGGCTGTCTCCCGCCAGCAGAGCAACCGCCAGGCTGGCCGGAGCCAGGAATCGCCAGGGGAATTGGGCAAAGTAGAACAAGGGGAGACGTTCCCACAGCGGCAGCGAGGGGGAGAGCATCATGAAACCCAGGCCCAACACACTGGCGAGCAGCAAGAGTTGGCCTCGTTCGCGGGGGGAGGGGAAGTATGGGAGCTGGGGAGTTTGGGAGTCTGGGAATCTGGGGGCCTGGCAAGGCGGTGGTTCGACACCAATGGCAAAGATGTACCAGGCACGGCGCACCTCGGCCGACACGTCGCGGGCAAGGATCGGAAAGACGGCTTTGAAACGACGCCAGAAGCGACGTACCGGTCGCGCGGCCAGGGGCAGCAGGCCCAACAGGCCCAGTGCCAGGGCGGCCAGGCTCAGACTGCGGGGCGGTGAAGGGTTCATCAATCCGGCCAGTGCAGGGACGGGCGGCGAGAACAACTCGGCGAGCGAGAGAAAGTTCTGCCGAAAGTTCATCCCACCGGGCGTGAACGCTTGCGCGATGTGGACAGCTTCCTTCTCCAGGAGGGCGGGAATCCAGAAAAACGCGCTTAAACCGAGGGCCAGTGCGCCGGCGGTGAAAACTGTCAACAGACGCCAGGGCGGGCGTCCCTCCAGCCACCACAGGATCAGGACATAGACCGCCAGCACCGGCCCGAACAACAATGCCATCACCTGGTGTGTCGTCAACAGCAGCGCCAGCGACAGCGCCGCCAGGGCCAGGTAACGCGCCTGCCCGCTCCGCATCAGGCGGCCAAAGGCCCACAGCACCAATGGCAACAAGGGCAAGGCGACCGATTCGGCCAGGTTGCCCCGAAAGTACACGTCGTAAAGGGTGTAGGGCGCCAGCAGGTAGGCCGTGGCTGCGACCAATGCGCTGTGCTCCGGCATCCAATCGCGGGCCAGCAGGTAGGTAAACAAACCGCCCGCCAGCAGACAGAGGGCCAGTGTGCCGTTCCAGGCAGCCACAAAGGGCAGTCCCACCAGGTGAAGGGCTTCGGCCAGGTAAAAGGAAAAAGGCGCGTAAAAGTTGAACAGAGGGTAGCCGTAGCCATAGGCCATGTCGGGCGACCAGCGGGGATAGAGTTGACCGTGACGCAGGCTGTGATCCAGTTCGACGAGGCGCAAAAAGTGCAAAGCGCCGTCATGGCTGCAAGCGGTGGATGGTCGCAGCAACGGCTGCGCCGCCAGCAGGGCCAGGGCGGTGATGACCAGCGTCGGCCAGAGCCAGCCCCAGCGGGCCATTCGCATGCTGTGAGAGAATCGTTCCCAGGTTTCTGTCATCCTCTGTACCAGTCTCAATTCGAGGCTCCACTATGTGTTATACCAATTGTCCATTCAAGAGCCGCATTCTCTGCCTCGCTCAAAGGGAGTCTGTGACTCGTAGAACGAGATATCATCTCGTTCTACATTAGACCTCGGAGGTCCAGGGTTCAAGGCTCCACAGATACCGGCGCCAGCAGCACCCGGTCTCCGATGATCTGTCCGGCAGTGTCCAGCACCGGCAGGCGGACGTTGCTCCGGGCATCGTACAGCCCGGCTTCCAGAAGATACTCGCCGGGCGGGACGCCGGTTGCCAGCGCCAGGCGGCGGACGTCGGTGATGACCTCGCCCGGCAGCCAGCCGGTGGTCGGGCGCGTCCAGTCGGCAGGTAGCCCGTCGTGCTGAGCGACGATGTGACTCTCGGCGTCCAGCAGGTGGGTAAAGACGGCGTAGCTGTGCGTCATGGCTTGCTCGGCGCGCCAATAGAGGGTCAGGCGAAGCGTCTCGCCAGGGTGGGCCGTCTCTGGCTCCAGGTCGTAGCCGAGCAAAGTGGCCCGATGGCCAAAGTTGGCGTCCAGGCGATGTCCCATTGGGGGAATGGTTGTCTGGCGCGCCGGAGCGACGACGGTGACCTGGCCTGTTTCGCCAAAGGGCACCGGATCGCCTATGGGTCTTCCATTTGCTTCCAAAAGTCGGAGGCGCAGGACATACGTGCCGGAATCCAGATCGGCCGGCAGGGTGAACCAATGCTGCCCTCGGACGATCTCGCCCGCGATCCATTGGCTGGCCGGATAGGTCGCAGCAGCCGGCGGCAAGATAGTTGCGGCAACGATCTCACCACATTCATCCACAGTCTCCACTGACACGACGTAATCCTGGCCCGGCGCACGCTCGGCCCGCCAATAGAGTGTCAGCAGCAGCGTCTCCCCCGGCGCGGCCCGGTGGCGATCCAGGCCCACGCCCAGCAGCGTCAGGTCGCCGAGGGAAACATCCAGGCGGTGCGCCACATCCAGCGCCTCGACGGACAGTGGCTGTTGCGGGCGTGTGACCGTGACGCTGCCAATGGCGATGGATGTACCGGCCGGCGCGCCGCGCTCGTCCAGCACATCAAGGCCAATGCCGGTGGTACGGACGATGAGGCCGGCGCGCAGGATGTAGTCACCGGGTGGTGTGCCCGGCAGAATGGCCAGGGTGTGGGCGTCACGGTTGTACTCACCGGGACGCCAGCGCACGGTGGGATAGCCGCCGGGGTGCTGGTTGTCCGATTGGCCCCAGCGATGGCCCCCGGCATCCACCAGGTGGAGGAAGCTGCTGTACTCCTCTGCAAGTGGCGCGCCGGCTGTCCAGTAGAGACGAAGGGCCAGCCAGCCTCCCGCCTCCACGGTCGGCGTTGCCGGGTCGTGGCCTAGCAGCCGGATGCCGCCGTCAAAGTGAACCTGCGCCGGCGCGCTTACGCCCACTACCCGCTGTCCCTCAAAGCCGGTGTATCGCACGGGCGAGTCGTGTGTGTCAAGATAGCTCACTTTGACTACAAAGATCAGTCCCACAGCAACCAGCGCAGCGGCCCAGACAGAAGGATCGCGACATTTGCCAGCGGGAGCACCAGAGCACCTTGAGCCTGTCCAAGGGTGCGGCTTGGCAAAACGTGCATCCTTCGACAAGCTCAGGATGCTCGGGGAGAGTGCGGGCCTGACTGCCAGCGCCACCAACGCTATCAACCCCGCCACTGAGAGGGCCGTGC
>CAYNKW010000293.1:0-5365 GCA_964397845.1 uncultured Anaerolineae bacterium
ATGGTCTGGGTCACGATCATGCCTGTTTTCTCCTCTGCCTGAGGGGATAGGGTTATGTGTTGGTTACCCCAATTATACCACAGATTGGAATCGTCCACATCTTGGAGATAGGCAGCGTTACGCATGTCGCACCAGCACGCTGGCACTCGCCGCGGCCGCCGCCGCCACGCAGAGGCTCGACAGCCCCCACACGGCGTAGGCCGGCTCCATCCGCGCCGCCGGCAGGGCAGCGATCTGCCGGTGCAGAAAAGCGCGCCGTTCCGCTGCTTCTACGGCCGTTGCAGGGTCTTTGTCCGAGGACAACGCCAACGTGTCAACGTCATCCACGTCTGTGTCCAAAAGCTGGCGGCGCAGACTGTTCAGTCGGTTGTAGCACAGGTTGGTCACAATGCGATGCCAGAACCGAGGCCAGCGAGTACAAAATCGAGACACGCAATGGCGCTATCAAGCTGGACGGCGGGTAGGGCCCCCTGTGGCTTCACAGTGACTTTGGTGATATCACAGTAGAAAGCGTGGGCAATGCCTCGTTGGATTTGCGTTCGGGAAACGGGAAGGTGTCCTTTGAGGGTTCCCTTTCCACTGAGGCAGACCACCAGGTGGAGAGCAACTTTGGTTCCGTGTCCCTGCGTCTACCGTCAAACACAGCGGTCACTCTGGATGCCAGCACCGATTTTGGCGACATCCGGTGTGAGTTCGACGTGCTGGTCAAAGGCGGGGGCGACGACAAAGAAAGGCGGACCACCGGCGACAAACTGCGCGGCACGATCAACGGCGGCGGGGTCAAGATGCGGGTCAAGACCCGCAACGGCGACATTACCATCGAAGCAGAGCCGTCAAAATAGCGATCGCTACCCTTGCGAAGGTTCAGAACCTTCGCAAGGGTGAACACAGACTTTGAAGGAGGTACAACTATGGGATCACCTGAGATTGGTTTCACCATAGCCTGCATGGGCTTTCTGGGTTTTTTCGTGCTGCTGTTTGGCACGCTGCTGCTGATGCGCTGGTTCCGCCACAAGGAGAGGCTGGCCATGATCGAGCAGGGGTTGATGCCCGCCGACGCAGTCAAGGTACGCAACGGCAAGGGCGCGCTTGCCTGGGGCATTGGCATCACGGCGTTTGGCTTGGCGCTGATGTGCGGCTTGTTGCCGCTTGGTTGGAGAGTTGGCTCCGCCCGTCCGCTGACCTCCATCGGGCTGATCCTGCTCCCTGGCCTGGTCGTTCTCTTTATGGGCCTTGCGCTCATCATCATCTACTTTGTCACCCGACCCGCAACAGACCACGAGCCTGTTGAGGAAACACTGCCGCCCGCCGAGATGACGCCAGACCTGCCGGCGCTTGAGCTTGAGGAGGTCGAGGAATCACCAGAGGAACAGCGCGCCAGACCGTAGTGCGTGGTGCGTGCTCCGTTTCGTCATGTAGAGCCAGATAAGCGGTGCAAGGGCGGCTTGTCGTCCGCAAAGAGCAACAAATCGTCGCAATAGCGCAGGTAAGCCCGACAGCGGAGCGATTGCTTGACGAATCGATCTAGCTCGTGCAAGTACAGGTTGGCCCAGAATTGGCTGGTCTGGTTGCCAATGGGCAGGCCCCGCGGCCGGACCGCCGCCAGGAGGTCGTCGCCGGGAAACCACTGCATCCCGTGGCCAATGTCGTGGATGCCCACTCCGCTGGCGATGATGCGCTCTACCAGACGTAGGGTGGGCCGGCAGGCGATGTGCCGCGCCAGCAGGTCGCGCAGAATGGCGTGATCCACGCTGGGGAAGAACCGAACGGCGTCCCCTTGCAGCACGTAGCGGTAGCGCCGGGCAAAGCAGGTGGCCCGATCCAACGCAGCGTGGGTACCTTTGCCTTTGCGGCAGGCGTAAGAATCGTGGATGAAGCGGGCTTCCCAGATCGGCTCGATGACGTTGCACAGTGCGTGATGCACCACCCGGTCGCGAAAGGGCGCGGCGCTGATGCGGCGCGGCTTTCCCTCGTAGATGGTAAAGTGACGGTACGGCGAAGGGTGGTAGGTTTCGCTCGCCAGTTCGTCTTGCAGGCGAGGCAACTCCAATTCCAGGTTCATCTCAAAAGTGGCCACGTCCGGCCGGCTTCGTTTTCCCCGCCGGGCTTTGTGAAAGGCCAGGTACAGATTTTCAAAGTCGTAGATACGTGGATAGAGATTCTTGAAAGTTTTCATGTCATTTTTGCGGCGATCGTTTCGTGGGGGGGCGCATTGCGCCCCCCCACACCCCCCTTTCTTCTCTTTTGAATACTGAAGATCAGAATACAGAATACAGAAGACAGAAAGCAGAACCCAGGATCAGAGAGAAGACGTGGAGACGCAACACCGAAACCCCACATTGTAGTAGCGAATGACTGGGTCGAACCCGGTGCGGAAAGCGGCGCGGGCCCAGTTCTGATGGACGTACCACGCGCCCCCGCGCATCACGCGGTACTTTTCTCCAAATTCGCCGCTCTGATAGGTCGTTTCGGGGTAGGGCCGGTACCAGTCGGCCGTCCACTCCCAGACATTGCCCGCCATGTCCGCCACGCCGTAGGGACTGTCGCCGTCGGGGGAATACTGTCCCACCGGCGTTGTCCGGCCGGGACCTTTTTCGGCGGTGTTGCACCGCTCCGCGTCCCACTCGTCGCCCCAGGGCCACTGACGGGCGTCGGCGCCTCGCGCGGCCTTTTCCCGCTCGGCCTCGCCCGGCAGGCGCAGCCCGGCCCAGGCGGCGTAGGCCGCAGCGTCGTCCCAGCTCACCAGCATCACCGGGTGGTCGGTCAGCTCCGGCGGGTGGCTGCGCCGCTTCGAATCCCAGTTGTATGGCGCGACCCACTTTTTGTCAACGTGGGGGACACGGTGAACGGTGGCCTCCACAAATCGCTGGTACTGGGCCTGGGTCACCGGCGTGCGGGCCACGTAATAGTCCGGCAGGTAAAGCGTGTGCTGGGGCGTCTCATTGTCCAGGGAGGTCCTGCTCAGGCCATACTGTTCAGCCAGGCGGCGGGCCTGCTCCAGCGGCGTGCCCATGAGGAACTCGCCGGCCGGGACGAGGACCATACCCACCAGTTCGGGCCGGCCCAGCACCAGGAGCGCGTTGCGGGCGGCGATGCGTACCTCTTGTTCTGCGTCAGTCTCGTAAACGCGGCACAGCGCCGTCACGACGGCTTCGCCGGGCGTTTCCAGGCGGCCCAGCGCGCTGGCGGCATCGGCGCGGGCGGCCGGGTGGGGCTCTTCCAGCCCGCGCAGCAGCGCAGCGATTGCCGTCCGGTCGGCCCCAACCGAGATGCCGCTCAGCGCGGCCATGGCCTCCCGCCGCTGAGCCTCGTCGCCGCGCTCGTAAGCGGTCGCCAGTTGGGCGCTCAACTCGGTGCGCAGGGCGGCCGGCGCGTCCTGTTCCCCGGGCAGCAGGCGAGCGGCCAGCGTCAGGTCGCCGGAGGCTATCAGGTCACGGACGTAGCCGGGGATCAGCCTCGACGCGCCTTCCCAGAGCAGCGTGACGACGGCGGCACTCTCTTCGGCGGTCAGGCCGTCGTCGCCGTCCTTGAGCAGGGCCAGCAGGCCATCGGCTACCTGCCGACGGAGCGTCTTGTCTTCGAGGCACGCCCCCTCGGCCAGGCAACGCCCCGCCTGGAGCCAGCCCGGCTTGCCGGCGTATTCGGCGCGGACCAGGACGCGCTTCACCAGCCGGTCGGCGTTGGCGGCCAGGCCGCAATAGAGCAGGATCACCTCTTGCCAGGGGTCGTCGGCCAGGTGTCCGCCCATCAGTTCGGTGGCTTTGTCGGCCCCGCGCCGGGTCAGCTCATCGGCGGCGAAATACTCTTGCAGCGTCAGGTGCGAGAAGCCATAGCGCCCGATGGCCCGCTCGCGCAGCAGGCCGCTGTCGGCGACGATTTCGGCCAACAGATCGGCCGCGCTGCCGGGCGGGTCCTTCGTGGCCGATACAAAGTCCCCGATCTGGGCCAGCAGCTCGTCTTCTCTGAAGAGACTGCGACGGCCTTCCAGGTAAAGATTCAAGGCCAGGGTTCTCAATAGATTGCCTTTCTGTCCCTTGCCAAAGCGACCCCGGTGTGTGCCGCGCCGGTTGTTCCAGGTGGCAATGCGGGTGTCAATGCAAACAGTGTAGAGATCAGCCCGGCCACGGGGCAAGATCTGCTCCTGCTCATAGTGATCTACCACCAGCAAGAGCAGCAGCGGGTTGCGGGCCAGCTCGCGCAGGCGGCGGTTGGTCTTGATCAGCTCGTCGAAGGAGGCAATCAGTTCCGAAGCGTCCGGAACGTCACCGGCGCGGAACCAGCCGTCGGCAAAGCGGATGATGGCCTCGTCGTCAAAGTCCATGACCTCGGTCTTGGTAAAGCCGCGCAACTGGGTGCCGTGCTCGTAGCTGTAGGTGCGGCAGGAGACGGCGACGACGTTCCGGTCGTCGTCGGGCGGCCGCCGGTCGGCAAAATCCTGCACCAACCGCACCACCTCGTCGTATTGCTTCCGTGTGTCGAGCTCGTCCAACCCGTCCAGCAGGATCAGGCAGCGCCCGGCGGCCAACTGTCGCTGGCAGAAGCCGGCGGCGTGAGGAAAGTTGTATCCCTCAAAGACGCCCGGCAGGGCGTCTTCCAATTTCTTTGAGCCGACCAGCTCGCGCAGAGGGACGTAGATGGGAACGTAGCTGGCAAAATCGGGCGGAGCCTTGCCCTGGGCGCAGGTGAAAGCCAGGCGGGAAAGGTAGGTCGTTTTTCCGGCGCCTGGCTCGCCCAGGACAACCATACGAGGATGCTGGCGGACGGCCTCCCACGGCTCCATTGCCCGTGCGCGCTGCCGCCGGCGGCGTGCCTCGTCCCAGCGGATCAGGTCGGCCTCGCCGTCCCCCCTGGCCCGCGTCTCGGGCGTCAGTTGGACGGGCACGTACACCCGTTCCAGGTCCACCGGGCGGTCTACGATGTTGGACGAGGCCAGTTCGCGGACGCGGGCCGCCAGCGTCTGGCAGTAGCGACGGTAGTAGAGCCCCCGGAACAAGGGAGCGCTGGCAAAGCGGTCGAAGAGAAGGTGGGCCAGGCGCGCCGCCTTGTCGGCCACGGCCTCGGCGATGCGCTTGAGAAAGACGCCGACGAGGATGCCGGTGATGAGCGTGCCGATAACTACCGGCCCATAGGTTTCCCAAAAGCTCCTGGGCGGCGCCGGCGGCTGGCGCACTTCTACCGCCAGGGCCGGGGTGATCGTCGGCCCGGCGGTGGGGGTAGGGGTGGCGGTCGGGGGGACGGTGGCTGCCGGCGTGGGTTCGGTGGGGGTAGGCGATTGGGCGCCGGCCGGCGTGGCCAGCAGCAGGAGCAGCGTCAGGGCCAGGCCGGCCAGGTGGGGCCTGGGCCGGTGGGCCGGCTGCCGTCTCGG
>CAYNKW010000294.1:0-5359 GCA_964397845.1 uncultured Anaerolineae bacterium
CGTGTAGTAGCCCTCGTAAGACGAGCCAGCGTCGTCGTCCACCAGCAGGATGGGCGCGGGGGGTTCTGGGGTTGGTGTATCGGTCGGTGTGGGGGTGTTGGTCGGCGTCGCTGTGGGTGGCCCTGGGGTCGACGTGTCGGTCGGTGTGGGCGTGGGACCAGGTCCCTCACCCATGTTCAGCTTGACGGACGGATCACCCAGGATGTTGTACGTCTCCCAGTAGTATTGATCCTTGGAGTGCTGCTGCTGCACGGCCGTCAGACCATCATAAACCGCGTTGCCCACGGAGGGCTGTGGCTCGTCAAAGAGAGAATCAAACATATTGCGCTCCAGCGTGTCATCTTCGTACCAGTAACTGGAGTCCGACGATCCCAGGTAGACGAGGGCCGATTTGTTGTTCTGGAGCACCCACGTCTCGCCAAAACATTCCGTCACGGAAAACTGGCCGGTGAGGCAGGCAAAGCTGCCAACAAAGGGCAGCACCCCCGTGCTAGAGATGTTCCTGACGTCGCTCTGACTGAAGGATGGCCCTCCCCAACTGGTCGTGCCGCCATGGCCGGAGTACATCACCACCCAGCGACCATTGTTCACCGCCGACCGCACGTCTGAGGTGCCGGCACCGTATGTGATGCAATAGAGCTTGTCGCCGCCGTACTGGTTGCTGTTGGGAAAGTTACCTGTGTAACCCGCCGGCCCGGTGTGGTTGTTGATGACATAGTTGTGCGTCCCCTCGGCGACTTGATAGTACCCCGAGTCACAGGTGCCGATGAAGGCCGCCTTTTCCAGCCATGCCTCGCTCCCGCTCAGGTTGTTGTAGTCTACGTATTTGTCGACCATGATGTCCGTCTGGCTTGTGGAACGCACCGGGAAACGGCCGCGCCCGATGTCCGGCACCCAGTCACTTGACCCATCCATGGTGGCGTAGTATAGGTCGGTTACCGTCGAAGTAGCCTGGCCGTTCCAACCCGCTATCGTGTTGGTGTCGCCCACCAGCAGCACGTAGCTGGGCGGTGTAGACCAGTTATCGTAGGCGTCCTGAATGTAAGCTTTGATGTCGCTGCTCGAACTGCCGCCAGGAATGTCGGACAGCCTGGTCATCGTCACCTCAAACCCTTGCGAGGCCTTGAGATTCTCAAAGGAGAGCATACTGTTGTAGTAGGTATCGGCGACGATGATGAGATAGCCTGTGGCACGGTCGCCGAGGGTGTAGAGATCCTGACGACCCTGATTGTAGTTGAGGAGTTGGCCCGCCAGCCAGCTCTCAAAGGCGGGTGAGGCATACCGTTGGGCCAGCGTGGCGGTCTTGTCCATATCGCTGCCCTCCAGACGGAGGCGCAACTGGACGTTGCTATACACCCGCACCTTGCCGGCAGCCGGGTTGTAAGCCAATGGCCAGACCTCCACTGCCACCGCCCGGTGCCCGCGCACGATGTATTCTTGCGTGACGGCCACGGGTTGAGCCGGGTAGAAGGCATCGGCTTGATAAGACACCTCGTCCAGCACAAACGGCACGCTCTCCTGCGCCCCTGGTTTCTTGGGCATCGGGGGCTGCAAGGGGTAGATGGGAAAGTCAACTCCCAACTCCTCCAGGTCATACTCGGACACATCGGCGCTGAGCAATTCCAGCTCGAACTGTGCCCCGAACGGTATCTCTACGCTTCGCCGCAGAACGGGCAGGTCCGGTAAACCTATCTCCGTGCCAAAATCGAACCCATCCCCGGTCAACCGGGTGTAGGTCTCGCCTTCGGCTTCCACGTCCGTGGCGAGGCAACCGGGGATACTCGCAGACAGGTCCACAAGGGTAGCATCGGATGCAACGACGGCCAGCACCGGGCCGGCCACCGTGCCTCCTTGTCCACTTGACACGATCTCAAAGGGCGGGGGAGGTGATGGCGATGGGGAAGCCATGGACTGAATCCCGCCCAGCAAAGACATGACCAGGAGCATAATCAGACAAAACATAGCAATCAGTCGCGCTTTCATTGTTTTTCTCCCTGTGTGATAATATGGGTTTGAGTAAATTCAGATTTGTGGAACAACATTGTTGTCACAAGTTTTTCTTTTCCTCCTTCCTGGCGCCGGCAGGCCGGCGACTTTTTTTCCCCCTGGCTTCATTTCGTTCTGTGTTGACCTCGTCCCTATCCAGGTCGCAGTCAACCTGCCCTCTATCAAACTGATAGCTGCCTAATTGTTTCTCTGTGACGAGGGCCAATGCTATGTTCAACTAGAGCTTTTAGGAAAGTCCTGAATTCAGGACAGATACTTCAAATTATCAATATAGTATAGCAAATAGTTATCACGAGATCATCACAAAATCATCACAGGAAACGCTGGCAGGCAAATACTTTTGCTCTGGTTACAGCACAACGATCGGCCGGGGGGGAGGTGTTTACGTGTCCCCTTCGAGCAATTGGCGGTATAGAAAAGCCACGGGCTTGCCCCCTCGAAAACTGAACGGCCCCGCTCGTTCGACAACCGAACGGGGCCGCTGCTGCCCTTCCACATCCTCCAGGCGCAACATCGCGTGACGAGGATTGGGAGTATCATTTTGTCATCGGCACGTCGTCACTTCGAGTTGATACCGCCATAGTGGTAGGTGTTGTTGTCCTGTTAGAACCGCTACCAGCCTACCAGCCACCACCCGGCGTCGGTGTCGGGGTGGGCGGTACGCCCGTCGGCGTCGGTGTCGGTGTCGGCAGTACGCCTGTCGGCGTCGGTGTAGGTGTCGGCGGTGGCGCGCCTCCTGCCAGCCAGTTCAGCAGGGCATCCATGACGCTGTTGCGGCCGGCCGAGGTGTTGATCGCCTCGTAGCCAAAGGAGAGATAAACCAACCTGTAGGCCCCCTCCCAGCGCAAGCCACCCCAGGTGTAGCTGCCGTCATAGTCGAACAAGCCTACCGCGCCACTCCCCAGACCGATCTCGGAGGGATAGCTCTGGTTGTTCGCCCCACCGCTGCCAGAGATGGTCACGTTGATACCACTCAGGATGTCATAGCCCGTCAGCCCGTAGGTGTTGGTGTCGTCGCGGATGTACGAGGCATGGAGATAGTTCCCGTAGAAGGAAGCGCTTCGGATGTCGTAGCCGATGTCCTGACCGGTGATAAAGAGGTTGCCACCACTATTCAGGTAGGTTGAAAGATTGGATTGATCGGTGCTGGTCAGCGTGGTGGTATAGTCGTCGCCGGTGAACCAGATGACGATGTCGTGCTTTTGCAGTTCGGACGCCGAAGGCGAGCCCTGGCTCCGGACGTTCCATGTGTTGTAGCCCTCGCCCAGAGCGTCGAGCGCCGCCGTGTAGTAGCCCTCGTAAGACGAGCCATCGTCGTCGTCCACCAGCAGGATGGGCTCCACAGGCTCTGGAGTTGGCGTGTTGGTCGGTGTGGGCGTGGGACCAGGCCCTCCACCGTAGACGACGTAGGTGGCATTATAGCCTATTTTGCTGACGCCATATTCGATGCGCATGTAGCCGCTTTCACCCCAGCCCGTCCCCCAGGAGTTTCTCATGTACCAGATTCCATTACTACCCTGGTTGTCGTCCCAACCAACGAGGACTACGGCGTGGTTTACACTGGTGCAACTGGGGCCGGTGAAAATACCACCGCCATAGCCGCTCATGGCACTGTTTGCACAAACGGCAACCGAGATAGGTCCATAGTCGGTAATAGCCTGCTTCATTGCCGACACGGGCGGCACACTGGAGTCATTCCCCACATAGACCCAGTTCTCAATCTTTTCGTGGTGTGGATGGGGTGGATTGCAAGGATCATCACGGGCCGTATAGGGGAAATCGGCCTCATAAACGGCCCCCGCTTCGGGCTCGCCCGATACGTACTTCCACTCGTGATAATCGTGGGCCCACCACCCACCACCGCAGCCCCAGCCATCCGAGTTGCACGAAACCAGGTACTGCTCGGCAAGGTTCTTCGTAACCCCATCTACGATCTTGATATTACACTCAAATGGACCCACCGTACCAAAGGCCCAGCAGCTTCCACAACTGCCCTGGTCCTTCACCGGGGTGCATCCTCCCTGATCGCACCAATTGAAGCTCGAGGGAAGACCCACGTCGGTAACTTCTTCCTCGGCGGGCAGAGCTTCCTCGACAGGGACGGCGGCGGCACTATAGTCGCCCGCAAACGTCCCCTTGGACAGCACATCAACAGAGTAGGTCTCGAGTGGCGCTACGTCCGCCTCCCAGGGGCGACGATAGACCAACTCGAGAGGTGTCTGACCCTTTGAGACTCCCACGAAGCGCAGTGTCTGCGTACCTGAACCACCGAGCAGACCCGCTGCTGACTCGAACTCGAATTCTCCCACCTGGAGCAGGATGCCCTGATCCATCCCCTGTACCTCCCACGCGTAGCCAGTGGCTGGATTGCTTTCCAGGCTGAGAACCAGAATTTCGCTTTTCGCGAGTTCGATCTGGAGGCCATTGTCCGCTTCACTCAACGTGAGTTCACCCGGAGGAGGCGGTGCTGCTGGCGATGGGGAAGCCATAGACTGAATCCCGCCCAGCAGAGACAAGGCCAGGGCCATGATCAGACAAAACACAACAGTCAATCGCGCCTTCATTGTTCTTCTCCTTGTGTGATACGATATAGGTTTGGGTAAATTTATACTTGTGGAACACACGCCGTTGTCAGAACTTTTTTTTCCTCCTTTCTGGCGCCGGCAAGCCGGCACTTTTTTCCCCCTGACTTCATTTCGTTCTGTGTTGACCTCGTCCCTATCCAGGTCGCAGTCAACCTGCCCTCTATCAAACTGATAGCTGCCTAATTGTTTCTCTGTGACGAGGGCCAATGCTATGTTCAACTAGAGCTTTTAGGAAAGTCCTGAATTCAGGACAGATACTTCAAATTATCAATATAGTATAGCAAATAGTTATCACGAGATCATCACAAAATCATCACAGGAAACGCTGGCAGGCAAATACTTTTGCTCTGGTTACAGCACAACGATCGGCCGGGGGGGAGGTGTTTACGTGTCCCCTTCAAGCAATTGGCGGTATAGAAAAGCCACGGGCTTGCCTCCTCGAAAACTGAACGGCCCCGCTCGTTCGACAACCGAGCGGGGCCGTTGCTGCCCTTCCACATCCTCCAGGCGCAACATCGCGTGACGAGGATTGGGAGTGTCATTTTGTCGTCGGCACGTCCTCAATTCGAGTTGATGCCGGCATAGTGGTAGGTGTTGTCGTCTTGTTGGAACCGCTACCAGCCTACCAGCCACCACCTGGCGTCGGTGTAGGTGTCGGCGGTGCGCCTGTCGGCATCGGCGCTGGCGCGCCTCCTGCCAGCCAGTTCAGCACGGCATCCATGACGCTGTTGCGGTCGGCCGAGGTGTTGATCGCCTCGTAGCCAAAG
>CAYNKW010000295.1:0-5348 GCA_964397845.1 uncultured Anaerolineae bacterium
CGCTTCGTGCGAACTTGTCGTGTGGCGATTACTATCGTACATTCACACGTTGAGAGGGCACCGTCCTGGACCCTTTGCCCTGGGGCCAAAGCCCTCAGTCCTTGGGCCTGAGGACCAAGGGGACCCAGGGCGGGCAGTACAGGGCAGTCACGCCGCTGATGATTGCGGTTGCTGGCCGGCGCGGGCTATGCGGTATTGTTTATCAACTATCGTGGCTCCACCGGCTATGGGGACGAGTTTAGTACCAAGATCATCGGTGATTATGGCAACCTGGACTATAAGGACCTGATGGCGGGCGTTGATTTTGCCATCGAGAAAGGCATTGCCGATCCGGACCGCCTGGGTTGCTGCGGCCTTTCCTACGGAGGGTATATGGCCTGGTGAGCGTATTTTTTCTTTTTTAAAAATAGCAACGCCCTGGATTGCATTTCGATAATTGACAGGTAGGATTATTTGTATTATAATAAGGCACGCTAGCGCTCGCAGCGCAAAGTCCAACTGGTAATGAAAGAGAGCAGACGATCTATCAGGGCGTGGATGCGATGATATGGCAGTTGCATAGCAGACTCGGGGTAGAGAGAGGTGATGGGTGTGAGCGAGAGAAGCCATGGGTGTAAGCAGGCATTGCGAATTTGGGTAGATGAAGATCTGCCCAAGCACAGGGAGGTGTGTTATGGCAACTGAATCAAAGGCCGTGGAGGCACTGCGCAGTAAGATCAAAACCTACCTACGCCAGAAGCAGGTGAGCTATGAAGTGGACTATGAGGACGGGACTATTACAGCCCGACGGGGTTCAGCGATTGTGATAATCAAGCCGATGGAGTGGGGAGAGCGGACCCTCGTGAAACTGGTGGCCCCGGTAGTCCTGAGCGTTAGCAAGGTCACACCCAAGCTCACCCGCTTCTTGGCTGAGAAGAACAATCAACTCCTGCTTGGCAAGTTCTCTCTCGACACGAAAGATGACACCAACGCCGTCTGGTATGAACACGTGCTACTTGGCGACTCCCTGGACGCTGAGGAACTGTCCGTCGCGGTAGAGGAGATTGCTACGATTGCCGACGAGTATTATGGGCAGGTCTGGGAGATGGGTCACGACAAGTAGGCGACAGATACGTAGCCCCACTGTTCCCTCCAAGGCGAATAGGTGCTATTTCACCAACCAATCTATTGGGAACAGCCGCTGCTTTTGTCTTCGACAAGCAGCAATGCCATGATTTCGTTCCTGAAAAGTATTGACGGAGAAATCTTTTCATGTTAAAATAGGCCCCATGTGGGTGTGCTGTAGGGGCGGACGTCGGGCCATAGCAGTCGCATTGGCAGGCTGAGCGTAGAGAGGGCTGATGGGCGTGAGCGAGAGAGGCCATAGGCATAATCAAGTGTTGCGAATTCAGACAGACGAAGACCTGCCCGAGCACAAGGTGGCGGTTTCTCTGGATGATCTTGATCGAGACATCCTGGAAATGCACCAGAAGGACGTTTTCTTTTCGTATGCCGAGCTGGCCGAGAAATGGGATGTGACGAGTGCCACCATCCGCAACCGGATTAAGCGGTTGAAGGCATCCGGTGTGATGGATGTTATATTGGTGATGAACCCCTACAAAATTGGTTACAACACGTTCGCAATTGTTGGGGTCAGGCTTGAAACGGGAGCAAGTCCTGACAAGATGGTGTCAATCCTTCTTTCGACTCCAGGGGTTACGAACGTGGTTATGGTTGCTGGCCGGTATGACTTCTTTGTTCACTATGTTTGTCGGAACATGGAGGAGTACCGGCGCTTTGTTGTTGAAAAATTCAGAAAGATCCCAGGAATTGCCAACATTGAGAGTTTCGTCGGGCTTGATCTGTACGAACGGAGGTTCGAGTTAGGAGTGATCGGCTGATCTTATAAAACCAGGAGGATTACAATGAGCGAAGAATCAAAAAAAACAGTAGTGAACTCGTGGAATGAGTGGGATCCATTGAAGCATGTTATCCTCGGCCGCGCCGATGGGACCATGGTCCAGGCCCCTGAGCTTGCCATTCAACGCGAATGGCCAGCTCACGGGTTCCCCTTGGGCACTTTTGGGCCTTACCCCAGGGAAATGCAAGAGAAGGCCAACGAACAATTGGACAACTTTGCCAAAATCCTTGAGAGCCGAGGCATTCGCGTGGACCGGCCCACCCCGATTGACTTCAGTCAGATGGCGCGGACCCCTGACTGGGAACAAAAGACGATGTTTGGCTGTGCGCCCGCTCGGGACTTGTTGCTCACAATCGGCAACGAAATCCTGGAAGCGACCATGTCCTACCGCAGCCGATGGTATGAGTATCTTTGCTACCGGCCATTATTTGAGCAGTACTTCAAGAAAGATCCCAACTTTAGCTTTGCGGCGGCGCCCAAACCGCGTTTGACGGAACGTTCCTACAAGAAAGACTTTTGGAAGGAATGGAAGTCACTGAGCGAAGAAGAGAAGTGGGAGCGAGCGGAAAAGAGCGACTGGATACCGACAGAAGTGGAACCGCTGTTCGATGCCGCTGATGTCGTGCGCTGCGGAAAGGATCTTTTCGTCCAGAAGTCAATGGTTACCAACGATACTGGGATTGAGTGGCTGCGGCGACATTATTCCGACCATCGAATCCATAAGGTGAGGTGTAGGGAATTCACACCGTGGCATATGGACACGACCATCGTTCCTCTCCGCCCTGGTTTGGTGCTTTTCAATCCGGAGCGTACTCCGCTAGATCCGCGGAGGGAATTGTTCGAGAAGAATGGCTGGGAAATTCTGGAGCCACCACCAACGGTTCTCGAGGAGAAAAGGCCGATGACCTTCTGCAGTTGGTGGCTTAACATGAACGTTCTCGTGCTCGATCCAAAGACCGTCTGTGTTGAGGCCAGTGAGACTCCTGTGATGGAACTGCTCGATAAGCATGGCCTTGAGGTCGTTCCGGTTCCTTTCTACGAGGTGTCACCATTTGGGGGCGGACTTCACTGCTGTACGGCAGATGTCTACCGTGAAGGGACATGTAAAGATTACTTTCCCAAACAGATAGAGGGATTTTAGGAGGAGAACGTACAAGCAATCTACAAGCAAGGGCTGTGTTCAAAAGGGCATCCCTTGTCGGCTCCAATAACTCATGAAACAAGGAGGATTACGATGGGAGAAGAATCGAGAAAGACAGTGGTGAACTCGTGGAATGACTGGGATCCACTCAAGCATATCATCGTAGGAGTTGCTGATGGTTGTTGCATTCCACCACCTGAGCCTGCTGTCAGTTGCAAAGTACCCGAAGACAGCGACATGAGAGGCCAATGGGGTCCACGACCTCAGGAAACTGTGGAGAAGGCCAATGAGCAGTTGGACAATTTTGCCAAAATCCTCGAGGATCATGGTGTTCGGGTTGACCGGCCGACTCCACTTGATTTCAACCGGCCGATAGCGACGCCAGACTGGGAGCAACAAACCATGTTCGGCTGTATGCCTGCCAGAGATCTTCTCGTGTGTGTCGGAAATGAAATGCTGGAAGCCACATGTTCATACAGATGCCGATGGTTCGAGTATTTATGTTATCGTCCACTGCTGGAACAGTACTTCAAGGAAGATCCGAATATGCGTTGGGAGGCTGCACCCAAACCTCGATTGACAGATGCCTCCTACAAGCCAGGCTATACGGAGAGAGTACACACTATTGAGCAAAGGCTGAAGGCGGCTGCAGCCAAAGACTTTGTGACAACTGAAAAGGAGCCTCTGTTCGACGCGGCAGAGTTCGCACGATTTGGCAAGGATATCGTTATCCAGCATGGGTATACTGCCAATCTAGCCGGAATCAATTGGGTTCAGCGGCACTTCCCGGACCTTAGAATACATGCCATGAACTTTCCGGGAGACCCATACCCGATTCACATTGACTGCACCTTCATCCCTCTCCGGCCTGGTCTGATACTCCACAATCCAATTCGAAAGGTTCTCCCGGAACACAAAAAGTTCTTCGAGATCAACGATTGGGAAATTGTTGAAGCCGCCCAGCCGGCTCATGATGAACCACCACCGCTCTGCTACTCCAGTGTATGGCTCTCTATGAATGTTCTCATGCTTGACCCGAAAACGGTCTTCGTTGAAGCAAGCGAGGTCCACCAGATGGAGCAACTCGATAAGCTTGGATTTGAGATCGTTCCAGTTCCGTTCCGAGATGCCTATGCTTTTGGGGGCGGTCTCCACTGTGCAACGACAGATGTTTGCAGGGAAGGTGATTGTGAGGACTACTTTCCACATCAGATAGAGGGATTCTAGAGGTGGAAGGCTCAGAAAGGAGGCCAAGCAATGCTAGTAGAACACATGACCTGGGAAGAGTATCGGGATGAGGTAGGGCGAAGTATTATCATCCTTCCGGTGGGCTCATTGGAGCAACACGGGCCCCATCTACCCTTGAACGTTGATGTCGTGATCCCAACCAGCCTGGCGAAAATGGTGTCCGAGGAATTACGCGCTATGGTGTTGCCACCGATTGCATACGGGTACAAGTCGCATCCCACCAGCGGCGGCGGGCAACTGTTCCCCGGAACGACAAGCCTGGATGGGACCACGTTGATCAACTTGACCCTTGACATCTTGCGGGAGACGTATCGTCATGGTGGGAGAAGGTTCCTCATCCTCAATGGTCATTATGAAAACATTGCTTTTGTGAATGAGGCGGTGGAACTCTTTGTCCGTGAAGTAGATGATGCCAAAGTTGTGACTCTTTGTTGGTGGGATCAGGTTACGGATGAGCTTACAGATGAGATCTTTGCGGAGGCGGGCTTCCCGGGATGGGATACGGAGCACGCAGCCATTACAGAAACCTCGCTCATGCAGTACTTTGCTCCTGAGCTGGTGCGAGAGGACAAGATCATTGACGACCAGAGTGAGCGGAAGCCGGCATACTCTATCTTTCCGCCGCCAGATGACATCGTCCCAAAGTCTGGTGTCCTTTACAAGGCGACCTATGCTTCGCGCGAGAAAGGGGAGAAGCTGGCCAAGCAGGTTGTGGGCACCATCGTGGAGATAGCTCGTCAAGAGCTCGGGTCGTGACGGGAACCGTGTAGCGATTCCTAGCATTAGAAAGGGGGTGGTATAACGGGGACGAAAAAGGACGCTCAATGGCTTTGAACACTAGCATACGGAAGTCGTCAAGAGAATGCATATCATTTAGAAAGGAAAAGGAGAGAAAAATGAATAAGCACCTTAAGATCATGTTCGCCGTGGCCGTTGTATTGGCAATGGTTCTTTCGGCGTGCACGCCGAAGCCCACTGAGGCTCCTGTTGCGGAGAAGACAAAAGTTGCTGTAGTGTTCCCGGGGGTCGTTGATGACCAGTCGTGGAACCAGTTCGGTT
>CAYNKW010000296.1:0-5335 GCA_964397845.1 uncultured Anaerolineae bacterium
TCAGCAGCCACGTTCATGCCGACTTGCTTCATAGTGACCATGGCTCGCCGGCCTGTGTAGGCTGCCCCGATGGCTACGTCCATCGCCACCTTTTCGTTGACCGACCACTCGGAATAGATCTCTTTGTGCCGGGCGACGTTTTCCAGAATCTCCGAACTGGGGGTTCCTGGGTAGCCGGTGGCAACCTTTACACCGTGCTCGTAGGCTCCACGGGCTATGGCTTCGTTACCTGAGAGCAAGACTTTCATATCTCCCACCTCGTTGTGTGACACTTTATTGGCTGAGTGCATCAACAACGCCTGGCCGATGATAGCCAAGCGTTGTCGTTTTGTCGTGGGTTCCGGCGTGGGCGCCAATCGGCCGAGAATGTCTGAAAAGGCAACATTTGGTTCATTGTTCAGGGGGCCCTTGACCGGAACTACTCGGGCGGTGAGCCATGAAAGATCTGGCGTCTCTCACTCCACTGGCTGATCTGCCATTTTTCGTCTAGCGTCTCTCCAAAGACGGCCACACTCCAATAGGCTTCTCCTCCAGGATACGGGTCCAGGCCAAAATTGACCTCAAAGAGGTATCCACCCTCTACTGGGTGTATGGCTCCACCGCCGCCGGTGATACCAACCTCACTAATCCACCAGTCACCCAAATCCTGACCACTGATTGGTTTCCATTGGACAGCGAATTTCTCATAGTCTTCCAGTCTGCGATGCCAGACCCACTTTAGGCGCACCTCCTTGAGAAAGCTAGCGCCACTTTCCGGCTCAGATAGCGTAGGTGGCGAAAGCAAGGCCGGGGTAGGTGTAGATGCGGGTGTAAATGTCGGTGTAGGTGCAGGCTTTGTGGCTGTGGGAGGGACTCTGGTAGGTGTAGGCGTGGGCATAGGTGTCGGTGTAGCCGTTGGCGGGGCACTCGTGGGTGTCGGTGTAGCCGTCGGTGTGGCCGTTGGCGGGGCGCTCGTAGGCGTTGGTGTGGCCGTCGGTGTGGCCGTTGGGGGGGTGCTCGTAGAGGGTGGCGTGGGCGTTGGTGTAAGCATTGCTACCGAGGTGACCACCAGCACCGGCAGCGGATCGCCGGTGGCGACCAACTGGCCATCCTGAACCACGGCGACGGCAATCTTGTACGTGCCCCCGGTCGAGGGAGCTGTCCAGGTATAGGCGGCGTTCTCGGCCGTCAGGGACATTTCCACGACGGTCGGGCCACCGGGCCCGGCCACCTGCCATTGCAGGGAGAAACGCCCGGCGACTGGCGGCTCGGCGGCGCTGCTCAGGGCGTAGGCGGCGGCCCACAGGTTGGGATCGTTGCCCGGCTCGGTGAGTCCCTCGATGGTGATGCCGCGCAGGTGATACAAGGCTGCCAGGGCAGCGCGCGAGGCCAGTTCCTCGGCGTTATTCAGCCAGACGGCGCGTTCGTGGTGGCGCTCGTCCAGGTAAGCGAACCACCAGGTATGCAGCGCCTCGTCGTATAGCAAGCCCGAGGAGCGGCGCAGGATCGGCAGTTCCAGGGGGATTTCGTCGCCCGAGACGACAGTTTCTGGCACGCTGGTGGTCTCCAACCGGCTCAGCAAGGCCAGGGCCTCGGCGTAAGAGAGGGTGGTGGTCTCGTTGCCGGCCTGCTCCACGGCCAGGGGTACAAAGACCAACTGGAGCTTGTAGCGATCGGCTTCGCCCACGGCCCAATCCAGGAACGCGCGGGCCTGCACATCGGGCTGGTAGGCGCGGGGGTCAACCGGCATCGGCGCGCGGAGGACGTCGACCGCCTGGCTGAGGACGGGCCAATCGTAAGGGCCGGTGTCCCACTGGTCGGGTGTGATCGCCATCGGCAGTGACACCCGCACGCTGACCAGCTTGCCATGCTGGTGCATCTCCTGCGCCAGGTCGGTGACAAACTGGCCAAAGGCAGCGCGACTCTCTGGCGCCAGGTGCCGATAGTCAATATCCACGCCGTCGTACTCCCCTTGCGCCACGAATTGTCTCAGGGCATTGACGTGGGCCCGCCGCAGCTTATCGTCGTTGAGGATGCGGTCCACCCGCTCCCCCCACACATCGCCCGCAACGGTCCAATTGTGGATGGTAGGCATCACGCGGACGCCGGGGGCGGCCAGCAGCGAGAGCAATGGCTCTGTCAAGATGCTGCCATCCTCTGCGACGAGGCCTCCGTCGGGATGAATCTCGGCCAGCGTGTTGAGTTGTTCCTCGGAGGGTGACCGGCCAGCGGACAGTGGCGCGCTCAACAGCAGGTCTATCTCCTGGGTTTGCATCACGGCCACGGCCTGGGGCAGGAAACTAAGCCGTACCAGAATGTCATCCTTGTCCGCGCGCACGCGCCCATTTAGCCAGTACCAGCGATCGTCCTCCCAGCCGTAAACGTCCAGCGTGCGCAGCGGCTCGGCGTCGTTGGGGATGGGAATGCGCAGGATCGCTGCCCTGGGCGTGTCTCCCCGAAGGCGAATCTGGTAGAGAGGGCTCTTCATTGAGAGATACGAAGGCAAGGCCCGGACGATGGGCTCGTAAACCTCGCCGGCGGTGCCGGCCAGCAAGTCGGCGCGGGGGGCGCTGGTCAGTTCGAGTGCCAGGCATTGTCCCTGGGGGGTACAAGCCCAGGGGTTGGCGTCGTCGGGCAGGCCCACGGGCAGGACCGTCAGCTCGGTGCCGTCGGGGTCGGCCACCGACCAGACCTGGCCGCCGATGGCGGTGAATGAGTCTGGGAAGAGCCGCTTACCTAATGAGATGGGTGGCACAAAGATGGCGATCACGACGAGGGCAACCACGAGTAGTTTGAGCGACAGCGTTGCCCAGCGGCTCCTCAGCCCAGGGTGCGGCCCCTCCGGTGACGGCAGTTCATTCATGGTGTTTTCCTCCTTACGATACACCCTTTGTCAATTGTTTCATCTCATTCCACAACGACCAGCAACTCGCCCATCTCCACGTCGTCGCCTGGAGCCACCGTCACTTGCTTGACGACGCCGCTTTGCTTGGCGCGGAGTTCGTTCTCCATCTTCATTGCTTCCAGGATAACCAGCATGTCGCCTCCTTGTACCTGATCGCCCTCGGCTACCAACACGCGGAGGATCTTGCCCGGCATGATGGCCGTGACCTGGCCCGGCTCTTCTGCGGCAGCGGCGGTTGCAGCGCGCTTACGAGCCGCCGGTTTGGGCGCGGCTGTTGCCACGCCCCCTGCACCCGTCACGGCGATGGGATAAGTGATGCCGTCCACCGTGGCTTGGTCGCCGCTCACCTTGACGGTATAGGGCCGCCCGCCCACCTGCACAGAGATGCCCTGCCGCGTCACCTGGAATGTTTTGCCATTGACAGTGACCTGGCCGCCTTCCACTTTGACCTCGTAGGGACGGCCTTCAAACGCCAGTGTAAATCGCTTTGCCATTCAACCCCCCCCCAATTTTACAGGTTTTCAACTATGTTCCCAGCCATGGCCCAAAGTGCCCTGACGGGCGGCCCGCCAGTTTCCACGGCGACACAGTGCGGGCCGGTGGCCTGGTTTCTGCTCCGTTGCCCACCGCGATGTCATCGGCCACCACGGCGGCGATGGCGGCGACCAGCTCTTCCCGGTTGTCGTCGCCGGCGGCGATGCGCTCCAGGAAGGGCCGCGCTACCTGGGGAAAGAGCGCATATGAGATGATGTCCTCTTCGTTGCGGGCCAGGTCGCCGATCTCTGCCTCGGCTTTTTCAAAGCCGGGTTCCAGCAGGTCGGCTGGGCGGCAGTCAATCGGTTCCTCATCGCCGATGGCCTTTTGTTTTACCCTGGGATCAATGGGCGCCGGCGGGCGGCCGTAGAAGCCGCGAATGTAGTTCTTGACTTCGCCGGGGATGACCTTGTATCGTTCGCCCAGTATGACGTTGAGCGTGGCCTGGGTGCCGACGATCTGGCTGGAGGGCGTGACCAGCGGCGGATAGCCCAGTTCCTCGCGGACGCGAGGCACTTCGGCCAGCACGTCTTCGTAGCGATCCGCCGCGTTCTGCTCCCGCAATTGCGACACCAGGTTGGAGAGCATCCCGCCGGGAATCTGATACTGCAACACTCGCACGTCCACGCCCTTCAAGCCGCTCTCAAAAGTGGCATAGTGGGTGCGGATCTCGTTAAAATAGGCGGCGATCTCGGCCAGCAGGTTCAGGTCCAGGCCGGTATCGCGCGGGGTGCCCTGGAGCGAGCTGACGGTACTCTCCGTGGGCGGGTGCGAGGTGATACCAGAGAGCGACGAAATGGCCGTGTCCACGATGTCCACGCCAGCCTCGGCGGCCTTGAGCAGCGCTGCCGTGGCCATGCCGCTGGTGCTGTGCGAGTGAAGGTGTACCGGGATGTCCAGCGTGGCCTTGAGGCGCTCGACCAGTTCGTAGGCGATGTAGGGCGTGATGAGGCCGGCCATGTCCTTGATGCACAGCGAGTCGGCACCCATCTCTTGCAGCTTGAGGGACTTTGCCACGTAGAGGTCAATGCTGTCCACGGGGCTGATGGTGTACGAGATAGCTGCCTGGACGTGAGCGCCCTCCCGTTTGACCACTTTCATTGCCCAGCGCTGATTCCGCACGTCGTTGAGCGCGTCAAAGATGCGGAACACGTCAATGCCAGCGCGGCGGGCCAGCACGACAAACCTTTCCACAATGTCGTCCGGGTAATGCCGATAGCCGACGACGTTCTGTCCCCGCAGGAGCATCATAAAGGGCGTGTGGGGCATGACTTCTTTGAGCTTGCGGATGCGATCCCAGGGGTTCTCGCCCAGGAAGCGCATGGCCGAGTCAAAGGTAGCCCCGCCCCACATCTCTACTGCCCAGTAGCCGACCTGGTCCAGCCTGGTGGCGATGGGTAGCATGTCGTCGGTGCGCATGCGGGTAGCCAGCAGACTCTGATGTGCGTCGCGCAGGATAACGTCGCAGATATGTAAAGGGTTTTCTTGCATGATTATTGCTCCTCTGGTCGTGTCTGGTCGTGAGAGGTGAATCGTGATGCGTGATGCGTATGGCGTGATGTCGGGGGGAATGGAACCCGCATTACGTTTCACGTTTTACTCGGCAAACAGATCTTTGGCCTTGAACATGAGCACCAGGGCATCGTCGTCTGCGCGGGAGCGATGGGTCTCGTAGGCTTTGACGACGAGGGTGTCGCCAGGGCGCAGGCGCAAGCTTTCGCCGCCCAGGTAGTCAATGTATACCTCGCCTTCTATGACGTAGTACATCTCGTCGTGGGCGTGCTGGTGAAAGCGATAGACGCCCTTGAAGCGGCTCAGGTAGGCGCAATAATCGTCCACCTGGCCGACGACGGTGTGGATAAACGGCTCCGTGAGCCGGGCCGCAGCCTCGGCGATGGGTCTCACTTTTTCAGGCAT
>CAYNKW010000297.1:0-2804 GCA_964397845.1 uncultured Anaerolineae bacterium
TGTTTCGCGCCCAGCACCTGCTCTCCGGGCAGCCCTTCTCGGTAAAGCGTTTCTTTGGCGCGCTTGTGGGCCGAGCATAAGGCGACATGGTCTGACGATCTGACTGACGGTGACTACTGTGGAGGACGGAACGATCATCTCTAGCCCCATCGCCGACCGGCCTGCCTTGCACGGTCTGCTCATCAAGATACGAGACCTGGACCTGCCGCTGGTCTCGATCCCTTAAGGATACCTGGGCATGTATGGTTTCTCCTTGCTGCCCGTCATCGTTGGCATTTTCGCGCTGATAGCGGGCAGCGGCCTCATCGCCAGCGACGAGGAAAGCGGCAGATTGGACCTCATCCTGGCCCACCCGCCGAGCCGCACGGCGCTCTTTTGGGGGCGACTCCTGGCCTTTGTCGGGGCCACGCTGCTGAGCGAATGGATCCACCACGGCAGAGACACGTCTCGTGCTTGCTCGCTTGTCGCTTCGGATGTATAATAGACCCACAACCCACATCACCACTCCTGAACCGTTCAAGAGTGAGGCCCCTCCACCATAGCGCAACCCGATAACCACAGCAACCCATTGCGACCGCCACTGTGGACATGACCTGTGAGAACAGGGGCACCGGTGAAGGCGGTCGACGGCCCGCAGCTTCTGGTCATCGTCGTGGCCGTTTTAGCCGTGATCGACCTGGGGGTGTTCGCAGTAGCGATGATCCGCTTTCAGCGATCGCGGATGTATCTGGATTGAGGATGGCTGAGCGGTGACGGTGATGCTCACAGCACCGCCGAGAGAAAGGTTCCGACGTCTGTCTAATACACTGTCAGGCGGAGGTAGGGGCAAAGTGCTACGTAAAGTCATCAAGAACCTCAAGAACGCGCTCTCTTTTGGGCTGCTGATGGCGGTTGTGCTGATGGCGGCGGCCTGCGTCAGCCTGACGCCAACTGCCTCGCCCGCCCCACCGGTCGCAATCACAGAGGAAATCACGTCGATCACATCGACCGTATCAGGTGATACCCACTCGCTTTTCCCCGTCTCATCGTTCAAACCAGATCAGCCCATCAAATTCGAGCGCATCTCCCTGGAACAAGGGCTCTCCCAGAGTTCGGTCTATTGCGTTTTGCAAGATAGCAAAGGGTTCATGTGGTTCGGCACAGAGGATGGGCTGAACAAGTACGATGGATACACCTTTACCCACTACCGGCACATCCCCGGAAATCCGACCAGCCTGAGTCACAACCACATCTGGGCGATGATCGAAGACGACCAGGGCACGCTCTGGATCGGCACCGACGGCGGCGGATTGAACGCCTTCGACCGCGATACAGAGCAATTCGTCCGATATCAGGGCGGCAGAGGCCCTCACAATGTAAGCGGCGATTTCATCCACGCGATATTCCTGGATCAGGAAGGAATACTCTGGATCGGCACCGAGGGAAACGGCCTCAGCCGGTTCGATCGCTCGAAAAACCGCTTTACCCATTATTACCACAACCCAGATGATCCCTACAGCTTGAGTAACAACGTTGTCCGCGCAATATACCAGGCTCGAGACGGCACGCTGTGGATCGGGACAGATGGCGGGGGAATCGATAGATTTGACCGCTCGACGAACCGTTTCATCCACTATCAGCACGACCCCCATGACTCCCACAGCTTGAGCAGCAACGCGGTCCGAACGATATTTCAAGATCGAGACGGATCGCTCTGGATCGGGACAGACGACAGAGGGCTTGACAAATTCGATCCCTCGACAGGGCACTTTATCCATTATCAAAACGATCCTCAAGACCCCGACAGTCTAGGTCACAACGCCGTCCGGGCGATATTCCAGGATCGGGAGGGCCTGCTCTGGATCGGGACGTTCGGTGGCGGACTCGACGTGCTAGATCTGGACGGCGCATGTGGCACAAATACAGAACAGTTCATCCATCATCGGAATGATCTCGGTAACGTACGCAGTCTAAGCAGCGACGCCATTTGGTCCATATACGAGGACCGGGAAGGCATTCTCTGGGTTGGCACTCACGGTGGAGGCATCAACAAATTTGATCGGTCCACAGAGCCTTTTATTCATTGCCGTGCCAGGCCCAACGATCCCAACAGCCTGAACAGCAACTTGATCTGGGCGATACAGCAGGATCAGGATAGAGTTCTCTGGATTGGAACAGGTGGCGGGGGGCTGAACAAGCTCGATCGCTCGACAGGAGAGGTGACCCACTATCAAAATAACCCCAATGATCCGTTCAGCTTGCGCAGCAATCTGGTCCGGGCGATACACAAAGATGGAGAGGGAGTGCTTTGGCTTGGCACAGGGGCCGGGGGGATCGACAAGTTTGACCGCTCGACAGGACGTTTCACCCATTATGACCCACACGAGTCGAGCACCGATCAGGTCTTGACCATCTATCAAGATCGAGACGGTGTGCTTTGGATTGGAACGGCGGGAAGCGGGATCTACTGGTTCGACCGCGCGACAGAACGCTTTGTCAATCTCAGGGGCAAGATTCCCGGCCTAGATTGTGTCAGGGGAGGACATATCAGAGCCATCCACAAAGACCGTTCGGGTCTGTTGTGGATTGGATCCGCCGGTGTGGGATTGAGCAAAATCGACCGAGAGAGAGGAACGTGTACCCTTTACCTGAACGATCCTCAAGACCCTCACGGTCTCAGTCACAATATGGTGATGTCGGTCTATGAGGACCAAGAAGGAACACTCTGGGTCGCAACGTTTGGCGGCGGTCTCAACAAATTTGATCGGGGAACAGAGACTTTTATCCACTACAGCGAAAAGGACGGCCTACCAAATGATATGGTT
>CAYNKW010000297.1:2904-5273 GCA_964397845.1 uncultured Anaerolineae bacterium
AACAGAGACTTTTATCCACTACAGCGAAAAGGACGGCCTACCAAATGATATGGTTTACGGCATATTGGAGGACAAAGAGGGATGCCTGTGGCTCAGCACAAACAGGGGATTATCACGGTTCGATGCCCATACAGAGACATTCAAGAATTATGACGTCAACGATGGACTCCAGAGCAACGAGTTTAACGGGGGCGCTTATTTCAAAAGCGACAGCGGCGAGATGTTCTTTGGCGGCATCAATGGGTTCAATGCCTTTTATCCAAGCGACCTGAGAGGCAAAAACACCTACATCCCTCCTATCGTACTGACCTATCTGGCCCAAGGTGGTGAAGAAGTAGACGTGGCCCAAGCACCCGAGAGTGCTAAAGAAATCACCTTCTACTGGCCGAACAACCTTTTCGAGTTTGAGTTTGCCGCGCTCAGCTACGCCCGCCCCGATAAGAATCAATATGCCTACAAACTTGAGGGCCTGGAAAAAGATTGGGTTTACGTAGGAACCAGGCGATTTGGTCGATATACCAGTCTCCCCGGCGGAATGTACACGTTGAGAATTAAAGGCTCAAACAACGACGAGGTGTGGAACGAAACCGGTGCCTCGATCAAGATCACGGTCGTGCCACCATTCTGGGGGACGTGGTGGTTCAGGGGAATCGTGGCGCTGGCGTTGGTAGCGGGGGCCATCGGCGGCTACCGGCTGCGTATCAGGAACGTCGAGGCACGCAGCCGCGAGCTAGAACGCCAGGTCGAGCGGCGCACGGCCGAGTTGAGGCAGGAGGTAGAACAACGCTTACAGGTCGAGGAAGCGCTCCGGCAAAGCGGGATGGAAAAAGCTGTGGCCGCCGAACGCAGCCGCCTGGCGCGGGAGTTGCACGACGCCGTGACCCAGACGCTCTTTTCGGCCAGTCTCATTGCCGAGGTGCTGCCCGCTCAGTGGGAGAGCGATCCGGAAGAGGCGCTTCAACTCTTGAAGGAATTGCGGCAGTTGAGTCGGGGCGCCCTGGCCGAGATGCGCACCTTGCTGCTGGAGCTGCGACCGGCGGTCCTGGTTGAGGCGAACCTGGGCGACCTTCTGCGTCAGCTTGGTGAAGCCATCACCGGACGCAAAGGTGTGCCCGTCACAGTCACGGTGGAAGGCTGTAGGGACTTGATAAATCGAGTCTCTCTGCCCGACGAGGTTCACGTGGCCCTGTACCGCATTGCCCAGGAGGCGTTGAACAACGTGTCCAAGCACGCCCAGGCTGACCGGGTGGCGGTGAGTCTTCAGTGCCAACCAGAGGCAGGCGTCGAGCTGTGCATCCGCGACGACGGGCGCGGCTTCGATCCCGATCATGTGCCACCGGACAGCCTGGGACTGGGTATCATGCGCGAGCGGGCAGAGGCTATCGCAGCCCGGTTAGAGATCGAAAGCCAGCCGGGCCACGGCACGCAGGTGAAGGTGAGGTGGAAAGGATAAACCGATGATGGATTCAGACCCTATTCGCGTCATGCTCGTGGACGACCATGACATGGTTCGCCGAGGGCTATCGGTATTCTTGAAGGTCAAAGCCGACCTGGAACTGGTCGGCGAGGCGGGCAACGGCCAAGAGGCCCTGCGGCTGTGTGAAAAAGCCCGGCCCGACGTGGTTTTGATGGACCTGGTGATGCCCGAGATGGACGGGACGACGGCGACGCGGCTCATTCGCGAGCGCTGGCCTCAGGTGCAGGTCATCGCCCTGACCAGCTTTCAGGAGAAAAAACTGGTGCAAGAGGCGCTCCAGGCCGGAGCCATCAGCTATTTGCTAAAGAACGTCTCCGCCGACGACCTGGCCGAGGCGATCCGGGCTGCCCACGCCGGGCGATCCACCCTGGCTCCAGAAGCGACCCAGGCGCTGATCGAGTCCGACCGCCAGGAGCCAGACTATGGCCTGACGCCGCGCGAGCAAGAGGTGTTGGCGCTGCTGGCCGAAGGGCTGACCAACCCAGAGATCGCCGAGCGGTTGGTCATCAGTCACTCGACGGCCCGGACCCACGTGAGCCACATCCTGTCCAAACTGGACGTTTCTAATCGTGCCGAGGCAGTCGCCCTGGCCCTGCGGCGCGAACTAGTCACCTGATTGCAAGAGATTGTACATCTGTACAATATGAAAATCCTCCAGATGACCGATGCGTCTGGGGGATTTTTGTTGTATGCTGAGGCCAGACACGAGGGAGGTAACGTCTATGCACATCTTGCTGGCCGATGATCAACCGAGAGTGCGATTCGCGCTGCGCGTATTGTTGGAGCGGCAGCCTGGCCTTGAGGTGGTGGGCGAGGCCACCGAGGCCAAAGAACTGCTAACCCAGGCAGAGGCGGCTTGCCCCGACCTGGTGCTGCTTAGCTGGGAGTTGCC
>CAYNKW010000298.1:0-2773 GCA_964397845.1 uncultured Anaerolineae bacterium
CTCTAATTTCAATTTTGTCACTTGGTCGGCCGTGCCAGCGGGAGATATCGTCGCTGGTCATCTGGCTCATCATGTCCAGGATGTCCATCATGTCCATCTGGCCGGTGGCCGGGTCCAGGCCATAGCGGGCGGCGTCGGAAAGAAGGATCTGCGCAAAGGTCGCTTCGTCGGGTGGGGTGAGGGGATCCATGGCCAGGTGCACCTGAAAGCGAGTCCGGGCAGGGATCTTGCGGCCGTCGTCGGGTCGCGGCTCGTAGACGCGCTCCTGGGCAGCCACGAACTTGCGTACCAGCGGGTCTTGCAGGCCCCGGATCACCGTGCGGGTCGAGGTGCCCAACAGGTCAGCGAGTTCTCGTATTGACATAACGCAAGTGTCGCGAATCTGGCCGCTTGCTTTGTTCCAGTAACACCGGCTTCGGAGGGCCGTGACCAGCCAGGCGTTGGTTGCGCCCAATTGGGGCACCCATTCGGTGCGAAAATAGTGGGTGGTCAGGGCGATGCGGGTCGGCCGGGTGATGCGGGCCTGGGCATCGGCAAAGGTCTGCCGCAGCGCAGTCTCGTCGGCCAGGCTGGCTTGCACGCCGGCGATGCCCACCTCAGACAGGACGCGGAGAGCGATCTGGCGCAGGTTGAGAGGCTCGCGGGTGGCCCAGGCAGGCAGGCCGCCGGAGGGCAGGGTGGAGAGCAAGGGGAGGTCACTGGCTAAGCGGATCAGGTCATCGGGGCTGCGTATCGCTTCGACGGTGCCGTCGCGCAGGCGCTCTGCCAGCAGGCGGGCAACCTTGCCCTGGTGCTCCGGCGTGAGCGGATCGCTCATCTGTAGGTCGTAATGGTTCTTGCCCCGCACCACTTTGCCGGCGCGGCGTTGGCGGGTGTTTCGTTTGGCGAAGAACCAACGTATCAGGGGCTCGTCTACAATGGCCTGCATGGTGGTGGTTGAGCGAACGCCGGTGGCGGTGCAGAGGTTTTTGAGAGAGACCCGGCAAGAGTCGGCTTTGGCCAGGTAGCACCTTTGCTGCAAGTCCACCACAGTCCATGCTGCTTTGGGGCCCAGCAGCCTGAGCCAACGGTCGATGAAATAGCGCGAAACGCGAAAGATAAAGCCGTCTTTGACGCGCGCTTCGCGGAGATCGGTCCAGGTTTGGTGGATCTGGAAGAGGTCCAGACTATCCACTGATGGCACCTCAGTACTGATTAGGGTGGGATTGACAGGATGTCGAACCTGTGCTATGTCCCACGCATCAACTGGTTTGTCCGTCGTCAAGTCCGGCCTGGTCCCTTAAGGCCGGCAGCAGCTCCTGTCGCAGGGTCTCCACCAGGCGGGCTTTGGTGCCTGCAAAGTTGATCATGGCCAGGGGGTTGATCTCGATGTCAAAATAGCTGCGGGCCAGCCAGAAGGTGAGAATAGGGTCGGTGATGGTGTAGCGCCGCTTCTGGACGTGCAGCAGGTCGCCTTCTACCAGGCGCACCAGGATCTGCCGGGCATAGTCGGTGGAGCGGCCGATGGCCCGGCCGACGACGGAGGCCTTGGCCGGCTGGTTGTGGGCCAGGTAGTGCATGATCTGGCGGCTGACAGTGCTCTGGGTGGCCTGGAGCAGCCTCGTCTCGAACACTTCGCGGCAATGCATGGCGATGGTGCCGCCGGGCGTGGCGACCTCCTCGGCGATGGCCAGGATGAAGGTGTCTTCGTCTATGGGGCGGCCTTCCCGCCGGGCGATGGCGGAGGTGGCCCCGGCCAACACCGCCGCGTAGAAAGGATAGCCGGCCGTAAAGTGGTACAGCAGGCGCAACACCGGCTCCGGCAGCGGCTCACCGGCTTGCTTGGTGACCAGCTTGCGGGCGGCGTCCAGGCCGAACTGGCCCACTGTGAAAGTCTTGTACTGGCCAAAGAGCGGTGATTCCTGGCTGTTGACCACCAGGTTTAGCCGGTGGATGCTGGAGCCGCCCAGGCAATACCAGACCCCCGTTTGCATCTGGGTGATGGAGCGAAAGATATTGAGCGAGTCTATGCCGTAAGCGTCCATCTGGACGATGTCCTGGAACTCGTCAATAAAGATGGCCAGGGGGTGGTTCAGCGTGTCGCTGAGGATCTGAGGGAAGGAGGCTGCCTGGGAGATCACCTGTGTGTAATTGACCTCGCGGCGATCCAGCGCGTCGGCCATGTCCAGCAAGTAGCGACTGACCTGCCGGTCCTCCAGCAAGAGAGCCTGGCGCTGCACATAGTTCAGGTCGAAAAAGTGCGGCTGGGTGGTCCCGGACACCAACCCCTGGCGGTGAAGAACCCAGAAGAGGATAGAGCCCACGTAGGTGACGGCAAATTGCTCGGGTACGGCGATGCTGGTCTGTACGTTAAAGTAGCCGCTGACCCATTCGGGCGGCAGGTGTTCCATGGTCCTGATCATCAACGAGGTCTTGCCCGTGCGCCGCAAGCCGATGAGACAGCAGTATTGGCGATCGTCGGCGTGCTGGCGCAGCGCGTTGAGCATCTCCTCGCGGTTGACAAAGTTATCTCCTGTGACCGGGCCGCTGATGTACATTCGGGCCACCTCCTGGGAAATTGACCGTTCGCTGGTATAAAACAGACCGATTAAGCAATAGACCCTTTCCGGTCTGTTCTGGTGACAGTATTATACCATACCTGTCCAGCGGTGTCAAGAGGGAATGTGGGGGTGTGGGAGGTCACAAGGGCAGTCGAGAGCCGCCGGTCCGGCGACCCCGGCGTGGCCCTTCGATGGGGCACAGGGCAAGTTGCGATGGACGCAAAAACGGCCAC
>CAYNKW010000298.1:2873-5260 GCA_964397845.1 uncultured Anaerolineae bacterium
GCGTGGCCCTTCGATGGGGCACAGGGCAAGTTGCGATGGACGCAAAAACGGCCACCCCGCCCGCGAAACGCGGCCAGGGAGATCAATTCGCCTCTGTCGGTGGGGCGGTCGGCGCTCATAGGGGTTATTATGCCACATTGAGACGAAATCCGCCGAATGAGACACCTTGCTCTTGCATCAGGTAGAGCAGGTAAGCGCAAATGTCGTCGGCAGCCAGGGTGATAGACAAAGGCAGTATGTTTACTTTCGGTGTGATGTGCGCCTCAGAAAAAGACCGGCGCCTGTCAGGGCTATACTCCCGGCGGTCAACCACAAGCGCCCGGCCAGCGCCGCGCGACCGGTTACCGGCAGGACGAAGGGCATTTCCTCGGCTGCTGCCTCCTCCGCTTCGGCAGTCGTCAGGCCAAAGTTGATGCCAAAGTACACCGTCCCCTGGTCGGTGATAAGGTAGCCCCATCGCTCATCCGGCGTGGTGGCAATCCACCCCTGGGGCACGGTTATGCGCACGCCCCACCAACTGGCACTGAGCGCCATCACACCATAAGTGCCGTCGTCGCCAGTGTAGCTCGTGCTCTCCCAACTGGGTGAATAGACGGTCACGCCGATGCCAGGCAAGGCTTCCTCATCCGCGTCCCACAGGCCGTTCTGGTTGGCGTCGTGGAAAACCGCTCCCCGCAGGCCGCTGGGACCAGGCGGCGGTGGTGGCTCAACCGTCGCTTTGATAGTCCGGCAGACCGTGTCCAACAGCACAAAAGACAACTGATCTGGAAAGCTAAGGTGAATGGCCTTCTTGCCGGTCGTGGCCTCGGTCACCTCATTCCAGTAGGCGACGGTATCCGGCGAGGGATCGGTGTACAGGCCAATGACCTGCGCATCGGCGGCCACCAGCTCTGAGACAACGTTGGCCAGGAGCAGGTCATCGGCCGTGCCGTAGGTGCCGTCGGCGCCGGGGTCAGGATCCCGAGGTGGCGCACCGCCGATGAGGACAATCACCTTGACCGAATCGGCACGCCAGTCGATTCCCAGAGAACTGTGCAAGGCCCAGCCAACCGAATCGGGTCGATCACCGCCGCCGTCGGGAAACAAGCGGTTGATGGCATCCACGGCTGGCGCGCGATCCAGCGTCACATCCTGCACCAGATGCCAGGGCAGGTTATCCTGGGGCGGCCAGTCCCGGTACTGGGCTACGGCAAAGGCCGGGTTGCACTCCTCGGCCAGGGCGTCCAGAACGTCCTGGGCTATGCTGTGAGCGGTGATCAGGACGTCGCCCATGCCACTCGTGGTGTCGAACAGGAACAAGACGTCGCCTTCAACGCCGTCCTGGGCCAGCGCCGGCTGGACTCCCGGCCAGAGGCCGCCGATCAGCAGCAGCAAGCAGGCTATGCTTGCCACCCGGCAAATTGACAGCTTGAGTTTGGTGTACATATTCCCTCCCTCATTGCTAATATCTCTCCCAGTGAATGACCTCCTCCAGAGATTTCTTTTCCTTGGTAGGCCATTCGGCCGGCACGCCGAGGGGAACCAGCGTGAGTAACCTCTTTTCCTGGGGAACCCCCAGGAGCGCCTTGAACTCCTCCTCGCGGGGCAAGGTGTATCCCTCCAGCCAACAGGAGCCGTAGCCAAGAGCGGTGCTGGCGATCAGCATATTCTCTACGGCCGCAGCGCCGTCCTCTACCCACCACCGCGAAGAGGGGTCCATCACCACAGCAATGATCGCTCCCGCTTTGTCCATCCACCGGGCGGCTACTTTTAGTTGGTCAATCATCTCCCGATCGGTGACCACGATAAAATCCCAGGGCTGCTTGTTGCCCCCGGTGGCGGCAAGTCTTCCGGCGTCCGCTATCTTTTCCAAATCCTGCCGGGGGATGGCATCCCCGGTGTACCGGCGAACGCTTCTTCTCTTGCGAATCGCTTCCAGAGCTTCCATTTGTAGCAGACCTCCTTGGCATTGGCGAATGTTCGATGACCTAAAATTATTCACAGCACGTCTTTTTGCAGCTCTTGCCCTATGGCGACGGCTCTCCAGCCAGCAGCGCGCGCACCTGGGCCTGCACCCGTTCCAGGTTTTGACGGGTGACGCGGGCATAGGAAGCGCCAATGGCCTCGTACCTGGCCAGTGCCCTGGCAAACCACTCGGCGGCCTCTGCCCACGCTTCCTGGGCTTCGGCCAGTTCGCCGAGGCTATCCAACACGTTTGCCTGTCCCAGTCTGTCTCCTATCGCCTCGTAGGTGCCTAATGCCCATTGGTAATGTTGTTGCGCCTGGGCATAGGCGCCTGCCTTTCGGGCCACCTCGCCCATGGCGTAGATGGTGTTGGCCTCGCCGAGGCGGTCGCCGACGGCGCGGAAGAGGTGGAGGGCCTGGCGGTAGCTCTCCAGTGCGGCGTC
>CAYNKW010000299.1:0-5250 GCA_964397845.1 uncultured Anaerolineae bacterium
TTACTACACGAGGAGCACATTATTTTTTTCAAAGAGCATCATATCCACGTTGCCATCAGTATAGACGGCTTTGCTGAGATGCACGATGCGCAGCGTCCCAACTATGCTGGGCAGGGCAGTTACGCCACCGTATCCAAGAACGCCCGACATATCCTTACAGACCCCGAAATAAGCGCAGGGCTGGGCTCGGCTGTCGTCACTCGACAATTTGTCAATGATCTGCCTCGTGCAGCCGAAGCGATGCTTGATCTCGGTTTTAGATCCCTATCCTTACAACCAGTGCTGCCAGTCGGGCGCGGTAACGAGCAAATGGCTGCAGGAGCGGAAGAATATGCGGATGCTTTGTTTCGTTGTTTCACCGAGGTTTTCATCCCTCGCTATCTCTCCACCGGGCAGATGCCAATAGAACGCTATCTATCCCTGGCGTTCAGTTACCTGATGGAACCAGCGCGGTACTATGAGTGCGAACAGACCCCGTGCATTGGCGCACGGAATATGTTGACTATAGCTAGCACAGGTGACGTCTATCCGTGCAATCAAGCACTTACGATCCCAGAATTTCGTTTAGGTCATATCGGGCAGCACTCACTGGACGAGATCTTGGATTCGCCAGTGGCACGGCAGCTTCGCGCTCGTACTGTAGACAACATTGCCGAGTGTCGGGCTTGTCAATACCGTGGCTGGTGCCAGTCTCCATGCCCGGTGAGTGCCTGGACAAAGTACGGGCGTCTCAATGCTCCTTCGGGCTATTGCCACATTATGAGAGCCCGTGCCGATCGAGCTCTCGAAGGATGTCTGAGCGGCAGATTTCCTCTGTATGCTGTGATGGCAATGAAAGCAGGGCCACAGATGCCGACCGACTGGGTAGAGCAGTGGAGTTGAGCTGGGTAGGAGTCGCTGGAAATGTCCTTAACGGTTCACACTTTGCCAAACGGGCTGCGTGTCATCGTGGCACCCACTGCAACGAGTGAATTGGTCACGTTCGGAGCATTGGTTGGTATGGGCAATGCTCATACATGCTCGCCAGAGGTCGACATTCTTCGCCAGTCCCTCGTGGACGAGCATTGGCGTCGGCCTGAGGCAGCCGGGCTGCGCTTGAGCAGCGAAACAACAATCGAGCATACGTGGTTTGAGTTGACATCGCTACGAGACGCCAGTCAGATGGCATTGGAGGTACTACAGGCAACACTTATGACTCCTGCTGGAGATGATACGGCTCAGCGTGCAGCCACTCGCGTAATGCGGATGCGGGGACAGTATTCCGACCATGTGTTCTACGAGGCTGTCGATCGCGCCAGTCATGACCTGTTTGCTCCTCATCCTTATGGCACTGGCTCATTCGATCAGCCAGAGCAAGTACCGATTGTAGATGGACAGTGTTTGGCGACGCTCCATGCCCGCCACTGCCAACCCAATACCACCGTTCTGGTCATTACAGGGAGTATAACCGGGCGAATGGAGCAAGCGCTCCAGGACGGGTTCGAAACCTGGCCAAACGGCCGAGTGACGGTCAATATACCACCGGTAACGCCCAATATGGCGAGCGTCGCCACTTATCATCGGCCGGGGCGGCAGGTTCAGGTAGCGATGACTTTTTCTGCTCCAAGCTATGGGGCAGATGGCGCTGAAGCTACCCAACTGTTGGCTGAGATTCTGGGGGGGAAAGCCAGAATCCAAGATGGCCGGTTGCGTCGCGCGATACGGTTTGAATACAACAAAGTATACGACGTGTTTACCGAATATATGCCATACAGTCTAGCAGGAAGTTTTAGGATCTTTACAGCGACGACACCTGATCAAGTAGTAGATGTCGTAAGGCTTATTCTACGTGAACTGAGACGACTTGAGATGGAGGACATCCCGACTGCTGAGCTCAACAGGGTGCAGTTGCGGTTATGTACCAGTTTAGCCCACCGCTACCAGATCTCATCAATTCGTGCCAGAAGCTTGACACAAAGCCTGGCCTACGCCGGCAGACTATGGACCTGGAAAGAGGAGGCTGAGGCGCTAAAGAAAGTCACGTCGAAGCATGTGGGTGATTTGCTGGCGAAACTTGCACCCAGCACTTCACTCAACGTGACCTTGGTTGGCCCAGTACAGGCAGGTACAGAAGCAGCAATCAAGGCAATGCGTGCGGGGGATGTGCCGAGTAGGGAAAAGCAACGTGAGTAGGAGGGGATGGCACGCCCGACTATCTAACGGTTTGGATGTGATCGGGGAGCACTTGCCTGGCGCCGGCTTAGTAGCGTTGCGCTTAAGAGTCTCTGCTGGTGCCCGCCATGAAGGGCTGCACGAACAAGGTGCCGCTCACTTTTTGGAGCATACTACAGTCCAAGCGTCCAATGGGAAATTACACACTGCCTTCAACATGCTGGGCGCGGAACTTCATGCAAACACATCGCCTGATGAGACTTGTTATTTTGTCTACGTGCTTTCTGACTACGCGCCCCAAGCGTTGACACTCTTGTCTAATATGTTGGCTCCACCATTAGAGAAGACCTGCGTTGCAGAACGTCATGTCATTTTGCAGGAGATAGAACGGGCATACGACACGCCCGTGGTTGCTCTGTATAAGCGCGTCTTGGCGACCTTGTTTCCGGATCATCCGATTGGAGCAGATGTGCTTGGTACAACGGCTAGCCTCGCGGCTCTGTCTTGCTCCAACTTGATGGACTTCTGGCGTCGTCGGTATAGTCCTAAGCACATGACTTTAGCCATAATTGGAGGCTGGTCGCCAGAGATGGCAAGCTCAGTAACCGAGGCTTGTTCGTGGCCCAACAGTAATAGGGACGGTGAAGTAAAGGATACCTTGCCACAAGCCCAGCCCCTGGTGCGATGGGTTCATAAACCGGCGCTCACCCAACAATATCTGGGCATGGGGATCGCCGGGCCAGGCTTAGACATTGGATTAGCAAGTTACTCGCTACCCATCCTAGCGACAGTGCTGACTGGGCGATTGAATGCTTGTTTGCGGCGATTGGGAGTGCCTGCCCAGGCCAGTGCCTTCTATGTGCCATTTGATGATTGTGGATTCATGTTCGTCATGCTTGTCGCTCCACCATCCGGTGCGAGTGTTGGCTTGCAGGCCCTTAAAATGGTACTGAAAACCCTATCTGCAGGCCATGTTCAGGATGATGAGTGGTCTTCCGCTAGAACACAACTGGCAGTACGTTTGGCTCTAGAAGCCGAAAGTTTCACACTTTCGGCACGCAATCTGATTAAACGTTGGCGAATTGCGCGGCGGCCTATGACGAGCACTGAAGAGATGGCATATGTGTTAGCGCTTCAAGACAAAGATGCCTTTGAGATTTTGGGGCAGTTAGGCCCAACGTGCTGCGCTGTGACTTTGGGATCGCTGGCGGAAGAGGGTTTACCTGAATTGACAAGTTTAATCGAGGCATCAGAACAAGTCTTCAATTCAAGACCGATGTCGAGGACAGCTAATGAACAAAAGTGATTTGACTCTCTCCATAGTGATCCCCACCTACAATGAGGAGCGCCGCTTGAGGTCAACCTTGGTTGCAGCGCGGAGGTATATAAAACTCCGAGGGCTCTCGGCAGAGATAGTGGTCGCCGATGATGGCAGTGCAGACGGAACTGTGACACTGGCAGCCTCAGCTCTTGCCGAAACGCCGCACCAACTATTAACCAACCAAGATCATGTAGGCAAAGGAGATGCTGTGCGGCGGGGTGTGTTGGCTGCAAGAGGGCGGTTCATCTTGTTCACGGATGCTGATCTGTGCACACCCTTTGAGACCTTGGATCGGATGTGGCCGTGGCTGGATCGTGAATACGATATTGTCATCGGAACACGACGTCATCACGATGCACATATCATAGTACCTCAACCATGGATTCGTGCTGCTCTGGGATGTGTGTACATTTGGCTGACTAATCTTCTCTTGACCACATCGTTCTCGGACACGAATTGTGGCTTCAAGATATTTCGAAGCAGAGTAGCTCACCACCTCTTTGCTCTCCAACGACAGCCGGATTGGTGTTTTGATGCAGAAATTCTTTTTCTTGCTCGACGGTTGGGCTATTTGATCAAGGAGATTCCAGTGGTTTGGCGACACCACAGTGGAACGAAAGTCAAACCGTGGAAGGATGTTTGCACCTCGCTTCTTGGGCTACTATGCATTCGACTGCGAGCATGGCGTCAGGTGTATGGTACCCTACTTCCCATGCGAGAGATAGAACAATGTGCTGTGTCCCCCCATCGCTGTTCACCTGTGTCGGATAGCCTAGCGTAACGGTTATGCAATCAGCGGTCTAACCACCCGGCTCAGCTCAAGAACGTCTTTTTTTGGAACGACGGCAGGGATAACTGAAAGGCCCTGCCCTACCTAATTTGCAGCCCAGCTCTGCACAGGGACTCATCAGACCGTCTAACCTTGATGACAGATAGCTTCCGGGCTGCTAGAAGGTCCAAGCCAAGGTGTTGGATACCACCCGAATCATTCGCTTGACCGAGCCCTGCGGCCGGTCAAAGAGGGTTTTCGCCTTGGGGTCCTGTTCGCACAGCCAACGAGCCGCCCACCGCACCAGGTTGGCCGGCAAAGTAACGGCGGTCGTCTCATTCGCCTGGTTCAGTACGATGCTGACGGCGTGGGTGTTGATACGGCGGCTTGTCAGGTAGGCCGCCTTATCGAAGATGAGGAAGTCGGCCTTGGCCAACATCGCTCTCTCATTCAGTCGTACTTTACTTGTCCAGCGAAAGTGTGGGATGTCCGCCAGGCGGACCGCAGCCAGCGACGATGCATCAGTCGTTCTCTGGACCTCGCCCGCCGCACGGGCATGCCGCCCGGCTTCAATGGCAAAGGCCATCAGCACGGCGACAACGCTCAGGAAAGCGGACCATGAGAGAAGCGAGTAGCCCCGCCCGTTGCCCCGCCACCATCTCATACAGCATGCACTCCAGGGTATACACGTCCGCCCCCAGGGCTTGGACAACGCTCCGCGTTGCCCACACTGCCCACAGCCCCTATGACGACGACCAGACGACGACGAGGTGGATCATTTTTCGATTGTCAAATGGGATCCTTTTCGTTTGACAAAAACAATTGGGTGCAGTTGTTTATTTTCGGCATAACATAACAATGAGTACCTTGACAATTGCATAAATGGTCGAGTTTGACTTCCGATGGCGGCATGGTGCCATAGAGAAAGGTGCACCACAGCCAGAAAAGTCAATTGGACCGACAGATTTTGTGTAGCAAAGCTGACCGATTGGCGGATACTCCCTTCTTC
>CAYNKW010000300.1:0-5228 GCA_964397845.1 uncultured Anaerolineae bacterium
ACCTGTATTACGCTGGTCTCTTTCTGGTGGACGAGGCGGGCAAGTTCGCCGTGCTGCGGGCAGGCAGCGGCGAGGCGGGCCGGCAGATGTTGGAGCAGGGTCACAGGCTAGAGATCGGCGGCAGCTCCATGATCGGTTGGTGTGTGTCCAACAAACAGGCCCGCATCGCGCTGGACGTGGGCCAGGAGGCCATGCGCTTTGAGAACCCGCTACTGCCGGAGGCGCGCTCCGAACTGGCGCTGCCGCTCATCAGCCGTGGTCAGGCCATCGGCGCGCTGACCATCCAGAGCACCCAGGAGGCCGCTTTCAGCGAGGATGATATCGTGGTGCTCCAGACAATGGCCGACCCATTGGCCAACGCCATCGCCAACGCCCGGCTGTTCGGACTGACCGAGCAAGCGCGTGCCGAGACAGACAAGCGCGTGCGGGAACTGGATTGTCTCAATGACATCGGGCATCGGATGAGTGCATCGCCGCCGGTGCCAGAGTTGTTGTCCTGGGTGACGGAGCGTATTCCCCTGGCCATGGAATACCCGCCTCACTGCGTCGTGACCATCGAATATCAAGGTAGGACTTTTGGCCTATCCGAAGGAAAAGTCTTGCCCCGCCAGATGGTTCAGTCGCTACATGCCGGCAATGGGGATGTTGGTCGTATCTATATCGCCTACACTACTGAGGAGTATGATTTTCTCGACGAGGAGAGTGCCTTGTTGGGGGACATCGCCCGGCGTCTGAGCAGCTATATTGAGAGCCGCCGGCTGTTCCAGGAGATACAAGCCAACCTGCAAGAGATCACTAGCCTGCACCGGATCCACCTTCAGGAGCACTGGCAAGAGTTTCTGACCGACGAGGAAGCCCGGCAGCGCGCCGGCTATCTCTTTGACCAGCAAGAGGTTCAGCCAGCAGGCGATCTGTGGCGTCCCGAAATCGAGATGGCCGTGGCCCAGGGCCGGACGCTGGCCCTGACCGCCGACAGCGAAGAGTGGCCCGACGGCGACACCAGAGCAGCGTTGGTGGTGCCGCTTCAGTTGCGCGACCAAGTCATTGGCGTGCTGGACCTTTTCGAGACAGACCAGGACCGGCAGTGGTCGGAGGACGACATTGCCCTGGTGGAGGCAATCGCTGATCAACTGGCGCTGGCCGTGGAAAACGCCCGCGCCTACGAGGAACTCCAGAGGACTGCCGTGCAGTTGGAAGAGATGGACCGGCTCAAGAGCCAGTTCCTGGCCAACATGTCCCACGAACTGCGCACGCCTCTGAACTCTATTATCGGTTTCTCCCGCGTCTTGCTCAAAGGCATCGATGGCCCCTTGACCGATTTGCAAAAAGCAGACCTGACCTCGATCTACAACAACGGCCAGAACCTGCTGGGCCTCATCAACGACGTCCTGGACATGTCCCGTATCGAAGCGGGCAAGATGGAACTGGTCTTTGAGCCGGTGGATCTGCGTCCTATCATTGATGGCGTCATGTCCACGGCCATCGCGCTGGTGAAGGAAAAGCCAGTGGAACTGGTCAAAGAGGTGGCTGACGATCTCCCCATCATCCGCGCCGACAGCACTCGCATCCGGCAGGTGATCCTCAACCTTGTTTCCAACGCGGCCAATTTCACCGAAGAAGGCAGCATCACCACGCGCGCCTGGGTCGGCGACGATTGCGTCACCGTCAGCGTCACCGACAACGGTATTGGCATCCCAGAAGACCAATGGGAGAAAATCTTTGAGGAGTTCCAACAAGTGGATGGCTCGACTACCCGCCGTGTAAGCGGCAGCGGTCTAGGTTTGCCCATCAGCCGGCACTTTGTGGAGATGCACGGCGGTCGCATCTGGGTGGAAAGCGAGATTGGGGTCGGCTCTACTTTCACCTTCACCATTCCCATCCACGGGCCAGGCTACGTCGAAGACCCCGAGTTGACCGCGCTGGAAATTGACCCCAATCGGCGGCTGGTGCTGGCCGTGGAAGGCGACGAAGGAATCATCACCATTTACCGGCGCCACCTGGAGCGGCACGGTTATCAGATCGTCGGTCTGACCGATGCTGAGCGTGTGCAGCTTTGGGTGCGAGAGTTGTCGCCCTTTGTCATTCTGATAGACGTCATGCTGCCGGAGGCGGACGGTTGGGAGGTGCTGGAGAAGCTCAAAGTCTCTCGCGAAACGGCCCACGTGCCGGTCATCATTTGCAGCATCGCGCGTGAAGAGGCGCGGGGCCTCAGCCTGGGCGCGGTCGCTTATCTGACCAAGCCTGTTCTGGGAGAGGAACTGCTGCAAGCCATGACCCTGGCGGCTAAACTACAAACTACTTGATTCCACTTAAGCCTGGCCAAAATCTGGGGGACGCCAGGAACGGCTAGGGTAACCCTTGCGAAGGTTTCAAGGAGTTATTGAAATGGGCATTTGCTCGCTGCCAGAGGCAATTTTGGCCCGGAGTATCCCACTAATCTTCGCAAGGGTCAAGTTTCCAAGTTATTTTGGCCACACTCATTCCATTTGATTCAGGAGGGGGGAGGATGTCCGACATATTCATCGAATGTAGCCGTTGCGGTTGGCGTGAGCCTTATTTGAAGCCGCGCGCGGCGTGTCCAGGGTGCGGGGCCGACTGGCTCGAGGCGCGCTACGACTACCAGGCAGTGCGCCCCATCTGGGACGCCGAGCTGCACGGGCGATACTTTACTATGTGGCGTTACCGCGAGTTGTTGCCCCTGCGCGACGACGCCCATCTCATCACGATGGGAGAGGGGGGCACCCCGCTTTGTCAGGCCCGCAACTTGAGCCTGATGCTCAATCAGCCCCACATCTATGTCAAAGACGAGCGACAAGGCCCCACCGGCTCTTTCAAAGACCGTCAAGCCTCGTTGGCCATTTCAGCGATGAAGGAACACGGCATCACCGAGGCGGTGGTCGCCTCAACGGGCAACGTGGCTATCTCTTACTCGGCCTACTCGGCCCACGCTGGCATCAAGATGTGGACGTTCCTCACCAGCGCCGTGCCAGCCGAAAAGATGCGCGAGGTAGCCCTCTACGGCAGCGAGGTGATCAAAGTCACCGGCACTTATGACCAGACCAAGCGGATCGCCGCCGATTTTGCCTGTCGCAAGAACCTGCACTACGACCGGGGCCTCAAGAGCATCGCCGTCGTAGAGAGCATGAAGACTCTGGCCTTTGAGGTGGCCGAGCAACTGGTGCAACTCCTCGGCCCGGGCGAGCGTACCCCCTGGCGCGCCCCCGATTGGTACTTTCAGGCTGTGAGCGGTGGGCTGGGGCCAGTGGGGGTCTGGAAGGGCTTCGAGGAACTGATGGCCATGGGCCTCACCGACAAGATGCCCAAGCTGGCCCTCATCCAGGCCGAAGGGTGTGCCCCGATGGTCCGCTCTTTTAGGGCCGGACTGGAGGAGGCAGAGCCGGTGGAGCGTCCCAATACGCTTATTACCACCATAGCCACCGGCTATCCTGGCGTAGCTTATCCTTTCCTGCGTCGCGTCGTGCTGGAGCACGGCGGCGCTTTCGAGATGGCCAGCGACCAGGAAGCCTTCCGTGCCATGCATGTCATGGCCAAGATGGACGGTATCTCTATGGAAGCGGCGGCCGCCATAGCCTTCGCCGGGTTGTTCAAGCTGGTCTCCCAACAAGTGATCAAGCCGGATGACGTGGTGGTCGTCAACTGCTCTGGCCACACTTTTCCGGTGGAAAAGTTCCTGCTGGGCGACGATTGGGCACAAAGCGTGGATGCCGCCGAGGAGGAGCAGGTCGCGCGGCCGCCCCAAGAGGAGGGCATTCTCGCTTCCCTGGAGCGATTGGATCGCCGCGTGCGTCGAGTGGCCATCATCGAAGACAACCCGGATGCAGTCTTGTTGCTGCGTCGCGTTCTGCAGGCCCACGGCGAGTATCAGGTTGACGAGGCCCATGATGGTCGTGCTGGCCTAAAGATGATGCGCCGCAATCCCCCCGACCTTATCTTGCTGGACATGATGATGCCACGGTTGGATGGTTTTGGCGTGCTGGATGAGCTCAAGGAGGACGAGCAGCTAAAGGACGTGCCGGTGATCGTCGTCACGGCCAAAGACCTGACCGCCACGGAGAAACAACGTCTGAGCGGGCGGGTGAAAGGATTGCTGCAGAAGGGAACTTTTTTGAGTACCGATCTGCTGGACAATGTGATGAAGACTATCGAGTGAGATATGATCAGACGCTGTGGAGCGGGTTGGCAGGCTAACCGTGATGGCTAGTAGAACCACTGCGCAATCCAAAAAGGTAGGGTCTCAGAGAACAAAGCGCGCCAGCGGCGTCGTCATCACGCTGCTGGCGACGTTTTGTTTTGGTTGGGCGCCGATCTTTGGCAAGTTGGCCTACCAGGCCAACGTGCCACCGCTCACCCTGACGGCCACGCGAACGGCCATCGCTGCCGGGGCGCTGTGGGGCTTTTACCTCGTCTTCTGGCGGCGGCCCATCCGCGTCGACTGGCGCAATCTGGCGGGCGCGGCCAGCATGGGGGCTATCAATGGTGTCGGGTCGCTGTTCTATTACACCGGTCTGGAGCGGGTGGACGCTTCGTCGGGGCAGTTGCTCTACACCCTTTACCCCATTTGGGTGTTCATTTTCCTCAGCGCGGCAGGGCACCGTATTTCGCGGCTGGCAGTGTTGCGGCTGGGCCTGACAGTGGTGGGCGTCTACCTGCTGACCTATGCCGGTGGCGTGACCATAGACGGGCTGGGCGTTATGCTGATGATTACTTCTGGCGCTGCCTACGCCTGGCACCTGGTGCTGGGCCAATGGGCGTTGGCTGAGATGGACTCGCGTACGGTGACACTGTATGCCTTAACTGCTATGGCTCTCACGGTGATGGTCGCCTGGCTGGTGAGCGGCCAGCTCTGGGAGCCGATCTCTCCCCAGGGCTGGATGGCGATTTTGCTGCTGGGTCTGATCCCCACCGCTCTGGCCCGGCTGATGGTCTTTACCGGCCTGCGCCTGCTGGGCGGTGTGCAGGCTTCGCTGCTGGGCGTGGCCGAGTTGCTGGTTTCACTGCTGATGGCCTTTCTCATTCTCGGCGAGCGCCTCACACCGATCCAGTGGCTCGGCGGAGGGGTCATTGTGCTCAGCGTGGTGCTCATCGGGCGGGAGACTGTGCAGGAAGTGAGTTGGGACGAGCTGCTGCGCCAGGGCCGCTGGCGCGAATTGGAGTAGATGTCTCCGGCCAACGCTCTCGTCTGGCGATGGGCATCCCTAACTTACAAC
>CAYNKW010000301.1:0-5210 GCA_964397845.1 uncultured Anaerolineae bacterium
TCGCCCATCTTGCTGCCGCCGGAAAAGAGGACCATCGTCTTGCCCGCCGATTCGACCACCTTGCGCACGGCCGAGGCATAGTCTAGCTCTTTGTAGAGGGAGTTGTACGGCTTGGGACTGTCCTCGTTCTTGGGGCTCTCGAACTTGGGGACGTTCAGCTTGACGACGTCGGCGCCCAGTTCGTTGGCCACGCGGGCAGCATAGTCCACGGCGTAGACGCTGTCGCGCCCGCCCTTCTTTTCGATGGCTTCGCCTCGCGGGTAGCTCCAGACGATGAGCGGCATGCCGTAGCGATCGCACTCGGCGCGAACCTCCGTGAGCTGGAGAAAGTCTTCGTCCTGCCGTGGCGAGCCGACGTACAGAGTGTAGCCGACGGCGTCGGCGCCCAGGCGCACGGCGTCCTCCACCGTGCCGGTCAGCGTCGAGAGGGCCTGGGCGTCGGAGGGGATGTTGGTCTTGCCGTTGATCTTGAGCACCAACGGCACCTCGCCTGCGTAGCGGTGCATGTATTTTTCGGCCAGGCCGATGTGAAAGACGATGCCGGAGTAGTTCCCCTGCAGTGCCAGGCGGCACTGATAGTCCGGGTCAACGGACGGGGGGTTGGGGAAAAAGTCCACCGGACCGTGTTCCAGGCCCTGGTCAATGGGCAGCAGCAGCAACCTGCCATTGCCTGGCCCGTGCTCGTAGAGCAGCCGGTGCAGCCGGGTACGCTTGCCCAGGCTGAGATGATCCAGAGAACCCAAAGTCGGTCGCTTCACGCTCATAGCATTTACCTCCATTATTCGTTCTCTATTCTCCATTCTTCATTCTTCATTCTTCATTCTCCCTTCATTCTCAATCCGCCAGGGATGGGTGTAGACGCTCATTCGCCGGCCGCGCAGATAGCCGATGAGAGTGGCGCCCCGATCTTCGGCGATCTGCGCGGCCAGCGCCGTGGCTGCCGAGATGGAGACGATGATCGGGATGCCGACTCGCAAGGACTTGGTGACCATCTCGTGGCTGGCGCGCCCGGTGGCCACCAGGATGCGGTCCTGGAGGGAAATATCCCGCAGCAAGCAGTAGCCGAGGGCCTTGTCTATGGCGTTGTGTCGCCCGATGTCTTCCTGAAGGGTGATCAGGCGACCTTTGGCGTCAAAGAGAGCGGCCGCGTGGACGCCACCCGATACCTTGTATAGGTCCTGGTCCTGGCGTATGGCCACGTTGAGGCCCAGTAGCATCCCGGCCGGCACGCAAAAGTCGCTGTTGAGCCGGGGTAGATCGCCGGACATGCCGGCCACGTCTACCGCTCCGCAACCGGTGCGGATGAGGCGCACCACGTCGGTTTGGGCATCGAAGCGGACGGCCTCCGGGAGGGCGCGAATCTGCACGCGATTGCGGGATTCGGCCTGCTCTTCGCTGCTGCCGATGGGATCGGGCAGGCTACGCCCGCAGTGGTGGACGATCAGCACGGACTCGAAACCGGTGATGATGCCCTCGCTGATGCAAAAGCCGACCCCCAACTCTTTCTCGTTGCCCGGTAGTCGCATGAGCACAGCGACGCGCTGTCCGTTGACCTCCACCGAAAGGGGCTCTTCCAGCACCATGGCCGAGGTGTGGTCTTCCGGCCCGGCAGCGCGCACGACCTGCGTGGGCCAGGGCTGGGTCGGGGTGCCCCGTATTTCTTCCTCGGTGACCGATTCTCTGCGCACGAAAATCCTTGCTAGTCTAACGCCATCACCACTCGCTCCGGGGTGATGGGCAGTCTGTCGAACCAGACGCCGGTGGCATCGTGGACGGCGGCGGCGATGGCGGGGGGCAAAATCAGCGCCGGCATCTCGCCCAACCCCTTCGCGCCCCACGGCCCCTGTGAATCTGGCACCTCGACGAAGAGAGAGACGATTTCTTCTGGCGCGTCCAGAATGGTGGGCACCAGGTAGTCGTGCAGGTTGCCGGTGAGGATGTAGCCATCCCGCTGGATGAACTCCTCCATGAGGGCGTAGCCCTGCCCCATGCTGATGCCGCCTTCGACCTGGCCCTCGGCGGCCAGGCGGTTGATGAGCCGGCCCACGTCGTGGGCAGCGACGACGCGCACCAGGCGCACCTCGCCCGTCTCCACGTCTACTTCAACCTCGGCGACGTGGGCACCATAGGCGTAAGAAAAGTGCGGGTAGCACTCGCCGGTTTCTGGATCAAAGGGTGTTGTCCGGGGAGGAATGAACTGGTAGCGGGCCACGGCCGGCCGATCCTCATTGCGCCACGCTTTCAACGCGGCCAGGCAGGCTTCCCGCACCGCCCGCCCGGTCATCAACGTCTGTCGCGAAGCAGAAGAACTGCCGGCGTTTGGCACGACGGCGGTGTCGTCGTTGATCACGCCCACCCTTTCCATCGGCACCTCCAAGGTGTCGGCGGCGATTTGGGCTATCACGGTTAGCACGCCCTGGCCCACTTCGGCGGCGCCGGTCTTGATCACGGCCTGCTCGATCTCGGCCTCACCGTACAACTCGGCGACGGCGGTGGACTGCTCTGGGAAGCCCAGGCTGTAGCCGATGTTCTTCCAGCCGCAGGCAAAGCCGATCCCGCGACGGGTGGAGGAGTGCGAGGCCGCCGTGGCTTCCGGGCATGTCCACTGACCGCTCTGCTTGCGCCAGCCGGCAGCTTCGGCCGCGGCAGTCAAGGCTGCCTCCAGGCCGACGCCGGGCGGCAGGGGGGCGTTGGTGGGACCGACGTCGCCCTCACGGAGGATATTGCGCGCCCGGAACTCGACCGCGTCCATGCCCAGGGCTGCTGCCAGTTTGCTCATCTGCATCTCGCTGGCAAAGGTGACCTGAGTGGTGCCAAAGCCGCGCATGGCGCCGGCGTCCATGTTGTTGGTGTAGACGACCCAGCCGTCCACGCGCAGCGACGGCACGTGATAGGGGCCGGTGGCATTGGTCACGGCCGATTTGACCACCGCCCGGCTGGTGGAGGCATACGCGCCGCCGTCGGCGACGAGCCGGGCTTCCATGGCGGTTAGCTTGCCGTCGCTGGTGGCGCCGGTGCGGTAGTGCATGTAGAAGGGGTGGCGTTTGTGGTGTCCGCGGAACGATTCACCCCGCGTCCAGACCATCTTGACAGGACAACGCAGCCGGAAGACGGCCAGTGCCAGCAGGATCTGCACCGACACGTCCTCCCGCCCGCCGAACGCGCCTCCGGCCAATGTATAGATCACCCGCACCTGTTCCTCCGGCAGTCCCAGCGCGTGGGCGATCTGGTGTTGGTCGTCGTGGGCCCATTGGCCGGTGGTGTGGACGACGACCCGGTCCTGGTCGTCAATGTAGCCCAACCCGGCCTCGGGCTGCAAGAAGGCATGTTCCACGTGTGGCAGGCAATAGTCCGCCTCGACGATCACGTCCGACGCGGCAAAGGCGGCTTCCAGATCGCCCCGGCGGACGAACCAGTGCCCGATGACGTTGGATTCTTTTTCGTCGTGAACCAGCGGCGCGTCTTCTTGCATCGCCTGGCGCGGATCAAAGACGCCGCGCAGATCCTTATAGTCTACCCGAACAAGATCCAGCGCCGCTTGTGCCGTCTCCTCGCTCTCGGCGACAACCAGCGCCACCGGCTGGCCGACGAAGCGAATTTTGCCTTCGGCCAGGACGTGCTCGTCCATCTCTTCGATGCCGAACTCGTTGACCGGCACGTCGGCGGCGGTGAGCACGGCGGCGACGCCCGGCAGGGCCAGCGCTGCGCTGGCATCAACTCCCAGCAAGCGGGCATGAGGACGGTCGCTCCAAAGGACTTTCGTATGGAGCATCCCGGCCATGTAAAGGTCGGCAGGATAAGGGGTTTGCCCGGTCACTTTGGGCGGCGCGTCGGGTCGCCGGATCGGTTGGCCTATGGTTCGTCGGTGCATGGCATCATACCCGCTTTTGATAATCAGATCGCAGCCATCCACCCCAGGAGATGGGTGTATGGCACTCTTATTATACCACCGAATCTTATAGAGTGCACATTTTCAACCACACCGCCAATCCAATTTGACCTGGCAACGGTTTAGATGGTATATATACCTGAGCTCCCGGCCTCTTCCATTGGCGATCATCGCCAACGCCTCGCCCGGCTATGTTTCCGATGTGCTGAAAGAGAAAAAAGGGCAATATGGATAGAGCAATCACCGAATTTGAGGTCTTGATAAAACCATCAATTCGCGTTAGAATATGAAAAGGTTACCGGTAACGATACCGGAATTGTTACCGGCTCAACAAGACTGAGGCAAATATCCCCATGAGGCGCACCAAGAGAACTGTGACCATCCAGGATGTGGCTGAGGCTGCTGGCGTGTCGGTTTCAATCGTGTCACGCGTGCTGAACGATAAGGACGATGTAGCACCAGAGACCTATCAAAAAGTGCAAGGCGTTATTGAGGAACTAGTACACGACGGCGGAAATCCTTTGGCAGTTTAGGCCGCCAATGGACGGCCCGTATAAGTCCATTTGGGGTCTCTGGGATTTCGCATGGCGAATGTGCGTCCTACACCACATCTGAGCGTTTGATAGAATTCTTATCCAGATATGGTGGTGTCATTAATTGAAATTCGTGATTACCATGCGAAATCCCAAAGAGCCATCACATTGAGAACCTCTGTAATCGGACCTCCTTTCGTCCCAGTGTACCGGTCATCGATCACACTCTATCAGCCGGTAGTCCATCTGTTTCCGCATCCTCTCTTCGACCTCACGGCCGGCCAGTTTCCTGCACAGGTACAGCCCCGGGTCAATCGAGGCGGTGACACCTCCGGCGGTGATAACCTCGCCCTGGTCAACGACGCGTTCGTTAACGACCGACGAGTTGAAACAACATTCCTGCGCTGGCGAGGAAAAGGGCGCAGACCAGGAAAGGCAAGCTCTCCCTGAATCCGGCTACGAATCCCACAATGAGGGGCATTAGTTTAGATGATTTCATCTTGATCCCACTCTATCCTGTATCGAGGAGGCAGTCCCCCTTTTTTCCATCCCTGTCAGTCGTCGCCGGCATAGGAGTGCGCAGGAGCCAGGTGAGTCGGATAGTAAGGACGCAAGAAACGCCGCACCTGGTAGCACAGGTGACAGCCGTCCACGTAGCCCACGCTCCTCCTCAGAACCGCACTACGCCCTCGGCCACCGGCACCACCTGCCCACCCACCCGCACGACGGTGATTTCATCGCCTGCGCTATCCACCTCGACGTACAGCGTGCTAGGCCGGCCCAGTTCT
>CAYNKW010000302.1:0-5174 GCA_964397845.1 uncultured Anaerolineae bacterium
CTTCCCGCCGATCGCTGCGATGGGGAAGCCGTTGCCCATTGCCTTGGCGTAGGTCACCAAGTCGGCCCTCACACCAAAGTACTCCTGCGCCCCGCCGTTAGCGATGCGGAAGCCTGTCTTCACCTCGTCAAAGATGAGGACAATGCCGTAGCGGTCGCACAGTTCCCGGATCTTTTCCAGCCAGCCGGGCTGGGGCATGATGCCGGCGGCGTTGCCCAGTAACGGTTCCACAAAGATCGCCGCCAGTTCGTGCCAACGGGCTTCTACCGTCTCCTCCAGCCGCTCGAGGTCATTGAAGGGGAGGTTCATTACATAGTGGCGAATCCCATCTGGGATGCCAGAACTGGACTGGACGTTGATAGGATTGCGGCGGGAGCCCAGGGCTCCAACCGGCGTCCCAGCCGTGCTGAATAGGACGTAGTCGTACATCCCGTGGTACTGGCCCTCAAACTTGATGAATCGCTCCCGCCCCGTATAGCCGCGGGCGATGCGCAGCGCGTGCATCGTCGCCTCGGTGCCCGTGTTGGATAGACGGACCTTGTCCACGCCGGTCATACGGACGATCCGCTCTGCTACCTGGATCTCCAGAGGAATTGTCCAGGCAAAGATCGTGCCGTCTTTGATCGCCTTCGTCACTCGCTCCACCACCGGTGGGTAGGCGTGGCCCAGGATGATGGGGCCGAAGGCTAGCCGGTAATCAATGTACTGATTCTCGTCGGCGTCCCAGATGTAGGCCCCCTCTCCTCGCGCCACCACCAGAGTATCCTCATCCCCCCAGTAGCGAAAGTTGGAGTTGACGCCCTGAGGAATGAACTGTTTGGCCTTCTCGAATAGTGCTCGTGTCTGGGTCAGATCGCGTGGCATATTTACCTCCTGTCTATTTTATAGATGTGAGCCAAATGGCTACTAGCTCCCAAGTTGTGCTTCACGCTGCTCATTTTCTCGTACCAGTCGCTGGAACAGGCGGACGACCTCGCGGATGGGCATCTTGTCCGCTGCGTCCCGGTAGAAGCGAGCGAGCGTTTTCTCCAGGGCCTGGGCCTGGTGTAGCAATCCGGCTTCGTCAGCTTTGGGGTCCAAATTCACGCCGTAGGCATCCCCGTCCAGCCCGGTGATGGATTCCAGGATCATCTCCGCCACCATCTCCCGCCTGGCTCGCTCCAGCCGGCTCAGTCGTTTTCGAGACCCCCGAGCCAGCTCGCGAAAGATCCCCTCTAACTCGCCTCCAGTCGTTCCCTCGTAGAAGCCGGCTGCCTGCTGCTCCAGATCCATCGCGAAGCGCAGGATTGCGCCAAAGGTGCCTAGTTCCATTGTCTGTACCTCTCTATGTAACGCGATACTTGAAACGTGATCAGAACCACCGTGTAATCACCACTTTCCGATCGGTGAAGAACTGAATCGCATCCCGCCCCTGCCCGTGCAGGTCACCGAAGAAGGAGTCCTTCATCCCGGCGAAGGGGAAGGTGGCAATCGGGGCGGCGATGCCGATGTTGATGCCGATGTTGCCGCAGGGGAGCCGGTACTTGAACTCCCGCGCCCATTTTCCGCTGGTGGTGAACAGTGAGGCGGCGTTGCCGTAGGGGATGTCCTTGATGATAGAGAGCGCCTCCTCGAAATCGGCCGCCGGGATGATGCCCAGTACCGGCCCGAAAATCTCCTCCCGGGCGATGACCATATCCGGCTTCACCTTGTCAAAGATGGTCGGGCCGATGAAGTAACCGTTCGGGTAGCCCTCTACCTGGACCCCCCGGCCGTCCAGAATCAACTCTGCTCCTTCTTTCAGTCCTTTCTCGACGTAGCCCAGGACACGCTCCAGGGCTTTCTGGGAGACCACCGGTCCCATCTGGGTCGCCTCGTCCAGGCCATCGCCGATCTTTAGGCGCGAGGCCGCCTCCACCAGCCGGGCCTTCAGCGGCTCATACACCTCTCCCACTGCCAGCACCAAAGCCCCCGATAGACAGCGCTGCCCGGCAGTGCCGAAAGCCGATGTAAGAATAGCTGCCACTGTCCGATCCAACACCGCGTCTGGCATCACCACCAGGCAATTCTTGGCTCCGGCCTGGCACTGGGCTCGCTTGCCGTTGGCCGCCGCCGTGCTGTAGATATACTTTCCCACCGGGGTCGAGCCTACAAACGAAACCCCCACCACATCCGGGTGGGTCAGCAACGCATCCACTGCTCCCTTGGCCCCGTTAACCAGGTTGACCACACCGGGTGGAAAGTCCACCTCGTCCAACATCTCATAGAGCCGGTTCTGGCTCACAGGGCAGACCTCCGAGGGCTTGACGATGTAGGTGTTGCCGCAGGCGATGGCGTAGGGGAGAAACCAGAAGGGGACCATCGCCGGGAAGTTGAAGGGAGCCACACAACAGAACACTCCCACCGGCTGGAGCACGCATTCCTCGTCAATACCCACCGCGATGTCCTCGGCGTTGTAGCCCATCATTAGCGAAGGGACACTCGCCGCCACCTCCACGTTCTCGATCGCCCGCCGCACCTCGCCCCGGGCTTCGTCCACGATCTTGCCGTGCTCCTTCACGATGGCGCGGGCCAGATCCTCAAAGTGCTCCTCCATCAGCGCCTTGAGGCGGAACATATATCGGGCACGGACCAGAGGCGGCGTCTCTCGCCATTCCTGGAAAGCCTCTGCTGCCGCGCTCACCGCTCGATTCACTTCTTCCACAGTGGACAAGGGTACTTGGGCAATCACCTCTCCCGTCGCCGGATTGCCCACGTCCAGTACCTCATCCGACTGCGACGCCAGCCACTCGCCGTCAATATAGTTCTTCAACTTTCCGTATTCCATCTTGTGTCTCCTTATTTCCGTAGCGCGGTATGGAAACCGCACCTACAACTGGTGTCCCAGACCCAACGCCCGTGCCCGCCGGTAGACCTCGGGCAGGATAGCAGCGTACTCGCCCCAGATGCCCAGGGCGATGTACGTGATGACCTCGTCAGGTGACTCGCGACCAGGCCTCCTCCCTCCCACGATGTCGGGCCACTCGGCGTGGACGTCCTCGAACCCGAACCGCCCCTCTTGGGCCAGCATCTTTAGCTCCGGGATGCGAGGGCTGACGTAATGCCAGTCGTCCACGATTACCTTGTCGGACTCGGTGATGACATCGAGCGCAATCTCCTGGTGAGAGCCAAGCCGGGCAACGAACGCCCCTGGCCGCAGCCATGCCCGTTCCACCAGCGGTTGATCGCCAGTGGTGACGGTAAAGACGACGTCGGCGTCGCGTACAGCCCGCTCCCGTTCCTCCAGCGGGACAGGCTCCACCGGGAAGTCCATCTCTGGCCCCAGTTCTGCCACATACGCCTCCGTCGCCTCGGGCAGGATGTCCAAGATGTAGGCGTGGTGTAGATGGAAGCGGTGGCTCAACGCCCGCAAGTGCATCCGCCCCAGCGTCCCCGCGCCAAAGATGGTCACTGTTGCCGCGTCGGGCCGGGCCAGGTAGGCGGTGGTCACAGCGGTTGAGGCACCGGTTTTGAGGGCGGTCACCCAGCCCCCATCCATCAGGCATACCGGCAAGCCCGTTTCGGCGTCGAACAGGAGTACCATCGAAGAAGTCGTCCCGCGGTCGAACCGCTCCGGATTGCCGGGGAAGAAGCTAAAGGTCTTGACAAAGGCCAGTTCCTCGCCAAGCAGGTAGCCCGAAAACGGCTTGATGAAACCATCCTCACCCACGTTCATATAGAACTTGTCACCGGCGACCTGGCCGGCTGCGTCGGCCTTGATGCCCTTCTCGGCCAGGTCTACTGCCTCCGCCACCGTCAGGGTCTGCTGAACGTCCGATTCCGTGAGGTACAGAATAGACTCAGGTACAGGCATGTTGTCCAATCTTCCTTTCACTCTTTCCCCAAGCTGGCATCAGCGATCTCTAGCGCCCCGTCTATCACCGCCAGCCCCTCGGCGATCTGATCGGCGTTGATGGAGAGCGGGGGCACCACAAAGATCCAGTTCCACTTGGAGAAAGTGTACAAGCCGTGTTCACGCATGCAGCGTTTTACTTCCGGCATCGGACCCAATTCGGAGGGTTTGGCGTTCCACGGTGCCAACGGCTCCCGTGTCTCCCGGTCCTTCACCAATTCGATGACCCAGAAAAGGCCAATCCCCCGGACGTCACCCACCGTAGGATGACGAGACTGCAGATCGGCCAGCCCCTGGGACATCACCTGTTCCATCTGTCGCGTGTTCTCCAGCAGCCCATCCTCCTCGTAAACCTGGATGGTGGCGATGCCGGCGGCACACGACATAGGATGGCCACTGTAGGTCAGTCCACCCCAGAAGGTGTGCTCCTCGAAAAAGTCGGCGATCCGTTCTGAAACGACGACCGCGCCCAGCGGCAGGTAGCCAGAGGTGATGCCCTTGGCCAGCGTCATAATGTCCGGCACCACGTCCCAGTTGTTCACGGCGAACCATTCCCCCGTGCGCCCGAAGCCACTCATCACCTCGTCGGCGATGAGCAGGATGCCATACCGGTCGCAGATCTCCCGCAGGCGAGGCCAGTAATCGTCCGGCGGGACAAAGATGCCGCTCGTCCCCGTCACCCCCTCCACCAGGATCGCAGCGACGTTCCCCGGCCCCTCGAACTGAACCACCTGCTCAATGTGAGAGATACACTCTCGATGGCAGGTCGCAGGCTCTTGACCGAAAACGCAGCGGTAACAGTGGGGATCAAAGACGCGGACGATGCCGGGAATGCCCGGTTCCACAGCCAGGCGCCGGGGGTCGCCCCCGGCGCTGATCGCCCCGTAGGTCGCGCCGTGGTAGGAGCGGTAGCGGGTGACGATCTTGAGCCGATTCGTGAACATCCGGGCGATCTTGATAGCGTTCTCGGTGGCTTCCGCCCCACCCAGCGTGAAGAACGTCTTCTTCAAATTGCCGGGGGTGATCTCGGCCAGCAAGCGGCCCAGTTCCCCCCGCACCTGGGTGGCAAAACCAGGAGCCGCATAGAGCAGACGGTCAGCCTGCTCCTTGATGGCCTGGATCACTTTGGGATGACCGTGGCCGATGTTGACGTTCATCAACTGGGCGGAAAAGTCCAAGTAACGGTTGCCATCGGCATCCCACAGGTAGACACCTTCTGCCCGCACGACAGGAATCGGGTTCACCGCTCCCTGGGTGGCCCAGGAGAAAAAGGTATGCTCGCGGTTCAGGCGGATGATCTCTT
>CAYNKW010000303.1:0-5116 GCA_964397845.1 uncultured Anaerolineae bacterium
ACACTATTGGCGCCAGTATCGCCAAGCGATACCTGCCATAACACGCTTTCGACATGTATCTTCTCAATATCTTGGGGTAGGAAGAGCTTTGTGCCTGTGTACGCTCGCGACGGATTGTCAAATCCGTCGCCCGGCGGCTGGATCTGGCGATCCAGCCGGAGCAAGGTGCGACTTTTGCCCCTACTTTTTGAGAAGATACTTCGACATTGAGTGTCGAGCTACTGTTTTTCGAATCCGGGCTCAAGAAAAATGCCCACTTAACACATAAAGTGGGCGTTTTGACCGAAGCAGGTCACTGCTGGGTCAGTATTTTACACGACCGAAGAGCCTCAGGCCCTCGGAACCATACTCCCGTTCGATCTGCCCGGAGTGCTCCAGGACGACATCGTAAACGCGCCGCAGCTCCGGTACCGGGTCAGCGTGATCGTCCACCCGAAGATTGTGATAATAACGGGGTTCAGGGCTGGCATCCAGGCCGTGAACCTGACGGATGTCCCGCTCTTCATCGGCCTGCAAAAGCGCACCCAGGGCGATCTCGATCTCGATGCCGGCCTGCAATAGCGCCAATCCCTTGCGACCCAGGTCAGTGTTGCACCTCTACCTTTTGCTCCCGCACGTCCAGGATGTCTCGCAGGGCGTCACCGAAAAAGTTGATACTGAGAACCGTGAGCGTGATGGCCAGGCCGGGAAAGACCGCCAGCCACCAACCGCGAGAGATAAAAGTCCGCGAGTCGCTCAGGATCAACCCCCAGGTGGGCGTAGTGGGCTTCACACCCAGGCCGAGAAACGAAAGACCTGCCTCACCAAGGATGGCATAAGAGATGCTCACGGTGGCCTGAACAATGACCGGGGCAATTGTGTTGGGCATAATGTGACGCAGTTGGATGCGTGCGTTCGAAGCACCTATTGCTCGTGCGGCCACGACATACTCCTCCTCACGGATCGAAAGCACCATAGCACGCACGAGGCGGGCAAAGTCATCCAGGAAGGCCAACGTGATGGCTATGGTCACGTTTGCCAGGCCGGTGCCGAAAACAGCCACCAAATAGACAGCGATGATAAAGTTGGGGAAGGCCCACTGGAGGTCAATGTAGCGCATGATCAGCATGTCCAGCCAGCCACCATAGTAGCCGGACAGGAGTCCCAACACTATGCCAATCACCGACGAGAACAACACCGTCGAAACGCCGACAAAGAGTGAGATGCGCGCACCGTAGACGATGCGGCTGAACAGATCCCGCCCCAGGTCGTCCGTGCCAAGGAGGTGCCTGGCGGATGGAGGCTCAAGAAAGTCGGGCGTGTGATCGGTCGGATCGTGGGTTGCAACGTAGGGCGCCAACAGCGCGCCCAGGGTCATGATTATCAGGAAAACCAGCCCCAGGACAGCCTTTTTGTCCCGCCATAAATAGCGTGCCCACAGCCATTTGCTCCTCGGCCTAAAGCCGGCTGCCTCAGCGATTTTCTCACGCTCGACTTTGGCGACAGCCCTGACAGACTCGGTCATATCTTACTCCAAACGGATTCGTGGGTCAATTACAGTGTAGAGTATATCCACCAACAAATTGCTGAAAACAAAAAGCACCGAGACGACTATGATTTCCCCCTGAACGAGGGGATAATCACGGTTGAGGATGCCCTGGATGAGCACACGCCCCAACCCTTTGATGGCAAAGACATTCTCGACGATCACCGTCCCGGACACCAAGAGGGCAAAGGCGATGCCCATCACGGTGATGACGGGGATGAGTGCGTTTCTCAAGGCATGAACAAGGATGACCGTCCTCTCGTCCAGCCCCTTGGCTCGCGCAACCTTGATGTATTCTGTTTGCAGCACCTCCAGCATCGCCGAGCGAGTCATGCGGGCGATGATGGCCGAAAAGGGCGTCCCGGCAGCGATAGCTGGCAGGATCAGATGGGATAGCCAGGGCCAAAATCCCTCTGACATGGGCACATAGCCGATGGCGGGCAGCCAATGCAAATTCACGGCGAACAAAATGATCAACAAGATGCCCAGCCAAAAGTCCGGCATGCTCAGTCCCAAAAAGGCGGCAATCGTAACCGCGTGATCCAGAAAGGAATGTTTCTTGATGGCCGAGATGATGCCGGCCGAGAGAGCCAGGGACAGAGAGAGACAGAAGGCGAGACTGGCCAGAGATAACGTCCGTGGAAGAGCCTCGCCAATGAGGCGGCTGACCGCCACGTTGCTGCCATAGATAGAGTTGCCCATGTCGCCCTGGAGGAGGCGTCCCAACCACAGAAAATACTGGACATAGGCCGGCCGATCGAAGCCCAATCTGGCACGCAACTCCTCCGCTGCCGCTGGGTCAACGTCGGCCAGCATCGCGGCAAACGGATCGCCGGGGACAAGGCGCAGCATGAAAAAGACCAGCGTGGTCACTGCCCAGATGACCACCAGTGCGGAAAAGATCCGTTGGACAATGTAACGGGTCATGGCGTCGCTCTGCCCTCCGTATCCTCAAAGGCGTGTCTGAAAAATGCCATGATTAGACCTCCGAGGTCTGGAGAATGGCCTTTCAGTGACAAAATCGTTGCTTTTACGGGCAATTCGTCGGACGAAACCGCCCCACAGAGACCTCGGAGGTCTGAAAAGTAGCAGGGCCTCCTCCCCAGGAGACAGATAACTCACTGGAGAGGAGGCTCCTGGATTTTCCTCAATAGCCAGCCCTCACGCTTCCTTGAGGGTGACTCGATCCAGGTCAACCAACCCCGGAATGCGGCTCTGGTCAGGGTAGTCCACCTCTTTGCGATAGACTAGAATATCCATCGGGTGGTGGGTGAACGCCGCGGCCACCTTGTCTGAGGTGAGCTTGTTGGCCTTTTGCACCAGCTCTTTGCGCTTATCGAGGTCGGTCTCGACGCGCTCCTGCTCGATCAGATCATCAACCTCTTTGATTGAGAAGAGGCCGAAGGGCATATCATCCGGACGGCTGGGACCGTTGAACTTGGAACCGGTCTGCATCCAGTCAACCAGCCCGTCGTCGGGATCGTAATCGCCGCCGCTGCCAATGCGCGCCATGTCAAAGTCCATCGTGTCAAAGAGCTCGATCAGGACCGTCCAGTCCTTGATGTCCAGTTCGACGTCAACGTTGAGGTTGTTCTTGAGAATGTCAACGATGATCTCGCCCTCCCGCTTGCCAGCCGGGGTGACCAGCAACTTGAGCGCGGGGAAGCCCTCTCCGTTCGGGAATCCCGCGTCCCCCAGCAGGCGCTGCGCCTCGGCGGCGTCAAAGCGCTGCTCGCTGGTCTCGTTGATGGCTGTGTCAAAGAAGAAACGCATCGCCGGATTGATCGTGCCAAAAGCTGGTTTGCCTCGTCCAAAGTACGCCCGCTTGATCATGTCCTCACGATCTATCGCCTTGGCGATGGCCAGGCGCACCATGAAGCCTTTTTCCTTCTTGAGTTCCTCGACCGGCTTGTCAAAGTCGGGCACCTTGAACGGATCGCGCCAGGGGTTCATCCACAGCCCCTGGAAGCCCGGACCAGGGATCTCTGAGACCACCAGATCGGGATTGGCCACAAAGCGGTCAATGAGCTCGGCCGCAGGGGCGTTTCCACCGATGAGCTGGATGTCGCCGGCCTCGACGGCCGCGGCCAGCGGTTCGGGCTCCGGAATGGGGGTGTAGGTGATCTTGTCCAGCATGGGGCGCTTGGAATCCCAGTAGTCCTTGAACCGCTCGAGCACCACGCCCTGGCCCAACTGATGTTCGATTACCTTGAAGGGACCCGTCCCGACAGGCATCAAGCCATATTGCTCCACGCCCATCTCCTCCAAGGCGCGCTTGTTGACGATGGTCAGGGCCCGGCCGCTGGCGCGCTCCGTCGTCTTGACCAACAACGACGCCTGCGGCTTGGCCAGGATGAGCTTGACCGTGTGGTCGTCAACCTTTTGAACATCCGTGACGTTGGTCAGGATACGCGAATGGATCGATTTGTCCGGGTCCTTGGAACGGTTGTAGGTATAGACGACGTCGTCGGCGGTGAATTTATCACCGTTGTGGAAGGTCACCCTCTTGCGCAGCTTGAACGTCCACTCCAAGCCGTCGGACGAGACCTCCCAGTCCTCAGCCAGGTCGCCTTCGGCGGTCAGATCGGGATTGATGTGCGTCAGCCCGCCCAACACCATCGAAGCGATCTGGAACTGCAAGACCTGATTGATCTGGGACGGATCGAGCGTGGTGATCTCTCCGGTGCCTGCCCAACCGGCCTTCAGTTCCCCACCTCTCTCCCCTTCCTCCGGGGCGGCTTTGCAGCCGATCAACAGATCCGCCATTGTTAGCATGCCGGCTGCAGCCAGGAGCCGCAAGACCGTGCGCCGGCTCATCTTTGGCCCGCGTAGATTTGACCTGCTCAGACCGAACAACGGATCGTTGGGGTCGAAATCGTAGGCCCACTCGAGTTCCTTGCGGATGTCCGCCTTCCTTTTCATCTCATCCTCCTTATACTTGTGCTTAATGCTTCTCTCCGATGACCTTGCACCTATTTCACTAAAAACAGCGGGGTTCATTCACTTAAACCAAGGAATATACCCCGCTGTTCACCCACACCCAATGTGTACCTCCCTAACTGTACCAGACCGCCACCTTTGACGCCGCATCCGCTGCAGTGGTCGCTTTGGGAAAAGGAGGAGGCTCTGCTCGCAGTTAGGGAATGGTCACGCCGCTTGGAATGCGCGTCGTGCTACATTAAATTTACTACAAACCAATTATACTACACCTCACTTGACCTGTCAACTTGAGGCTGCCCCCCCTTCGGCTCTCCCTCTTGACAAATCAAAAGCCATCGGCATAGAAGGGTCAGGGGGTGGCACTAAAACAGGTCATAGAGATCATCGATTTTCTCGACAGCGCCAAAGTAACCGGACGCCAGGTCGGAGAGCTCTTTACCTGCCGGGGATGGGCCGGCTGGGAGGTGGAAACGATAGAGAGTGACAAAGGCTCTACCGATTTCATCACCGTGGCCCTTCCCGGCAGCGAGGGAAGACGAGCCGGGGGCAATGCCCCTACGCTGGGAATCATCGGTCGGCTGGGGGCTATCGGCGGCCGGGCTGTCATGATAAAATGGCAATGCTGGGGGCGAATTGTCCGCCCCGGCCATC
>CAYNKW010000304.1:0-5101 GCA_964397845.1 uncultured Anaerolineae bacterium
ATTGACCTATGACCATTCGGGATCATTTGTTCCAACTGGATGCCAAACTCGAGGAGTTGGCAGACATCATTGTAGGTTCGTCCATCCAACGAGATATTGACGCCAACCTGGAGATAGGTTTCATCAAGGGCAGGATAACCTTCCTCGACGGCTCAACGCTCGATTTCTCCGAACAATTGCCAACCCAGCGGCAAAAGTTTCGTTTTCACTACATGGACGTGGAGGACAACTTGATTTTGCGATGGGATTCTGCACCTCATCATCGCCGCTTGGGTACTTTTCCCTTTCACGTGCACACTCCTCAAGGTGTGCAAGAGTCACTTTGCTGAAAGTGCTCAACCAGATTGAGGCGATGATTGAACTGTGAACCGATCCGCCGATTCTTCCTTTGCACCAGGGGCCTGCATACTGGGAAGAGAGGAGAGAGCTCATGGAAACCGTATACATCGTGCTGATCGCCGCCGTAGCTATCGTGCTGTTGGTCGTGGCTTGGATGTACCGTGACCGGCTGACCGAGGGTTGGTTCAAAGGGTCGAAGGAAGGAGTGGAAGCTGGCATGAAAGCCGCGCCACCCCCTGAATCCTCCATAGCGTCACCCGCCGCCGAGGAGCAAGCCGCTGGCGAAGGGTCACAGCCGGGGACTGCCCCCGGCGTTCGCCTGCACGGCGATTTCCAACGAGCCACGGTCTCTGACCTGGCCGGGCGGGACATCGTGCGCGGCGAGGGCGCTGCCCCCCGGCGCGGTGGGAAAACTCCCGGCGTCGAACTGGACGGACGCTTCCCCGAGGCCGAGATCCGCGACCTGGCCGGACGGGATCGGATCGAGGGCCAACGACTGCCAGAGCCCGAGCCCCTGACGGGGGAGGAGGCAACCGATGGCTGAGCTAACCATCACCTTGCCAGCAGAACTGGCCGAGAAACTGCGCCGCCATACCCCCGACAAACCCCCGGCCCAGGCGGTGCTGGACCTGGTGGCGCAGGCCCTGGCGCAGGAAGAAAAAGCGGACCAGCCCGTCCGCCCCATCTCCAATGAAGAGTGGCTGCGACAACAGCGCGAGCGGTTCCAACGCAGCCCGCTGGGCCAGTACATCCATGCTCTGGCCAATCCCGACGTCACGTTGGAGGAAGTGCTGGAAACCACGGCCAAAATCGAAGGCACCCTGGCTGCCGAGGTCATTGCCGACCGGGAGGACCGCTGGTGAACCACCAGTCTGTCTACTTTACGGTGAAACAGATGAAAACCAGATGACCGTCGAACGCTACTTTGTGGACCGAAAGAAGGAACTGCGCATCTTTGACCGCATGGTGAGCGGGCAGGAGCCAAGGCGAATCCTGGATATCTGTGCCGGAAGCGGGAAGGGCAAATCCTACCTGCTGCGCCAGATGCGAACCGAATCCCGCACCGAAGACGTCCCCTGCGCCCTGGCCGAGTTCGCCCCGAACTGGCAGCCCGACCCGCTCAAACTGATGCGCGAGCTGGCCGAGCGGCTGGGTGAGAAATACTTCCCCGACTTTTGCAGCCGGGATGCGGCCCTGCATGGCCAGCCGCCCTTCTCCGCCCCGGCGGACGAGACACCCTCGCCGGGAGTCTCAATGGAAGGTGAGTTCAAGGGTGCCCGCCTCCGCTCTATTGCCGGGCGCGACATTCGGGTGGTGGAACAGCACCGCCCGCCCACAGCCCAGGAGCAGGAGCGGCTGGTGTGGGAGCTTTCCCGGCTATTTTGCCGCGAACTGACCGCCCTGGCTGCCGAACGCCCGGCCGTGCTCCTCTTTGACGCCTGGGAGCACGTGCCGGCCGAAACATCCGACTGGATCGACCGCTGGCTGTTACGTCCCATCCGCGATGGCGAACGCGGGCAACTTATCGTCGTGCTGGCCGGGCGGCCGGCCGGCCGGCGCACCTGTGAACCCTGGGGCGACTGGCGGGGCGTCGTCGTGAGATGCAAGAAACTTGGCGCTTTTGCCTTCGACGAGGTGCGGTGCTATTACCTGGAAAAGCGAGGCCTGGCCCTGGAAGAAAGCCACCTGCAGGCATACTATCAGGCCGTGCGCCACAGCCCCAGGCTGATGGGCCAGATCGCCGACGAGTTGGAGGGGGCGCAATGGTAAAGCAAGAGGACGAACTCCTCCGACTGGTGCAGAGCGGGCTGCCGCCCGACGAACTGGAAGCCCAGGTGCTTCGCCTGCTGGTGAAGGGCTTTGAAGAAAAAGACCCCACCTTTGGTGCCCTGCTGCGCGCCGCGGCGGTACCCCGCCGTCTGGACACTGCCACAGTGGGCCTGCTGCGCGGCACCCCAGACGATGAACCCGGCAACCGGACCGCCCTGAAGCGGCTGGCCGATCTCTCCTTTGTGCTGCCCGACCCGGAGGGCAAAAGCTACACCCTGCATGAACAGGTCCGTGACCTGTTGCTGGAGACCTGGCAGACCGCCGATCGCCGGCCGCGATACGAGGCGCTGAGCCGGGCGCTGGGGGCGCATTTCCAGGAGCAGGACCCGCTGGAGGCCCTTTACCACCGCTTTGTCTTTGACCCAGGCGGCGCTCTTGCCGGGTTCGAGCGGCGCTTCTACGACGCGGACAAGTTCTACCGCCGGGCGGAGTGCGGGGCGCTGGTGCTAACCGCCGAGGCCCAGGCGCGGGAGCTGGACGAGGCGCAGCGGCGATGGCTGGGCTACTACCGCGCCCGCCTGGCGTTGGTGTTGGACCGCTGGGCCGAGGCGGAGGCACAGTACCGCTCGCTGCTGGCCGATCTCCCTGAGGGAGAGAGGGAACTGCGCACCTGGACGCTGCACGGCCTGGGGATGGCGCTGGATGCGCAGGGCCAGTGGGAGGCCGCGATCGGGGCGTACCGGGAGGCGCTGGAGGGCTGGCGGGCGCTGGGCAACCGCCACGGCGAGGGGCAGACGCTAGGCAACATGGGCAACGTCTACGATGCCCAGCAGGGGCGGTGGGCCGAGGCACTGGAGGCCCACGAGGGTAGCCTGCGCATCTTCCGCGAGTTGGGCGACCGCCACGGCGAGGGGCTGACGCCCAACAACATGGGGGCCGTCTACCAGGCCCAGGGGCAGTGGGCCGAGGCATTAAAAGCCTACGAGGGTAGCCTGCGCATCTTTCGCGAGTTGGGCGACCGCCACGGTGAGGGGCAGACGCTTAACAACGTGGGCGACGTCTACGATTCCCAGGGGCGGTGGGCCGAGGCGCTGGAGGCCTACGAGCAGGATCTTGCTATCTGCCGCGAGTTGGGCGACCGCCACGGCGAGGGGCAGACACTCAACAATATAGGAGAAACGTACACGACCATGGGACAGTGGGCGGAGGCTAAAACGCACTTCGACCAGAGCCTGCCCATCCACCGAGAGATCGGCGACCGCCTGGGCGAAGCGTACGTGCTGCACAACCTGGGCAGGTGGCATCAAGAGCAAGGCCAACTGGAGGAAGCCACCGCCCGCTACCAGGAGGCGCTGCGCATCTGGCAGGAGTTGGGCGCCTGGCCGCAGGCCGGCGAGACGCTGCACGCCCTGGCACAGGCCTACGCATTGCGGGGCGAGTGGCCGCCGGCCGCCGAGGCCGCCCGGCAGGCAGCCGAGGCGTGGGAAAAGGTAGAGCAGGCAAGATAGCAAGTATTGACCCATGACCATGCTGTGAGGAATGGAGGTAAGGTATGCCAGCTCTTCATTTCACTCAAGAGAATATGCCTCAATCCACCGAGGAATTCAAGCGTATTCTGGCCAAGTCGCTGGAGAACACTCGTCCGATGGACGACTTTGTTGGCCTGGTCCGAAGGTTGACTCTGCTGGAGCAAAAGTACGGGCTAGCCTCAGACGAGTTCTACGCCAGGTATCAACGGGGCGAGATGGGCGACTCGATGGAGATCATGGAGTGGGTATCGGTGTACGAGATATTTCGAGAGACGAAGGACGAGTCAGCCAACCGACCTGAGCGACGTACTGCGTGAGATTGACCAGTATCTCTATAACACAGGGGAAAGAACATGACCGAGCTTTCGTTCACCCAGGAAAACATGCCGGAGCCGGAAGAATTTCAGCAGATGCTGACCGAGGCGATGGCCGAGACCAGCCCTGTGGACAGCCTGCTAGAGTTAGTAATCGAGTTATCAAAGTATGAACGCCAATATGGAATGACGTCGGCAGAGTTCATACAGCGGTACCAGCGAGGAGAGTTGGGCGACGATCCGGATATGATAGACTGGGCCGGCGCATACCGTCTGTTCCAGAGGTTGAAACGGCGAGTGGAAGTAGCTTTGATGCACGCTGCCATCAACGCCGAAACAGAGGCCGTGGCTACATGATTGTCGCTTACTTGCGGCAACTCCAACTTCTTGTCCATTCGCGTGGTGACGCTCAGGTTGAGCGACTTTTGTTGCACCCTGTTTCATCAGAAGAAGCTCGCATCAGGGGGCGGTTGCGGTTTTTTGACAAATCGTTGCTATAATTTCGAGAGGCAGTAGCTGTTGAGGAAAGAGACATTGCCAAGTTAGTCTATAGCTACCACTACCAGGAGGTCAACGGCAACCCGATCTTCCGCTACGACAACGCGCCGCACCATCCAAAGATTTCGACGCATCCGCACCACAAACACACACCAACTGGCGTCGAGCCGGCCGAACCACCCGACCTGAGCGACGTACTGCGTGAGATTGACCAGTACCTCTATAACACATCTTCTATTTGACGGAATAGAGGGAAAAGACAATGACGCGATACAAGATTTCCCTCGTGGTCGAATCATTGTCTGAGGGTGGCTACCTGGTGACCAGCCCAGACGTGCCTGGCTTACTGACCGATGGCGACGCCATTGAGGAGGCTTTAGCCAATGTCCCCGATGCGGTACAGACCTTGATTGAAGCTATGCGCTTCAAAGGAGTTCCCTTGCCACCGGCATTGCGCCCCATTGACGACAGAACGCCTGTGGATTTGGAGACCATCGTTTCGCTGCCGGTTGCTGCTTGAGGAAACTATGAAATTTGGCATCGAACGCCAGGATTTTGAAAAAGCATAGACCTGGAACCGGGCAGAGGAGAGAGCCATGCCTGAAAAAGTGAGACCCATCGCCGAGGCTGCGGCCCGGCTCACGGAGCCGT
>CAYNKW010000305.1:0-3121 GCA_964397845.1 uncultured Anaerolineae bacterium
TGGTCGTGGACTGTTGGGCCGAGTGGTGTGCTCCTTGCAGGATGGTCACTCCCGTAATTGAGGCATTGGCGCGGGACTATGAGGGTCAGATCGTTTTTGGGAAATTGGACGTGGACCGTCATCGAGAGGTAGCGGGGCGGTACCAGATCAGGTCCATTCCTACCCTCCTGATTTTCAAGGGGGGACAGTTGGTAGACGCCAAGATAGGCGCTCTGCCCAGGCACGCCTTGGAAGGAGAACTGCTCAAATATGTCAATTGATGGTTCTCTCGGCCATTCCGCTTCCAAAATGGAAATCCAGCCGACGACGGTCATCGCCGCCTTCGTCACCGACCTGACCGGCTCGACGCTCTGGGTGGACAGCCTCTCGACGGTGCTGACGGTGGCGACTGGCTTCGAGTTCGACACTGCCGCGTTGGGGGAGGCTGGAGAAAGGATCTACGCCCTCGAAAGGGCCTTCAACGTCAGGCAAGGGATAACCAGGAAGGACGACCGGTTTCCACAGAAGCCAGAGGTGAAAGAAACCCCACAGGGGAAAGAGGAGTTGGAGAAACACACACAAATGCCCACGGAGTACTATCAGGTGCGTGGCTATGACTCTGAGACGGGCATCCCGACCGTGAGCGGCTGGAGTGCCTGGGATTGAAATACGTGGCCGATGAACTGGAGGCCAGGGGCCCGCATTTAGAGTGGGATGGCCTGTCCCTTTGGCCTCTGGATAGGTATCCACGTGGGGGGAAGCGCGCTTAGGGCCGGAGGATAGGGATGCGTAAGGAGGTGGCGGCCGGCATCTTTCTGCCGGGCAACTGCCAGGTGGAGTTCGTGGAAGGAGCGGTGTAGCGCCACACACCGATTGGAGAGAAGAGTGTTCCCAGTCTTGTTTGCGCCCGGTTCGATCGGGACGATGACTCTGAAGAATCGGCTCATCATGCCGCCCATCTCCACCAACCTGGCGGGGGAGGACGGAACGGTGAGCGATGAACTGCTTTTCCACTACGCGGAGCGGGCCAGGGGCGGAGTGGGGTTAATCACGGTGGAAAACGTTTGTATCGCCTACCCGCTGGCCCGCCACGGCTCGGCTCAGCCGCGCATTGACGAGGATGTGTTCATCCCCGGCCTGCGCCGTCTGACAAACGCTATTCACCAAGGAGGCGCAAAGGCCGCTGTGGAACTCACCCATCCGGGGATGAACGCCGGCCTGCGCTACATCGAAGGGGAGACCCCGGTCGCTCCCTCGGCCGTACCGCGATCCAAAGATGGCCTCGTGCCCAGGGCGCTCTCCCGTGAAAAAGTCGTGGAGGTGGTCGAGGATTACGTAGAAGCGGCGCGGCGGGCCAGAGAGGCGGGATTCGACGCGGTGGAGCTGCAGGCCTGCCACGGCTTGCTCATCAACCAGTTCCTCTCTCCGCTGACCAACCAGCGACAGGACGAGTACGGCGGCGATCGTGAGAACAGGATACGCTTTTTGGTAGAGATCGTAGAGGGAATCAAGCGTCGCGTGGGCGTTGATTTCCCCGTCATGGTGCGCCTGGTCGCTGAGGATATGATAGAGGGCGGGGTGACGCCGGAGGAGGGGCGCTGGTTCGCCCGTCGTCTGAAGGAGGCAGGGGTGGATGCACTCCACCCCGATTTCGGCCTGGGGGGCAAGGAGAAACGGTTGGAACCGATGCCCTATCCCCAGGCGTGGCGGGTCTACCTGGCCGAGAGAATCAAGCAGGTGGTCTCCATCCCGGTGATCGTCGTGGGTGTGATCCGCGAGCCAGGGGTGGCCGAAGAGATCCTGGAGACGGGGAAAGCGGATTTCGTTGCCCTGGGGCGGGCGCTCAACGCCGATCCCCAGTGGCCCAACAAGGCGCAGGCCGGGGAGGTCGCCTCCATCCGGCGGTGTATCGGCTGCAACGAGTGCGTGATCGCCCGCCACGTGGAGGACGCCCCTCTGCGCTGCTCGCTCAACGCGACCGTTGGTCGGGCCCTGGAGGAATGTCGGCTCGAACAGGCGGCAGTTCCCAAACGAGTGCTGGTCATCGGCGGCGGTCCGGCAGGGATGGAGGCCGCGCGGATGGCTGCCCTGCGCGGGCATCGCGTGGCCCTCTACGAGCGGGACCCCCGCCTGGGCGGAACGCTCAATGCGGGGGCCGTACCGCCGGGCAAAGAGAAGCTCAACTGGATCACGGAATACTTTGCCCACGAACTGCCCCGCCTGGGTGTGGAGATCCACCTGGGAGAAGCACTGGACGCGGAGAGAGCACGGGCCTTGAAATCCGACGTGGTGATCGTTGCCACCGGCTCCAAGCCCGCTATCCCCGATATCCCCGGCGTGGACGGGCCGAACGTACTCGTGGCTCAAGAAATCCTGGCCCGCCGGATGCTCTTCACAGGGCAACGGTTTGCCCTCGTCGGTGGGGGGTTGCTGGGGTTGGAAACGGCGGAATACCTGGCTGCGCAGGGGAATGCCGTGACCGTGCTCAAGCGATACGAGACGATTGGGCGCAGCATCGAGCCGCTCTACCGTGATTACCTCTTGCGAGAGTTGAAGAAGCATGGTGTGAAGATAATGACCCGCGTCGAGGTGGAGGCGATTCAGGCGGATGGTGTATTGGTGCGGGATGAGGCCGGAGAGGAGTGCGTCGTTCCTGCCGACCAGGTGGTGCTGGCCCGAGGGGCAACACCATCGAATGAACTGGCGCACGCGCTTCAGGACCTTGACCCAATTGTCATTGGCGATGCTGCCCAGCCACGTAAGATCATCAACGCCGTCGAGGAGGGGTACCTGGCGGCGAGGAGAGTTTGAGATGGGAGCGACCGACTACCTGGCCCGCCTGCGGGAGTGCGTGGGACGCGACCCATTGCTGGCTCCTGCTGCTGCGGCCTGCATCCGGGACGAGGAGGTGCGCATCCTGCTCCTGCGGCACAGCCGCAGGGGGACGTTTGGATGGCCTGCATAGTCGCAGTGCTGACCGGCAGCCAGCTTGGCTCGCGTCTGATGGCGGAGCGGATAAAATCCCGAACCGTCAAGAGTCTCTTTGGTTGGGTACTGCTGGGGGTCGCCGCCTTGATTATTGTCAAAGATGTTGTGTTGCAGTAGCCCACTTTGGCGAAAGGAGAAAATCGAAATGAGCGAG
>CAYNKW010000305.1:3221-5100 GCA_964397845.1 uncultured Anaerolineae bacterium
TATTGCTGTGGGCGCCGACCAGGAGGGCAAGATTTGGACCCGGCACTTTGGCATGGCTCCTTTTTACTACATTTTTGACCGCCAGGGCGCTCTGCTGGAAAAGCGTGAGAATCCTTACAGTGAGGCGGGCAAAGACCACGATGACCCCACCCTCATTGTCGAATTGCTGCCAGAGTGTGATACCTTTTTGGCCCGGCGGATAGGGGTTAAAAGCCGTCAAAAGCTGGCCGGGTCGCTGGGAGTCAATCCGGTTTTGGTCACGGAAGCAGAAGCAGAGGCCGCCGTTCACAACTATTTGATGGCCCAACAAGAGGCAGGATAACAGCGATGACCGACATTGAAAAGCTGCGAGCCATGCTGCCTTTTTAGCTGGAGCACAACAAAGAGCACGCTGTAGAGTTTTTAGGCTGGGCTGGGAAGGCCGCCTTGGCGGGGCGTGAAGAGTCGGCTCAGCTTGGTAAATTGGTACATGGAGGGAAATATGGCAGAGAACGATATCAGCAAGGCAATGGTGACTCTGGTTGACGGCTTGCAGTTTGTCGGCGAAGCCGGTTCGGGACATGCCATTGTTCTGGACGGTGCGGCGGGCTTTGGGCGCGACACCGCTACTCGTCCGATGGAGTTGCTGTTGATGGCCCTGGCCGGCTGCACCGGCATGGATGTGGCGTATATTTTGCGTAAACGGCGGGTGAACATCCAGCACTTTCAAGTGCGGGTGAACGCCCGGCATGCCCCGGAGCACCCCAAAGTTTACACCGACATTGAGATCGAATACATTGTCAAAGGTCCAGACATCAAGGTCAAAGATTTGGAATGGGCTATCGAGCTTTCGGCCACCATGTTTTGTTCGGCGTCGGTGATGCTGGGTGCGACGGCCCGCATCGTGCACAAATATCGTCTGGATGGGGCCGAGGGACAGGGGGAGGCAACCCTTGAGTTTGAACGATTTGAATGAGTAGAGGCGGCCAGCGTTTCTATACGGAGCCAGAGAATTCATCACAGCAGAGGAGGTTATCAATGATCATCGCAATTGCCAGCGGCAAGGGCGGCACCGGCAAGACCACCGTGGCTATCAATCTTGCCCTATCCGTTAATTCTATCAATCCGCTGTTCCTGGACTGCGATGTGGAGGAGCCGAACGCGGCTCTCTTTCTCCATCCCACGCTGGAACATCGGGAAGAGGTGGGTATCCCCATCCCGCAAGTAGACGAGGCCAAATGCACCGCTTGTGGCCGCTGTGCCGAGGTGTGCGAGTTCAACGCCATCGCCGTCGTGGGCCAGAAAGTGTTGGTCTTCCCCGAGCTTTGCCACGGCTGCGGCAGTTGCACCCTTAACTGCCCGGAGCAGGCCATCACTGAGGTGCTCAACGTGACGGGGGTGCTGGAGAGCGGCCGGGCTGGAGCCATCCGCTTCTGGCAGGGCATCATGGACGTCGGCCAGGCGATGGCTACGCCAATCATCCATCAATTGAAAGAACGGGCGCTGGATGGTCTTCCACCCGATGGCCTGGCTATCATTGATGTCTCGCCGGGCGCAGCGTGCCCTGTTGTGGAGGCGGTGCACGGGGCCGACTTTTGCCTGATGGTCACAGAGCCGACGCCTTTTGGCCTGCACGACCTGCGCATCGCGGTCGAGGTCGTCCGCGATGAATTGCACATCCCGGTGGGCGTCATCGTCAACCGTGAGGGCGTCGGCGATAGCGGCGTGGACGAGTACTGCGCCGCCGAGGGCGTGCCTATTCTGATGCGCATCCCGCTGGATCGGCGCATCGCCGAGGCTTACTCCGAGGGCGTGCCGATGGTCGAGGCACTGCCCGAGTACAAAGCCAAGTTCACACAACTGTATCTTCGAATCGTAGATCAAATGTGAGCGTTCAGGG
>CAYNKW010000306.1:0-5100 GCA_964397845.1 uncultured Anaerolineae bacterium
TTTCGAAAGGCCACGCCAAGATAGTCGCCCTCCACCATGCGGTCGAACTTTTCCACGCTGGCGGCGTTGTGGTAGTTGCGCTCCAACCGGCCAATGTATTGCCAAGCCTTGCGAAGGTTTCCTAATCTTCGCAAGGCTCTCTACCCCGGCCCCTGGCCTTCGACCCCGTAAATGATCACGCCCTCATTTCGAAAGGCCACGCCAAGATAGTCGCCCTCCACCATGCGGTCGAACTTTTCCAGGCCGGCGGCGTTGTAATAGTTGCGCTCCAACTGGCCGATGTAGATGTAGCGGATGCTCAGGTCCTCGATGATTCGCTGCGCCTGGCCGACGTCGGTACTATTGAAAAAGACATCAGCCTCGTGGCTGCGCGGGCCGGTCTGCGAACCGTAGCGTTGTTCGCCCTGCTGGTGATGGCCCAGCAACATGGGCAACCCGGTATAAGAGGCCACCCGCCCGCCATGCTCGCGGTAATAAGCCAGCGTCGCCTCGGCCACCACCGGCGTGCCTTCCACGTTCTCCTGCAGCCAGCGGATCGCGTCATAGTCCCACTTGAGTTCGATGGGGTAATTCTCATCGGGCCAGGAGAAACGGCCCACGGTCATGAAAGCCAGACCGTCCAGCGTGCCGACCGGCGGGCGCGCGCCGGGGAAGCGATCCTTGACCCGTACCGGCGTAGCCAGCACCGGGTAGATCAGGCTGCCAAAGAGGAGCAGCGCCAGCGCCACCGTCCACAGGCTCCGACCGGCGGCCGACCGCCAGCGCCCAACAGCCTCCCACATCCGGGGCAGTGCCGCGCCCAACCCCAGACCAAGCAATACCCACACCTGAATATAGAATTTGAACAGCGTGTTCATGCGAAAGGACGGGCCACCAGCCAGGTGATCCTTCAAGTAGAATATCTCGACGCCCAGCAATATCAGCAGCCCGGTAAAGACCAGCACGCCGGCAAACTGATCTTCCGGGGCCAGTCGCCAACGCAGCAACAACAACCCGGCCAGAGCGACGGGCAGCAATAACACGGCCGCTACCGGGAACTTGAAGGCTGCCAGGGCGACGGCAACGGCGATCAACGCCACCAGCCCCCACAGAATGGTCCGATAATTGACCGTCGAACGACGCACCAGGACGCTATAAAGCTCCGACCAACGAGGCAGCGTCTCCCAGCGGACCAGCAGCAGCCGCAGGAAGCGCAGCACACCCGGCCAGCGGCCTCGCCGTCGTAGCTCGACGAGAATGAAAGACAGGGCCAGAAAGAGAAACAATCCCCAAATCGCCAGGAACGGCCCTAGCGGCGTCTTGGTGCGGGAAATAGCCAGGCCCACGCCACCCAGGGCAGTGGCCTTGTAGTAGATAAAGAACGGCCGGTAAAGCACCAGCGCAATTGCACCCACCACTCCCGTGACTATGCCAGAGACGATTAGACTGCCCCAGCCGCCCTTCCACGGCCGCCGCACGGCGAACAGCACCAGGAACAGCAGCCCGGCGGTCGTCGGCAAGTCCCAGGTGTTGATGACGGCAACTGCCCCAAGAACCAACGGCAGCACCGCCCATTTCACCACCTTTTCCAGCACCGTCATCTGCGATTCGCGATTCGCAATTCGCAATTCGCGGTTTGCTATCTGCGATTTCCGCACCAGGTTCAGCAGCAGTGCGATGAACAGGATGGTGAAGGCAAGGTTAATCATGTGCGGGTGCAGATCGGCAAAGAGAAAGCTGAAAAAAGGAAACTCGTTGATCGTCTCTGGAATGACCCGCGTCGGGTCCCAGTAAATTTGATAGTCAAGAGTTGGCAAGCTCGCTCCGCCGGTCAGGATATTGCCCAGTCCGATGGCCGCCCGCACCAGGTACTGCAAGCCGGGGATGCCGCTCTCGAAGGCGCTGTCGCTCAAATGGGCCAGCCGGCCTATCACCTGGACGGCTCCCACCAGGTTGCCGATAACGGCAATCAGTCCGGCGGCGATCAAACCTGCCACCTTGGCCACCCTCTCTCCCCGGCGGACGACCAGGTTGTAGGCCACGGTGAAGGCATTGCCCACCGTCAAGGCAAAGAGCAGCGGCACCGACAAGTTGAACGCCACCTCGGGCGCGATGCCAGTGAGACGCATGAGCAGCGTCATGAGAAACTGGCCATAGTAGTAATAGTTCAGGTAGCCGTGGGCAAAGTAAGGGTCGTAGGGTGGAAAGTAGGCGCTCTTGAGCGAGGCGTTGATATAAGCTATCTCCATGGACTTTTCGCCACCGAACCAGGGCTGCCACAGGTCGGGATTCAGCACGCGGATAAAGACGAAAGCCAGAAAGGCCAGCGCGAACAGCCCTTCCTCAAAGAGAAGCAGCCGTGCATTGTCTTTCCAGAAAGCAACCATCTCGCTCCTGCGGCGGCGGAAGAGAAAAGCGCTGAACGCCGCCAGCAGCGCCAACGCCGCCAGCGTGAGGGGCAGGCCGTTGCGCAGCAGTCGCAGACTGGACGGCAGCCACACCAGGTAACCCAGGATGACCAGTCCCAGGCTTTTGCTGAGCAGGTGGCCCCGGTCACGCAGCCGGTGAAAGACAGTGTACGTCACCGGCCAGACGGCCAAAGCGACGACGACCACGGCCAGCCACCAGAGCAAGACGGCTACCAGCGTCGAACGGTTGGCGATGGTGTTCCAGCGGAAATCGCTGACGACAGGCAATTCGCCTACCGGCTCATCCAGTAGCAGGCCCGTTTCTTCTACAGGCTCAGGGTAGCTCGATTTGCCAAATTGAGCTACACCCGTGAGCGAGGCGCGCAGTTTGGCCAGCAAAGGCAACTCGCCCACGTAGCCGTGGACAGCACCCTCCCAACTGCCAGCCAGCAGGGTTTCCCACTCCTCATCAGTCAGGTCGCGCACTTTGCGAAAGATGATCGGCCTGGGGTGATCGTAGACGGTGAAACTCTCGTCGGCGGCCTGGTCGTGAAAGATCAATGATCCCAGGCGCGGCGGCGTCTCGAATTCTTCGACCTTTTCAAAACCCAGCTTTTCGGCAAAGAGAAGTTCGTAATACCGGGTGGACATGGGGTAGCGTTCGGGCAGGTTGGGGATGGAGCGGTAGAGCCGGTTGGTGGCCAGGGCTACGTAATCACACTGCGCCAGCACGGAGCGGACCAGATCGTATTTTGGCGATGTATCATCCTCGTACATCGGCATTTCCACCATCTCGTATCCCCGTGCGCGCTGGTTCTGGTTCGGCCCGAGGTTCTTGGGCAGGGTATCGTCCCAGTGCTCGTAGCAGATGTCAGCCCCATCCGGCACGTGGTCATAGATCCATCTGGACGCCGTGATCCAGGTATGCTCTGTGCCATAAACGCCATTGATGAAAGCCAGCGACCAAATGATGGCCCCAACGAGGACAATGCCAATGGCTAGAGAGGCGAGTCTGAAAGAGAACAGATTGGCAGGTTGGAAGGACTTCAGCGAGCTCAGTCGAGCCGTTGGAAGGTCAGAAGGTTCCATTCCTCCATCCTCCCATCCTCCCATTCTTCCATTCTTCCACCTCACCAACATCCCTGCGCCAAAGACCACCCACAGCGGTGTGACAGGGATCATATAGCGCATGTACTTGGCCAAGAAGAGGCCGGTGATGCCAAAATAGGGCACAATCCAGGAGAGAATGATCCACTCGCCAGAGAGGGCACGGCGGCGCAACGCCCGGATCAGCACCCAGGCAAATCCGGCCACGGCGGCCACACCCAACGGCCAGCCCATGCCCCAACGGATCTGCTGCTCAATGAAATAGAGGTACGGCAGCGTGCCCCGGTACTGCCGGGTGAACGGCATGTCTCTCGCCCCGCTGGCCATGCCGCCCTGATCGATGACAACCGCCTGCCAAAATCTCTCAAAGTCGAGCAAGACGTAAGGCGAGGTGACGACAAAGCAAACCAGCGCCACCAACCCGGCGATAAGGAGATGCCGGAAAGCCTGCCTCCGCGCGCGGGAGCGTTCTTCTTCCGGTGACTGGCGAGCGGCAATGAGAGCAGCGACGATCGGCGCCAGGGCAATGGGCGCGGCGCTGAACTTGCAGGCCACGGCCAGCCCCGCCCCCAGGCCGGCGACGACCGCTGCACCCGCTGTGCGGTCCTGGGCCATGTGGATTGCCCCGTAGAGCGCCAGGAAGGTGAACGTAGCCGAGGCCGGGTCCACGGCGTAAAAATGCGCCAGTTGGATCTGGAGGACGGTAAAGGCTGAGAAGGCCGCCGCCAGCAGTCCGGCTTTCTTGCCATACAACCGCAGGGCAATGAGATAGATCAGATAAATAGTAGCTGTGTCGGCGAGGGCCATCAGCACCCGGCCCACGTAGGATATATCGGGCACACGATTGGCACGGATGAGCGCCTCCGTCACCTCGGGATTCAAGCCAGCCTCTTTTGCTTTGAGACCCAACTCGTGGAGGCCGTTGGCCACCCCCACCAGTACGTAGAGTGGAAAGTGGCCGTAGCTATAGCCGCTTGGCTGCTGCGAACCGGCATACCACAGCGGATTGAGGGGCGATTGGTCTGGGTCCAGCGCCGTCTGCAGGTCTTGAGGCCAATGAATGGTGGGCGCTATGTAACTGATGCTCCATCGCTCGTCGGGGTGGGTCTGTTGTCCCTCATCCCATCGGATATTGTGCAGCCGTAGCAACGCCCCGGCCACAACAATGACCAACAAGATCGGCGAACGCCAATCAAAACGAGTCTGCGCTTTGCCAGTGTCTGGCTGGCCGGCGGGCGGGGCGATCTCTGAGATGCCATCCGGCGTCGTCTCTGTGCGTGCCTCATCTTCAAGATTAACGTTATCCAACGGTCTGCTCCTTGCTGTGTGGACGGTGGACTTGGGCTGCAACGCGCATAGTCGGCACCTGGGGTGCCGACTACTCGAACGACGCAAGCCCCCCCGGTGCGGCGACGGAAGTATTTTACCATTATCAGACGGTTATGGCAAGCGAAGAGTTTTAACGCTCTGGGCGGCTACTGATCTCCCCGCAGCGGCAGGGCAAAGGTGAACGAACTGCCCAGGTCCTCGACACTCTCCACCCAGATGCGCCCGCCGTGCAGTTCCACCATGCCCTTGGCAATGGGCAGGCCCAGGCCCATGCCTT
>CAYNKW010000307.1:0-5083 GCA_964397845.1 uncultured Anaerolineae bacterium
ACCTGCAGCGGGATGCCGCCCACGTTGCCGCCGACCACTGGCTTGCCTTTCCACAGCGCCTCCGTGACGACCAGCCCGAAGCCCTCGCGGGTGGACTTTTGAACCACCACATCGGAAGCAGTCTGGAAGGCGTTGACCTCCTCGCTGCCCACACCGTGAAAGTTGTGCAGCACATAGATGTCAAAGTCCTCGCCAGCGTGACGCACGGTGCGGTCGTAATAGACCCACCCCTCGGGGTCGTCGGAAGCCATAGAACCAACCAGGGCCAACTGGACGCCGGGGACTTGCTCTTTGACCATAAGGTAGGCATCAATGACGCCCAGCGGGTCTTTCCAGGGGTCGTAGCGCGATACCTGGGTGATCAGCGGCCGGTTCAGATCGATCCCGTAGCCGGTCACGATTTCCCGGGCGTGTTCCAGTGGCATCGGCGCGTTCTTGGGTGAAAGGGGGTCTATGGTCGGGGTGATGACCGCCAGATGCGGTAGTTGCAGCCCCCGGGCGACGTATTGCTCCATGGTGAAAATGCCGGCGTCGTACATCTCCAGGTAGGGAGCCACAAAGTCCCAGAACGCGGGATTGGGCGTCGAGGTGTCAATGTGGCAGCGCCAGGCCCAGTGCTTTCCGCCCCGGCCGTCGCGCAGGGCTTTCATGCCCGCCGGCTGCGGATCGTGCACCACGACAAAGTCGTACTCGCCCTCAAAGGCAGCAGCGTTCTGCTGGTTATAGCGCCGCCAGGTGGCCATCATCTCGTCGGTGAGCGGTAGATCCATGCCTTGCAGGCCGTTGTGAAAAGCTTTGGTCACGTTAAAGAACTCGTCAGGGCCCTCAATGACCCGCCACTCGGCGTCCAGTCCCACGTCACGCATCAGCGGCACCAGGGTGTAGAGCATCTCGGCCACGCCGCCGCCAAAGGCGGTGGCGTTGATGTGCAGCACCCGGGCGTCGCGCAGCGACTCGGCCATCCGGCGGATGCTTTCAATGACTTGTTGGCCCACGATAGGAGCGTAAGCGGCCAAAGATTTGTCTTCCAATTCCACTTGGGGCAGCATGTCTGGTCTACCTCGTATCACTTGGATGTTCCCGATGCCCTGATCTCGCTATCCTTTGACCGCGCCGGCCAGCAGGCCACGCACAAAGTAGCGTTGGAAGGCCAGGAAAATGACCATCGGCACGATCATGGACAGGAAGGCGGCAGCGGTGAGCAGGTGCCAGTTACCGGCCCTGGGGTCAATCAGGTTGGTGATCTGGTAGGTCAGCACTGGGTTACCTGGCAACAGGATGATGGCCACCAGCAGATCGTTCCACACCCACAGAAACTGGAAAATTCCCAGGGAGCCAATGGCCGGCACCGACAGTGGCAGTGCCAGCTTCCAGAAAGCGGTCCAGTGATTGGCCCCGTCCAGGTAAATAGATTCAAATAGGTCGCTGGGCAGCCCACCCAAAAAGTTGCGCAACAAGTAAATGGCATACGGCAAACCAAAGCCGGTGTGGAACAGCCAGATGCCGACAAAACTACCTTCTAATCCCAGCTTGCTGTACAACTGGGCAATGGGCACCAGCGTCATCTGCAAGGGCACGATCTGCAAGCCGACCAACAGAGCGAACATCCACGTGCGGCCCCGGAAGTCTAGCCAGGCAAAGGCATAGGCAGCAAAGGCGGCAAAGAGAATGGGCAGGATGGTGGCCGGGATGGTGACCAGCAAGCTGTTTAGAAAGGCACGGGCCATGCCTTCCGGGTTGAGCAGGTCGCTGGCGTTGCACTTGAACTTGCCGCTTTCGCTGACACCACTGGCGCAATCTTGTTGATAGGTAGTGGTGCCCTTGTAGCCCACCAGGGCGTCTATCCAGTTGCTCGTCGTCAGGCCATAGTCCACCGCCAGGCCGCTGCCGGACAGGGCGCCGAGGTGCTGGCTGGCGGGTGCTAATTTCTCCAAAGCCTCTTTCGTCCGAGACTTGTCCTGAATCAAAGCCTGCCAATCCGCGTCTTTCACGTGAGGCTGACCTTCAATCTCTCCTCGCAACAACTTTAGCAGATGGTTGGTCTTTGTGTATTCGGCCGCCACCTCAGGATCCGAAAGGTCGGCCGTGGGGATGAGCTTGCCATCTGCTCCGTGGCACGACGCACAAGCGGTCTGGTACTCCGCTTGGCTTGGTGTGGGTGGTTTGGATAGCACTGTCCACCAGCCCGATGTGCGAACAGCTTGCCGCGAGCGGAAGGAGGTGACAAACACTCCCAGCGTGGGCACCAGCCAGATCACAACCATCGAGATGATGACGGCGTGAAGCGGGATGCGCCCCACAAAGCGTTTCAGGCGTTCGGTGTTCATCGTATCGCCTCCTGTTCGCGGAAGCGGCGCACGTTAAAGATCATGATCGGGATGGTCAGGACGATGAGCAAGACGGCAATGGCCATTGAGCGGCCCTGGTTGGTGACGATGAACTTGAACATGCGGTTGGCGATCACCTCGGTACCGTTCAAGCCGTTGGTCATGACAAACACAATGTCAAAGATCTTGAGGATGTTGATGATCATGGTGGTGGTGACGACGGTGACCGTGGGCAGGATGAGGGGGAACATGATGCGCCAGAAGACCTGCCATTCGCTGGCTCCATCCACCCGAGAAGCTTCCAGTATCTCTGTCGGTACGGTCTTGAGTGCGGCCGAGAGGATGGTCATGCAGAAACCGGCCCACAGCCAGATACCCACGATCCAAAGCGAGATGTTGTTTACCATCCAATTGCTGTTAGTCAGCCAGGCCACCGGCTTGCCACCCAGTCCGGTAATGATGGCGTTCAACACGCCTATTTGCGCGCCCTCACCGGCTTCGAGGTAGTAGACAAACTTCCAAATGACGCCGGCCCCCACGAACGAGACGGCCATGGGTAAAAAGATAATGGTCTTGGCCAGGCGCTCGTAGCGCACCCGGTCGGTCAGTGCGGCGAACATGAGGCCAGCGCTCACCGTGCCGGGAACCATCAAGAGAAGCCACAGGGCGTTGTTGCGTAAGGCCTGGAGCATTTCTGGGTTGGTCAGGGCATAGCGATAGTTCTCCAACACGCCCCAACAGGGGTTCCCGGGCACGCAATCCACGGTTGCCGGTTGGGCACCCGTCTTGTCTCTGAGGCTCAAGGTGACGGTGCGTATAGTGGGATAGACAATAAACAAGAGCATGATGATCAGGGCCGCCGACAGATAAAGCCAGGGAGTCAGGGCCCCTTGTTTCATGATCTTGGGTACCATAGAAGCTTTTCCCTTTCTTGTGGCATGGTGGTTCCCCCTTGCTCTCAGCCGGTCTGTGACCAGCGGTCGGGTCGTAGACCCTCCCTGAAGCCCTTTGTAATTGAATCCGGGGCACTCCTGCAGGAGCGCCCCGGATATATGCGCGGCTGGTTTGCTACTTTAGCGCGTCGGCCTGCGAAGCAGCAGCCGTAGCGAGAACCGTGTCCAGGTCAGCGCCGTTGACATAGTCAACGATGGCTGCCCACTCCGCCTCGCCAAAGGGAGCAGGGACGGTGTCGCCGATGTCAGGCGTAAAGCCAGCAGCGCCGGCCAGGGCGATGGACTTTTTGACGAGAGCCGTGTCAGGATAGTGGCCTAGCGCCAGCCTGTGGGGCGACAGGTCAAAACCGGCCCCGGCCCACTCCGCCGCGCCCCTGGGGCTGGTCAGGTAAGCGACCAGGGCTTTGGCCGCGCCGCTGTCGCCGAAGGCCATCATAAAGTCCGCGCCACCCTGCATCCCCTGAGCACCGGGCACGGCAAAGAAGTCATAGTCGGTGCCGTACACCAGGTCTGGGTACTGCTTGACGACCTCGCCGCCGGCAAAGCCGGATTGCTTGACCATCATGGCTTCGAGCGGGTCGGAGAAGGCTTTGTAGATGGCTTCCAGAAAGCCTGTGCTGACGGTACCGGTGGCGCCGCCGACGGTATAGGTCTCGTCTTTGGCCCACTTGCCGTAGGTTTCGTAGGCTTGCTTGACCCCAGCGTCGTTGTAGGCCACCGTGCCATCTATGATGTTCAGAACGTACGCCGGGCCTTGCTGCACCAGCAGGATGTCCTGGATAAAGTCGGAGCCGGTCCAGCCGGTGGCGGCGCCCGATTCCATACCCATAGACCAGGGCACGCTGCCATCGGCCACCATCTGCTCGACCAGAGCTTCCAGTTCTGCCCAGGTGGTGGGCACGGTGTAGCCGAACAGGTCAAAGTTGGCTGGGCTGTACCAGATGATGGTCTTGATGTCGGCCTTGACGGGGACACCCAGCCACTGGCCGCCCACGGAGCCCATGTCCTGCCAGTAGGAGGCATAGTCGGCCGGGTCGGCCCCCAGGTCGCTGAGGTCTTTCAGTTGGTCGGTGTAAAGAGTGAAGGGGGCTGTGGTGGGCCAAAAGACGACGTCGGGCGGGGTGCTCTTGGCCTTGGTATCCAGCACAGCCAAGTCGCGGGTGGACGTGGCTACGATCTCGATGCCGCAGGCGTCCACCAACGGCTTGACGACGGTGTTGAACTTTTCTTCTTCAGCACCCGACCACTGGTAAAGCACCGACACCTGGTCGCCCGAGGCAGCTCCCATGCAGTCAATCCCTTCGGTGTAGGTGGCCAAAAAGTCTGCCGCATCCTCGGCGGTCGGGATGCAGATCGTCCAGCCCACTTCTATCAGGTCAGGGTTGGCGATTTTGTCAGGGAACTTGTCCGGCTCGGCCTCGGCTGCCTGGTTGTGCAAGTTAAAGATGGCCGGCCAGGCGTAGGCATCGCCCAGGTACTTGCTGGCATACTTGGAGAGCCAGTCGTCCTTCTGGACCACGACCTCTTCCTGGCAAGTCACCGCTTCCTGGGTGCTCGCTGTGCCAGGCATGAGGGTTAGAAGCAGGATAACAAACAGGGTGAGATTGAGTAATTTCTTCACGAGGAACCCTCCTTTGCTGTCAGGAAAACTTTTCCAGATTGAACCACACGGATCAACAGAGCATTTATGTGCGATACTTTCCCTCCTTTCTTCTAATTAGTTTCCGGTGCAAACTGTTTTTGAAGGCTCGCAGCCCTCGTCCCCGAGGGCGTCAAAAGCGGTTGTTCACTGCATGGGACGCC
>CAYNKW010000308.1:0-5032 GCA_964397845.1 uncultured Anaerolineae bacterium
GCCGACGCTGCCGGTCACAATTGACGATCGAGAAATAGCGCGCCCCACGATTCTGGAGGTCCTGTAAAAAACACCTGCTTACTCTTCTACGACCTCGAGATGGCCCTTACCCTCCAAGGTGGCCAAATCGACGTCGGCTACGCAGCGCACTTTTACATAGTTGAGGGTCAGGTTACCCACCAGATGAACGGTGCCGGTTGCCTGACCAAAGTCGGCAGTGCTCAGATCGGTAGCGGTCTCATCGAGCCGGACACCTAGTTCCGTCCCTCCCCTGGTGCCGGTGAACTTGATCAGCACGTAGCCTCGATCGATACTCTGTTTCAGATCCTCAGCGGACTCTGACCGGCTTGCGGCGACCGGGTGGTCGCCTACCGACAGCCGTTGCACCAGTTCGTCCATGTTGCTCGCTCCTTTTCGCCGTTCAGCGATTGTAGAGTTGAAAAACTCTTGCCGTTACGTTACCTCGTCTCTTGCCGCATCCGCCGTGCAGGTATGCAACCTCTCTCACGTATCTTGATCCAACGGCTGCGCTGTCTCGATCGGCTCGTAGACGGGTATCTCGAACTCGAGCACCTCGTGGCAGTACTCGATCCATTCGGGCGTCACCTTATCAAAGATGATATTCTCATCCTTAAAGATACCATCTGTAACGACATAGTTCTCCTGTAGGTACAGATGGTCGTTGTCGGTCAACACCCGAGGCGACTCTGTTTCCTTACCCTCTACCTCTTCTTTCCTGGCATTTTCAGCCTTTTCAGTCCAACCGCTAAACCGGCGTAGCTTCTCGAGCGAGTAGGCCTTGCAATATTTTCCCATTGTTGTCATGGTCGATCCCCCCTAAGTATTGTTTGCAGGAGCTTGATGATTCCGCCTGGCCTTGTCCATCTTCTCACGAAGACTGAGCGGCCGCATGTCGGTCCACACATCTTTGATGTAGGCGAGGCATTCCGCCTTTAACCCGCTTTTGCCTACGTCCCTCCAGCCGAGAGGGTTCTCCCGGTCGGCGGGCCAGATCGAATACTGCTCTTCGTGATTCACGACAACCTTGTAGATTGTGGTATCTTCCTGATCCTCCCGATTCATTTTACCTCCCCCTCTTGTTTTCTTGTATCGTCATGGATGCAAACCAACAGGGCACTTTTATGATTTCATGATGTTGTAACGATACCACAAATTATGGGAATTGTCAAGTGCCGAGCAGGTTGGCTTCAACCTGGCCTTCTATTCCATTTCAAAACAACCGTGCAATTTCATCCCGTGCAAAGCGCGGCAGTGGCTGTCGTCCCTCTGCTGTGAGCAGCGTCACGCCGGCCGCCTTTTCCATCACCCGGCCGATCTCAAAGGCCGGAATGTCCTCAGCTTCCAGTGCGCCCTGGATGGCCTGCACATCGCTGGGCAGGACGGCCATGAGCAGCGCGCCGGAGGCAATCACACCCAAGGGGTCCAGGTCAAACGCCTGGCAAAGCCGCGCCGTCTCCGGCAGCACCGGCAGCGCGGCGGCGGCGACCTCCAGGCCCACGTTGGCCGCCCAGGCCAACTCCCACAGGCCGGTGGCCAGGCCGCCCTCGGTGGGGTCATGCATGGCATGGACACGCCCGGCAGCGGTGGCTACCTGCGCATCGCGCACCACGCTGATGCCAGGATCGTGCAAAAAACCCCTGCACCGCGCCAGGAATTCCGGTGGGAAGCGACCCGCCAACTCTTCCGACTTTTCGCGGGCGATGATGGCCGTGGCCTCGACAGCGACGCCCTTGGTCAGCAGCAAGGCATCGCCCACCTGGGCGCCGCTCGTCGTCACCAGGCGGTCCCGCGGCACCTCTCCCAGCATGTGCCCCACGACGATAGGCCGGTCCAGGCCGTAGGTGATCTCGGTGTGACCGCCCGCTAGTGAGATACGCAAGGCCGCGCACGCCCGGTCTATCTGGTCAAAGATGTGCTCCACCAGGGCACTGTCGGTGCGGCCCTCCGGCAGCAACAACGTGACCAGGAACCAACGAGGCGTCGCGCCCATGCAGGCCACGTCGTTGGCGTTGACGTTGACGGCGTACCAGCCGATCTCGTCGGTGGCAAAGGTGATGGGATCGGTCTTGGCCACCAGCAGCCGGTCGCCAAAGTCACGGCCCAGGTCAATGACCGTGGCGTCCTCACCCAGACGCGGTCCGACTAGAATGTGCGGGTCGTGGGGGACGTGGCAGCGCAACAGGCTGGCCAACTGCTCGTGAGGTAGCTTACCCGGAGGCAAAACGCGAGTATGCGAGGTCACTCGTAGAACTCTGGCTTTAGCACGCCAATGAAGGGCAGATTGCGGTAGAACTCGGCAAAGTCCAGGCCGTAACCGATGACAAACTCGTCGGAGATCTCAAAACCGACATAGTCTACCGCAATGGGGATCTCTCGCCGGGTCTTTTTGTCCAGCAGAGTGCAAATTTTCAGGCTGGCCGGACCGCGCGTGCGCAGGTTGCGGGTGATATAGTCCAGCGTCCGGCCGCTGTCAATGATGTCCTCCACGATGAGAACGTGGCGGGCCAGGATGCTCGTTTCCAGGTCCATGAGGATGCGGACGATGCCCGAGCTTTTCGTGCTGGCCCCGTAGCTGGAAACGGCCATAAAGTCAATGGCGTGAGGGATGGCCAATTGCCGGGAGAGGTCAGAGAGGAATATGACAGCACCTCTAAGCACACAGACCAGCAACAGGTCGTCCACGGCGGCATAATCGCGCGAAATCTCGGCGGCCAGTTCGGCAACGCGGGCCTGGAGCCGCTCCTGATCGATGAGGATGTGATCCACGTGCTCTTCCAGGATCATCGGTACACCTCTGGTTTCAGCGCGCCGATGTAAGGCAGCGTGCGATGCGTCTCGGCAAAGTCCAGACCGTAGCCCACCACCCACACGTCCGGAATCTCGAAGCCAAGATAGTCCACCGGCACTTCCACCTGACGGCGGTCCGGCTTGCTCAAAAGCACACAGGCGCGCAACGAAGCGGGATTGCGCGTGTGAAGCACGTCCAGCAGGTAGTGAAGTGTATAGCCGCTATCAATAATGTCCTCGACGATCAGCACGTGCCGGCCTTCGATGTCCACTCGCAGATCCATGATGATGCGCACCGCGCCGGTAGTCGTCGCCGTCTGGCCGTAGCTGGAGAGGGCCATAAAGTCCACCCGATGGGGCACCGTCAGGCGGCGGGCCAGGTCAGCTAGAAAGACAAAAGCGCCCTTCAGGATGCCGACGATGACCAACTGGCCATTGTCCGCATAGTCGGCGGAGACCTGGGCCGCAAGTTCGTTGACTCGTGCCTGGATCTCTTCCCTGGAGACGATCACGCGCTCGATGTCGGGATGGACGTCCATGACTACTCCTTTCCTGTGTCTGAAGGGGTGGCGGAACGGCGCGGCACCTGGTGGCAGTGGCGACAACGCGCCTCGTACACCTCGTTGGCGCCGACCATGATGACCGGGTCGTCGTACCAGGCAGGCTGATCGTTGATCAGACGCTGCGTGCGGCTGGCTGGCGCGCCACAGACCACACAGATCGCCTGAAGCTTGCCCACCCGCTCCGCCTGGGCCATGAGGAGGGGCATGGGGCCAAAGGGCTCGCCGCGAAAGTCCATATCCAGCCCGGCGACAATGACCCGCACGCCCCGGTCGGCCAGTTGGTTGCACACGTCAGCGATGGTCCAGTCGAAAAACTGTGCCTCGTCTATGGCCACCACCGTCGTGTCCGGCTCGACTAGACCCAGTATCGCCCCGGCTGACTCGACGGGCACCGCCTCCCAGTGCACTCCGTTGTGAGAGGCAACCTTCTCCACCGCAAAGCGGTCATCCAGAGCTGGCTTGAACACCTGCACGTCTTGCCGGGCGATGACGGCGCGCCGCACACGGCGGATCAACTCCTCCGTCTTGCCACTGAACATGCTGCCGCAGATCACCTCGATCCAACCGCTGCTTTGCCGGTGATCCATGGCTCCCACCTTTTCCTGTCACGGTTGACAACTTGTCCCAAAACCCAAAAGGTAGGGACAGATGGTGCCATCTGTCCCTACCTGGTTCGCGATACAGAACCAATTCCTGCTCGCAACAGCGAGACAGCCTACTCTTCTTCTGCCTCACCCGTCTTGGCAGCGGCCATGACCTCTGCGCGCTCCAACCGGCGCAGGAAACGCTCCACCTGGCCTTCGGTGTCCACGATGCGCTGCTCGCCGGTGAAGAAGGGATGGCAGGCCGAGCACACGTCGGTGTGCACCTTTGGCTTCGTCGAGCCGCCGATCCAGGTGTTGCCGCAGCCACAGGTAAAAACGGCTTCGGGATAGTATTTAGGATGAATGTCTGGTTTCATGGTTCGTCGCTGCCTAACGTTGTGGCAGGACACTAACGCGCTTCCTGCCGCCTCGAACGGTTTCAAACTTAACATAGCCCTCAGTCATGGCAAAAATCGTATGATCCCTGCCCAAACCGACGTTCAGGCCCGGCTTGATGCGGGTGCCGCGCTGGCGAACGATGATATTGCCCGCCCGCACCCTCTCGCCGCCAAATTTCTTGACACCCAATCGCTTCGCTTTGCTGTCACGGCCGTTGCGGCTGGAACCGCCACCTTTCTTATGTGCCATCTCTCTGACCTCCTCCGGATCGGTGTGGTTAGACGACGATCTTGTCAACGCGCAGCCGGGTAAACGGCTGCCGGTGGCCCTTCTTGCGCCGATAGCGCTTGCGAGGGTGATACTTGAAGATGATCACCTTGCGGCGCTTGCCCTGCCGGGCCACTGTGGCCAGGACTTTGGCGCCCTCTACAGTAGGTTGGCCCACCTGCACCTGCTCGCCATCTGCCACCAATAACACCCGAGCCAGTTCTACCGTCTCTCCTACTGCCTGGGGCAGTTTTTCTACGTCAACAAACTGGCCCTCCTGGACCTTGTATTGCTTGCCACCGGTTTCAATCACGACATACACACCCTTACCTCCTCGGTGCTGATCGCCGTCGCTTCAGTTTAGGCTAACGGGCACCGCCAACAGGAGTTCGGCGTTGGCAGTTCCCTGGG
>CAYNKW010000309.1:0-1918 GCA_964397845.1 uncultured Anaerolineae bacterium
GCCTTTGTATCAGAAGCATACTTTTGAGCCCGTTTCAAAGTGTGCCTATAGCAACCTTTGCGGTACTGCCACCGTACGTAGGACGATTTGTCAAATCGTCTTACGCAATAGCGCAAAACCTGCTTTTTGGAATCGAGGTGCCCGGCACCTGGGCAGTGGTTCGACCAGGCCTTCGTATCAAAAGCATACTTGTGAGCCCGTTTCAAAGTGTGCCTATAGCAACCTTTGCGGTACTGCCTTTTTTGTGTTCATTACACCTCGCTTGCCGTCAGTCTGGCGCTGCCCGCTCCCGCCAGGAACGACCGGCCCGGCGGCGCAGCCGCCACCACACCCCGGCCGGGTAGCCAACCATCTTGGCCACGTCCCCGGCCAGGCGGATGACCGGCGGCCAGGCAAAGGCCCGCAGCCGCCGCAGAAAGCCCCATCCTCGCGTCGCCGTCCATAACCGCTTGAACGGCGTGCCAAACACGAACGCCCCTCCCACCAGAAAGCCCAATCCCCACCACGGACTGTGCAGCAGCAGCGCGATCAGCAACGGCATGGCGGCCAGGTAAGTCAAGTAGCGAATGAGGTGACGGCGAAACCACAGACCGGCCTTGCCGTCGCCCCGCGCGTAGCGGTAATATTGCTTGATAAAGGCCCGGAGATTGGGGCGAGGGCGAAAGTAGGCCACCGCGCGCGGCGCAAAGGGAAACGGCCCGTATCGCTGGCGCAGCTTGAAATCGAAAACGAGGTCTTCGCAGTAGTCCAGCCACTCCGGGTAGCCGCCCACCGCCCGGGCCGCCGCCTTGCGATAGGCCACCGAGCGGCTGGAAGGCAGGAATCGCCCCGGCACAACCTCTTCCAGGACTGGCAGCGTCGTCGCACCGAGGGCCGTCTCGAAATCGGTCTGAGGATCGGGAAGGAAAAAGCCACTGACGACGGCCACGCGGCCGGCGGCGGGGCGTTCAAATGGCTCCACCAGCGCCGCCAGCCAATCGGGGCTGAGGCGAACACCGGCGTCGGTCGAGGCGATGACCTCGCCGGTCGCGGCGGCAACCGCCGCGTTGCGCCCCTGGGAAATGTTGGCCCCCGGACGAGAGATCACCCGCAGCGGCAGCCGGCCCTGAGCAGCGTACGCCTCCAGGACGGCGACGGTGTCGTCGGCCGAACCGCCGTCCACGATCACCACCTCGTCAGGCGGGCGCGTCTGGGCCGCCAACGAGTCCAGCAGGCAGCGGATGTTTTTATCCTCGTTGAGCACCGTGGCAATGACCGTGACTTTCATCACTCTCCCCGCACTTCCTGGCCCAACCGCTGAAAGAAAGCGACCATGTAAGCGTGGCGCTCTTTGGCAATGGCCCTGCCGCTCCCGGTGTGCATCCGATCTTTGAGCTTGCTCAACTTGTAGACAAATTCGTGCACCGCCGTGTGAGCACGGGCGCTGGGGAGGTCACCCTCGGTATAGTCCGGCGGCACGTCGGCCCACAGGCGCGAATTGCGTCGCCCGCCGATGGCATAGGCCCGCGCGATGCCCACCGCCCCGATGGCGTCCAGCTTGTCGGCGTCAAAGAGCACCTTGGCCTCCAACGTCACCGGGGCCGGGCCGCGGCGGAAGCGATGGGCCGCGATGGCGTGGGCCACTGCCTCGACGCGCTCCGGCGGGTAGCCGGACAGAATCTCGCGCACCCGCCGGGCACCGGCCTGGGCGTGGCATTGGCCCGTGCCGGCCGTCTCGGCGCGGGCCACGTCGTGCAGCAGCGTCGCCGCCCGCACGATCTCCAGGTCGGCCCCTTCGGCCTCTGCGATCCGCACCGCCAGGGCCAGCACTCGCAGTACGTGGTCAAAGCCGTGGGCCGCGTCCGCGCCGTCGTAGAAGGGGCGTACTTGCTCTATGGTGATCATACCGTATTCTATCAACCTTTCGAGTATCTCCCCC
>CAYNKW010000309.1:2018-5004 GCA_964397845.1 uncultured Anaerolineae bacterium
GGCTAACTACCCAAACCCATAGGACGTGGGAAATACCCAACCTTTCTTCATAAAAGGGTGTATTTCAGTTTGGAATGAATTAAGCTTTAAGGTAGTGGAACGTAGAGGGTCGGATCGTTCTCACAATCGCAATCTAGATGCAGCTTGATGCCAGAGTAAAACCACCAGCACTGACAAGCGTCACTGTCGAGCGTTTTTGTGCCCGTGTGGGGGCTGTAACCCGCAGCCCGGCCAATGAAAGCGTACTCACCGGGCAACGTGCAGTATCGCTTCACCGCGTTGGCCGGCAGAACAAAGGTGGCGTTCTGCGGCCCCGTCACCTCGACAATCAGTTGTACTGACAGCTCGTTGATCACCTTCACCAGTGCCGGGTTGGGCGGACAAGCCTGGGGCGTCGGCGTGGGACCTGGGACGACGATCTCCACATAGGCCCGACTACCAAAGCTAGCGCCGCCGGGACTTTGCATTTGCCAGAAGCCCTTATAAGTGCCGGGCGCGTCAGGCGCTACCATTCCTACTGAAATGTCGGCTGTGCTGCCCAGGGGTGTATCAGGCACCGGGACGCTTTCAGGGGCAGCCATCTGGTCGCCAGAGTCAAAGACCCAGATGGAGCCGGTGGGCCAGGGAGCGCAGCCGGCGGAACGCATGCGCCACGTCTTGGTGAACGTCTCGCCGGCTGCAAAATTGGTGCCATCCGGCACCGTCACGTCCTCCACAAAGACCGCGTCTGGCAGGCAAGGGCTGGGCGTAGGGGTGTTGACCGATGCAAGCGTCGGCGTTAAGGTTAGGGTATGAGCAGGCGTCGTCGTGAGGGTCGATGTCGGGCTGCGGGTGGGTGTGGCGGTATAGGCAAGGGTAGAAACATCTCTCGCCCCCAGCGTTGGCGTAACGGCAGGGAAAGTCGTCTCAGTGACGGCCTGTGCCTGGATTGTCAGCCCGGCATAGATGGTGGCTGCCACCTCGGTCCTCAGCGCATCTTTGTCTAAGGTCGCCGGTGAGCAGGCAGTTGCCAGCAGACCGGCCAGCAGCAAATTGGTCAACAGGAGAATGTTCTTTTTCATCGTGGCACCTCTTTGTGTGATGTAAAACGCTGTCCCAAATGCATCCAGACCTGACAGGTTTTGGTCGGAAACCTGTCAGGTCTTAACGGAACCAGCTTTCCATCAACCCTGCTTTACAGAAAATCCTTGACCGCCTGAGCAGTCTTGTGCGTCATGCCCGGTACGGCGGCCAGTTCCTCCACGCTGGCGGCGCGGATGGCCGCCAACGAGCCGAATTGCTTGAGCAGCGCCGCCCGTCGCTTGGGGCCGATGCCCGGCACCGCGTCGAGTTGCGAGGCCAGTCCCGCCTTGCGCCGGATGCTGCGGTGGTGCGCCACGGCGAAACGATGCGCCTCGTCGCGCACGCGCTGAACGAGAAACAGACCTTGAGAGCCTCGCGGCAGGATCACCGGCCTGGATTGGCCGGGCACAAAGAGTTCCTCGTGCTTTTTGGCCAGTCCCACCACCGCCAGGTCGTCCAGGCCGTATTCTTCCAACACTCTCAATGCCGCGTTGAGTTGGCCCTTCCCGCCGTCAACCAGGATCAAGTCTGGCAGGATGGCCCACTTGTCACCCTGGCTGCTCTTCTCTTCGCGGGCCTTTGCTTCCCTGGCCGCCACGGCCCGCTTGAAGCGCCGCCGCAGCACCTCTTGCATCATGGCAAAATCATTGCTCCCCGCCACCGACTTGATGCGAAAGCGACGGTAGTCGCTCTTGCGGGCCACACCCTTGACAAAGACCACCATACTGCCCGTCGCCGCAGTGCCCTGGATGTTAGAGATGTCGTAGCCCTCAATGCGCGTGGGCGGGGTGGGCAGGTTTAGCGCCTCCTGCAACTCGGCCAGGGCTGCCGTGTGCTGGCTCTCGTCGGCCAGCCACCGGGCGCGCAGATGGGCCAGTGTCTCGGCCGCGTTCTCAACTGCCATCTGCAACAGCTCTTTCTTTGGGCCGCGCCGGGGCACGCGCAGCGCCACTTTGCTGCCCCGCCGGGTGCGCAGCCACTTCTCGATGACCATCGCCTCGGCCACCTCCTGCGGCAGGAGAATCTCCGGCGGGACGTAGGCCGCCTCGTCGTAGAACTGCTTGAGGAACGAGGCCGTCACCGTGCGGTCGTCCTTCTCCTCCGTGCCCTCCAGCATGAAATACTCGCGCCCGATGAGCCGCCCCCGGCGGATGAAAAAGATCTGCGCGCACGCCTGGCCGTCCTCGCGGGCAAAGGCTATCACGTCCTGGTCGGCTTTGATCGGCGAGACCACCCGCTGCCGCTCGATGACCTTCTCCACAGCGTGGATCTGATCGCGCAACCGGGCCGCTTTCTCGAACTGCCATGCTCCGGCGGCGGCTTCCATGCAGTGGCGCAGGTCGGCCAATACCTCGTCGGCCTTGCCTTCCAGGAAATCGCACAACTGGCGGATGATGGCCCGATAGTCCTCTTTGGAGACGGCCCCGATGCACGGCCCGGCGCAGCGCTTGATGTGGTAGTAAAGGCAGGGCCGTTTGTCCTGGCCGGTGATCTCGCGCTTGCAGTTCAGGTAGGGAAACATCCGCCGCAGCAGGTCGAGGGTGCAGTGCACGGCGTCAACGGAAGTATAGGGACCGTAGTAGCGTGCGCCGTCGTCGCTCATCCGCCGCGTGACATAGATGCGAGGGAAATCGTCCTGCCAGGTCACCTTGATGTAGGGATAGCGTTTGCCGTCCTTGAGATGCACGTTGAAGCGGGGACAGTGCCGCTTGATGAGCGTGCTCTCCAGCACCAACGCCTCCAACTCGGAGCCGGTGACGATGAACTCGATGTCGGCCACCTGCCGGGCCAACTGTCGCCTCTTGACCCACTCTTGCGCCGACTCGTGAAAGTACGACCGCACGCGGTTGCGCAGGTTGATCGCCTTGCCGACGTAAATCACCGTGCCGTGCTCGTCTTTCATCAAATACACGCCCGGCTTGGG
>CAYNKW010000310.1:0-4960 GCA_964397845.1 uncultured Anaerolineae bacterium
CCGGCGCCCCAGGTGGAGCTGAGGGGACTTGAACCCCTGACCTCATCAGTGCGATTGATGTGCTCTCCCAACTGAGCTACAGCCCCGAATCGCGGCCCATAGTATAACCCAAAACAGAGTTCTTGTCAAATAATTTCAATAACCCTTCACCCTTTTGACCGTCATCGTTCACCCCCAATCTTCCCACGTCAACTCTACGTCGCCGATAAAAACCGTGTCGCCCACTTTTACGCCTGCCTCTTCCAGGGCAGCGATGACCCCTATGCTCTCCAGGAAGAGGTGGAAGCGAAAGATCGCCTCGTCCAATTGCCAGTTGGTGCGGCGCGCGGCCCGCTCCACGCGGATGCCTCGCACGTGCCAGATTTTCGCTGCCTCGTCGTAAGCCACAGAGATGGCGTCCTCGTCAGGGGGCGGGCGCAAGACCACCGCCTCTGCCCCTTCGGCAGACTCGGGGCGGGCTTCTTCCACCAGCAGTTCCTCTCGCGGCAACGTCTCCAGCAGCGCTGCCACACGCCGCATGAGTGCGTCCACGCCCTGCCGCGTGACGGCCGAGATGGCCATGATTTCTTTTACACCCTGCTCCGCCAGCGCCTCTTGAACCAGCGGCCAGAGGGCCTGGGCATCGGGCAGGTCCATCTTGTTCAGGACGGCGATCTGCGACCGGGTCGCCAATCGCTCGCTGTAAAGGTCCAGCTCGGCGTTGATCGTCTCGTAACCGGCCAGCGGATCCTGGGAGGCGCCGTCCAGCAGGTGAATGAGCAGGAGCGTCCGTTCCGCGTGGCGGAGAAATTGGTGGCCCAGGCCGACGCCCCGGTGCGCTCCTTCGATGAGGCCGGGCAGGTCGGCGGCCACAAAGCTGGTGTTCGGGTCCAACTCGACGACGCCCAGGTTGGGCACCAGCGTGGTGAAGGGATAATCCGCGATCTTGGGCCGGGCGGCGCTGACTACGGATAACAACGTGGACTTGCCAGCGTTGGGCAGCCCCACGATGCCCACGTCGGCGATGAGTTTGAGCTCCAGGGCCAGCCACCGTTCCTGGCCGGGGTCGCCTTGCTCGGCGACGCGGGGAGCCTGGTTGGTCGAGCTGGCGAAAGCGGCGTTGCCCCGCCCGCCTCGCCCTCCCCGCGCGGCCAGCAGCTCCTGGCCGGGCCTCGTGAGGTCGCCCAGGAACTCACCCGTGCCGGCGTCGCGCACAATCGTGCCCCGCGGCACCGGGATGTGAACGTCAGCGCCGCTCTTGCCGGTTTGATTCTTGCCCCGCCCGTGTTGTCCCCGCTCTGCCTTGAAATGAACCTTATGCCGGAAGGTAGCCAGCGTGTTGAGGTGGGGGTCCACGATCAGGTAGACGTCGCCGCCCTTGCCGCCGTCGCCGCCGGCCGGCCCGCCAAGGGGCACGAATTTCTCTCGCCGGAAGGCGACGATTCCGTTGCCGCCGTCGCCGCCTTTTACGTATACCTTGGCCTCGTCAAAGAACATGGTGTACCTCTCAGACCTCCGAGGTTTGCTTGACCTGCCCGTTATACGGCTTCTACTGCATCCCTATCTGCCACCGCACACGCGAATCTGAGGTCAAAACCTCGGAGGTCTGGTCATCTATGGGATAAGCATACATGCAATTCCGGTTGTTGTCAAGACAGGGCGGACGTGATATAATGTTCATGAAACCGGAACCGGTGTGAGAAAGTAGAGTCTGCCGAGATGGGTTGGGAGGCACAAGATTTCGTGATGTGTGATGCGTGAACGGAAGGGTGGAGGCGCGTGATGGAACCCGTTACCGCCGCGGCCATCGTCCTGGCCCTGGCGCAGGGCTTGAGCCGGGTGGGCGACAAGCTGCTGGAAAAGGGCGTGATCGAGCCGGCCCTGGAGCCGGCGGTGAAGCAGATGAAAAACTGGCTGGGGCGGCCCGCCGTCTCTAAAAAAGAGGACGAGGCGCTGCGCCAGGCATTGCGCTCGGCCATGGCAGACTATCAGCGCGTCACCGGCGACACCGGCTTGCAGGTGCGGACGCTGCTCTCCAGCCTGCACATACTGACGGCCGAGAAGAAAAGCGCTCTCCGCGCCGAGTTGGCCCGCACGCTGTGGCTCATGGACGGCCCAGGGCCGTCCCAGACGCCGGAGGCGCTGCCCGCGGCGCTGGGTTTGCCGTCGAAAATGCGCCGCCCGCTGGCCGCCTTTCTGTGGCAGCTCAAGCGACAACTGGCGGCGCGGGAGCCGTTCCGCTCGTTGTTTGCCTTTGACCAGGACGTCGCCGTGCGGCGTGCCCTCGGCGAGATGACCGGCTATCTGGCCCTGCTGGCAGCGACGGTTGAACCCTCCCCGGAGGGGCCGGCGGTGCGCGTGTTGCCGGTGGAGCGACCGCCCGACGCCGCCGAACTGGCCCGCCTGCGCCGCACTTACCTGGACTACCTGGCCGGCGACTGCCGCTGGCTGGAATTCAGTGGCATCATGCAGGTGCGCGACGTTCCCCGGCTGCCCATGGCCGAGGTCTTTGTGCCGCTCAAGGCCACGCCGCCGGCACAGTTGCGGCCGGAGCGCGCCCTGCTGGAAGCGGAGCGCATTGAGCAAAAAGTGCCCCTCCAGGAATTGCTGCCTCGCTACCCCCGGCTGGTCATCCTGGGCGATCCCGGTTCTGGCAAGACCACCTTTCTCAAATACGTGGCCCTGGCGCTGGCCGAGGGCCACGCCGCCGCCCGCGACCGCCTGGGCCTGGATTTCGACGCCAGCCCAGAGGCTCGTCCCTGGCTGCCGGTGCTCTTTCCCATCGCCGCTTACGTCGAGGCGCTGAAGGAGAATCGCAATCTGGCGCTCCCTGACTTCTTGCCTGAGTATTTTCAGGGCCGCGCACTGCCCGACCTGGGGCCGCTCCTGCGGGCCGAACTGAAACAAGGCAATTGCCTCCTCCTGCTGGACGGCCTGGACGAGGTGGGCTCCCTCGGAGATAGACGGCGCGCCCGGGGCCGGCTGGCCGACCTGGTGCGCGCCTGCCCCGGCAACCGCTTCATCGTCACCAGCCGGATCGCCGGTTACGACCAGTCGCCCCTGGACGCCGGCGAGTTCACCCATCTCACCATCCAGCCCTTCGACGAGGAGGACATCGCCCGCTTTGCCCGGCAGTGGTGCCGCGCCTACGAGACAAGGGGAGGCGCTGTTAGCGCGGCCGCCAAGGCCAGGGCCGAGGCCCGCGCCGGACGCCTGGTGGAGCAGATCCACAGCGACGCCAACATCAGCCGGCTGGCCGCCAACCCGCTGCTCCTCAGCATCCTGGCCCTGATTCACTACCAGGGGACGCAATTGCCCCGCCGCCGCGTGGAACTCTATAGCCTGTGCGTCAAGACGCTGGCCGAGACGTGGAACCTGGCCCGGGGTCTGGGCGACCGGCCGATCAACCTCTACCTGGGCGACGAGCCGCTGGACGAGCGCTTTGTGGTGGACGTGCTGGGGCCGGTGGCCTACTGGATGCACCAGCACTGCCCGGAGCGGGCCATCGAGCGCTGTGACCTGGAGGAGCAACTGGCCAAACGCCTGGCCGAATACGCCCAGGTGAGTCCATTGAAGGCGCGGGGCCTGGCCGGCGATTTCATTGAACTCATGGTCGAGAAAACCGGCCTGCTGGCCGCCCGAGGTCTGGACCTCTTTGGCTTTTTACACCTGACTTTCGAAGAGTACCTGGCAGCCCGCTACCTGGTGGACTGGGTGAAAGATTACGAGACCGAGGCCGCCCGCCTGGCCGCCGACGCCCGCTGGTGGGAGGTGGTGCGCCTGGGCGCGGCGGCGCTCACCGGGCGGCGGGTGGGCGAACTGGTGGCCGCCGTTCTGGGCGCCGGACTGAGCGGCGAGAACCGGAGCCGTGACGTCGTACTGGCCGGATGGTGCGCCGTGGACGCCGGCCGCGCCGCCGTGGGCCGGGCGGTGATGAAGCGCCTCATCCGCTGCCTGGAGGGGGTCATGCGCGGCACGGATGACTACGGCCGCCCCCTCGACCCGCCTCTCATCCCTGCCCCCACCCGCGCCGAAGCCGGCCGCGTTCTGGCCGGCCTGGGCTGGCTGCCCGACGACCTGGACGAGATGGTGGAAGTGCCGGCCGGCGAATTCCTCATGGGCAGCTCGGCGAAAGAGATCGAACGGCTCAAGGCGGAGGCTCCAGACTACATGCACGACTTGTTCGATCACGAAAGCCCGCAGCGCCGGGTCTATGTGCCCGCCTTCCACATCGGCAAGTACCCCGTGACGAACGTTCAGTTCCGGCGTTTCATCAAAGACGGCGGTTACGAAAACGAGGCTTGCTGGTCGCCGGAGGGCCTGGCCTGGCTGCGCCGCACGGCGGAAGAGGAAGCAGATTTGCCAGACTACCGCCGTCGCGCCGGGCGCACGGAGCCCGGCTACTGGCACGATCCCCGCTTCAACCGGCCCAACGCGCCGGTCGTGGGTGTCACCTGGTACGAGGCCGAGGCCTACTGCCGCTGGCTGTCCGTCAAGGAAGGACAGGACTATCACCTGCCCACCGAAGCGATGTGGGAAAAGGCCGCCCGGGGTGGGTTGGAAATCCCCGTACCGGGGGCGAACGGCCATTCGCCCCTGCGCGAGAACCCCAATCCCCAGCGCCGCTACCCCTGGGGCGACGATTTTGACCCCGAGCGGACCAACACCGAGGAAGGCGGCATTGAGGAGCCGACGGCGGTGGGGGTCTATCCGCTGGGAGCCAGCCCTTACGGCGGGCAAGACATGATCGGCAACGTCTGGGAGTGGTGCGCCGATTGGTTCGGGCCGTACCGGGAGCCACACGAACCGCCCGAAACCGGTGCTTTCCGCCTGCTGCGCGGGGGCGCGTGGATCATCCATCAAGACTGGGCCCGCGCCGCTTACCGCAACAGGAACTTCCCTGTCCTTCGCAACCTCATTGTGGGTTTTCGGTGTTGCGTCTCCACGTCTTCTCTCTGATCCTGGGTTCTGCTTTCTGTCT
>CAYNKW010000311.1:0-4895 GCA_964397845.1 uncultured Anaerolineae bacterium
TTACTTTTTCAAATGACAGCCGAGCAGGAGCTTTGGTGACTCTTGATGCTATTCCAAATCAACTTTCTTTGCCATTTCTATACTCTTACAGACAGTTATAGGATACTACACTTTTGGCACTTTTGAGTGAACGTTTAGTAAAGATTACGTAAATTTGGTGTTAAGGTTCTGACATGTCTGACTTTAATTAAAGCATATTTTCTCACCAAACACAACGGCGCGGACGACAGTTTTTATTCTGTCGTCCGCGCCAGTTTTGTCCCTGTCGTCTGCGCCAGTAGGAGGCCCTGCCTACCTGTCGGAAACTACAGGTATGTCCGTCTGTACGTCCTCGCCTAAGCCGATGAGGGGCAGCGACATGTAAGCCAACAGGGCCAGATCGCCGCTGTCGCCCAGCGAGCCCTGGCTCGGCACCACGAGATGCTCGACTGGTCGGTTAGAGGCGAAGCTTCGTTAGTATGATGTCAGCAGCGATTCGCGCGGCGACGCCACAGACCAAGGGGCATTTCTCCAGCCCGCCAGCTTTGTACCATTCCTCAGCGTCCTCATCTCTCTTGAAATCAAAGCTCCTTCCCAATAACTTTTTCTGAATCTCAAAACAAGTGGTGCTGCCCATTTCCTCTTTGAATCTATCGTACATCTGGTATGATACGGCCATCGTATCCCTATAGGCCTGTATATTGGCCAGGTCTTTGCGCCCAAGCACCAAGCCGATGGCCATGATACCGCCGATGAGCGCGCCACAGGTCTCGCCCATGCGAGCGATCCCGCCAGCCAGGGCCGTGCTTGCCCTCAGAGCACCTCCGTCTTCCAGATGGAGATGGCTCTGCAGCGCCTGCAAAACAGCTCGACTGCACCCTTCATAGGTCCGATCGTTGTAATACGCGGCCCAGGCGACCCGATCCAGCAGCTTCTCCCTCGACCCCGGCTCGACCTGGCGAGTGTCATAGTCGGCCAGTTCGATTCTTTTGGCAACTTCTTCCAGGCTCATGTCCCGGCTCTCCTTAGAGGTAGTCGATCATTTGGGCTATCTTTTCATAGCTCTCGGGCAGGGGATACTCGGGGTAGAATGAGTAGCCAGTAGGAAGCTTGGAACCGGTCGAATTGACGTGCCTGAGTCCAGCCATCAAGTCTTCCAGTCTCTGTTTTGGAACTGTGAATATCATCTCCTCATCTCCGGCCATCGCACGATAGCGGTCGCCGCGACATGGGATCGCGACTTGACATTCCCCACTCTGTACTGCTGGCACAATCGCATAGACGCACGCAGCATGGCTGGACAGGGCGCACTTGAGATTATATCCCTCTTTGTACTCCCTCCCCAAGAGCAACAAGTTTAACTGCGCCGAATCAGCGTAGACCATGACCAAATCAGGTTCAAAGTTGGTTGTTTTCAGTGGAGCCGACACCACACCGATGTACTTGCCGACTTCTAAACGAGGGAATTCGTGCGCATAATGGCTGCCCGCCTTCAGAGTCGCCACGTCATCCGGGTAACGGTTGTGTCCCTGCAAAAAATACTCTGGCGGCTCTGCAAGCCCATACCCTACGACCGGTTCAAAGCACCAATTGTCTTCTTTCAGCATGGCCACTGCCTGGCCCTCGCGACGTGAAAGCTGAAAGGCCTGACAAAGAGACAAGTGGTAGCCGAAATCCTCAAGAGGTCGTATCGCTCCCTCAGGGATATCTGATTTCTCCTCCAGCAATTTCACTGCCACAGGAAACGTTCTTAGTCGCAGCCGCCTCTCAAGCTCCTCCCCGTACCCACGGTAAACGCCTAGTTCTACCATTGAAACTGCCTCCTAGCCCTGCTATACACGCATCCCGTTTCGCGCTTCACTTTAGCATGGGAATTTTTATCCCGCGCTCCTTCGCCACCTCAATTGCCCGCTCATAGCCGGCGTCCACGTGGCGGGCAATGCCGCTGCCGGGGTCGGTGGTCAGCACCCGCTCCAGGCGGCGGGCCGCTTCGGGGCTGCCGTCGGCAACGATGACCATGCCGGCGTGCTGGCTGTAGCCGATGCCCACCCCGCCCCCGTGGTGGAAGCTGATCCACGTCGCGCCATTGACGGCGTTGACCAGCGCGTTGAGGATCGGCCAGTCAGAGATGGCGTCAGAGCCGTCCTTCATCCCCTCCGTCTCGCGGCGGGGTGAAGCCACCGAGCCGGCGTCCAGGTGATCGCGGCCGATGACAATAGGGGCTTTGACCGCCCCGCTGGCCACCAGTTCGTTGAATGCCAGGCCGGCCCTGGCCCGCTCGCCGTAACCCAGCCAGCAGATGCGCGACGGCAGTCCCTGGAATTTCACCCGCTCTTGCGCTATCTTGATCCAGCGCACCAGGTGCTCGTCTTCGGGGAAGAGATCCACGATCGTCTGGTCGGTGACGTAAATGTCCTCCGGGTCACCAGAGAGAGCCACCCAGCGGAAGGGCCCTTTGCCCTCGCAGAAGAGGGGCCGGATGTAGAGCGGCACAAAGCCCTGAAAGTCGAAGGCATTTTTCACGCCGGCGTCGTAGGCGCGTTGGCGGATGTTGTTGCCATAGTCAAAGACGACGCTGCCCTTCGACTGGAAGTCCAGCATGGCCTGTACGTGGGCGGCCATAGATTCCATCGCCCGGCGCTTGAACTCCTCCGCATCGCGGTCGCGCAGCGCTTTGGCCGCCTCAAAGCTCATGCCGTGCGGGAAGTAACGCAGTGGGTCGTGGGCGCTGGTCTGATCGGTGACGACGTCCGGCACGACGCCGCGCGTCACCAGCTCGGGCAGCATTTCTGCAGCGTTGCCGATGAGCCCGATGGAAAGGGGTTCTTCCCTGGCCAACGCTTCCTCGACCCACGTCATTGCCTCTTCCAGGTTGTCGGTGATAGTGTCAATCTGGGCCAGCTTCAAGCGGCGTTCGGCGCGCCAGCGGTCAATTTCCACTACCAGGGCCACGCCCTCGTTCATGGTGATGGCCAGCGGCTGCGCGCCGCCCATCTCACCCAGCCCGGCGGTGAGGACGAACTTGCCCTTAAGGCTGGGCCAGCCCTGGGAACGGGCACAAGCGCCCAGCGTCTCGTAGGTGCCCTGCAAGATGCCCTGTGTGCCGATGTAGATCCAACTGCCGGCTGTCATCTGACCGTACATGATGAGGCCCTTGCGTTCCAATTCGTCAAAGTAGTCCTGCGTGGCCCAGGCCGGCACCAGGTTAGAGTTGGCGATGAGGACGCGCGGCGCGTCGGTGTGTGTCTTGAAGACGGCCACCGGCTTGCCGCTCTGCACCAGCAGTGTCTCGTCCGGCTCCAGCTCCCGCAGGCTTTCCAGGATGGCGTCGAAACACTCCCAGTTACGGGCAGCTTTGCCGCTGCCGCCGTAAACGATCAGGTTGTCGGGATCGCTGGCTACGTCGGGGTCCAGGTTGTGCTGGATCATGCGGTAGGCGGCTTCGATCTGCCAGTTCTTGCAGGTTAGCTTTTCACCCCCAGGTGGGTGAATCACTCGTTTGCTCATCTTTGACCTCCTTGTTGTACAAATTGAGTGTGTGTTCCGTGGGGGAGTTGGGAAAAAGAAACTATTGACATGCTTTCAGGGCCCGATCCAGGTCCTCTTTCAAATCCTCCATGTTCTCGAGGCCCACGGACATGCGAAACGTCCCTGTGCCAATACCCATGGCGGCCAATGTCTCCTCGCTGAGTTGGTGATGGGTGGTGCGGGCCGGATTGACAATGAGCGAGTAGACGTCGCCCAGGCTGGTGGCGGGCAGTACGATCTTGAGAGAATCGAGGAAGCGGAAGGCTTTGTCTTTGTCGCAATTGGCGATGTCGAAGCTGAGCATGGCCCCGTATCGCCCATCGCAGAAGATGCGCCTGGCGATCTCGTGCTGGGGATGGCTGGGCAGGCCTGGATAGCGCACGCGCCAGGTGAGGGGATAGTTTTCGAGAAATTGGGCCATCTCTAGAGCATTGGCGCAGTGTCTCTCCATGCGCAGGGAAAAGGTCTTTAGCCCACGCAGGGCCAGCCATGCCTCGTTCGGCCCCAGGGTGCAGCCCACCTGGATCATCATGTTGTGCAATTTATCAAAGTCCTTGCCATAGCAGCTCACCGACCCGGCCAACACGTCGCCGTGGCCGGAAAGGAACTTGGTCACGCTATGGCAGACGAAATCCGCGCCAATCTCGAAAGGCTTGATCAAGTAGGGAGTGGTGAAAGTGTTGTCCACGATGACGGCTGCCCCGTAGCGATGGGCTATCTCGATCACGGCCGGCGCGTCAATGACCTTGGTCATGGGGTTGGTCACCACTTCAAAGTAGACCACGCGAGGCCGTTCACGCTCGATCACCTCCTCCAGCCGGTTCAGGTTGGTAAAGCTCATGAAAACGCTGCGCGCCCCCAGGTGGGGAAAGGTATCCTCCACCATGGTGTACACGGTGCCGTACACGTCGCTGGAACAAAGGATCAATTCGTCTCGACCTGCCCCGGCTGCCAGCAGCGCCAGGTGGCTGGCAGCCATGCCCGATGAACAGACGTGCGTCACTTCTGCGCCTTCGAGGGTGGACAGCGCCCGCTCCAGCGCCGTGTTGGTCGGTGAGCCGAGTCGGGAGTAGACGTATCCCGGCTTCCGGTGGTAGATCCGGTCTTCCAGGTCTTGAAAGCTATCGTAAAAGTAGGTCGTCGAGTTGTGAATGGGCGTGCTCGAGGTCCAGAGGTCTTGTTTCTCCCATCGCTCGCCAGCGTGCAGGCACTGGGTCTCCAGGCCCTTGTCGAGGTAACGGTCGTCCGCCCGGCAGTGCTCAGAGTGTATGGCTTCTTCGGTGTGCTCCTTCTTGGCCATCATGCAGACTTCTTTCCAGGTCAAACCGGAGGTTTTTATTTGTTGTCTGTGTCTCTGCTATTATAGCACCGTGAGGGCCTCATCGCAA
>CAYNKW010000312.1:0-4882 GCA_964397845.1 uncultured Anaerolineae bacterium
GGGCGCAACGGCAGGCCCGCCGCCGGGACAGGGATTGCTGGGTAGCTACTTCCGGGGCGAAGCGTGGCAGGGGGAGCCGGTCATGCAACGGGTAGACCCGCTGTTGTTGTTCCATTGGTATGGCGATGAGCCCTTGCCCAACCCGTTCAGCGTCCGCTGGGAAGGTGAGATCCTCCTGCCGGACGATGGCGCTTATTTCTTTGCCCTCGTTGGCGACGACGGTGTCCGCCTCTGGTTGGATGGTGAACTGGTGGGCCAATCCCTGCGCCCGGATGCGTCCAACGTCGTCGAGGCTTACCTGGAAATGAGAGCCGGGTCATATCCCATCCGCGCCGAGTATTTCCAGCGCAGCGGCACCAAGCTCGTCGAGTTCCGCTGGGCGCGGCCCGGCGCGCCCCTGGAGCTGGTGCCGCCGGAGGCCCTCCGGCCCCCGGCCGGGGCGGCGGGTCTGGAGAGCCATTGACGGGTTTTTGGTTTCGGTGTATACTGCAATCACCAGTCGGATACCACGTGGAATCCAAAGGGCAAGGAGGGAGTATGACACAGGTGGAACAGCCACTGACCCCGACGGAGAGAAAGCGTCAATTGGTTGCAGCCGCTGAGGCCCTGCTGCCAGATTATGCAGAGGGCAGTGAACTGACTGTCTTCACAGCTCTCGACAACGAGGACTTTTATGCGTATTATGACTGCGCGGAGAGCCGCTTCTATGACCCAATGGACCCGCCTGCTCATATCTCTCCTCATCGCCATCTGGGCGCAAAAAGTCGTCAGCACTGACCAGCACCTCCTCGATGGGCTGATTCTCTTTGGCGCAGCCGCCGCCTTGTTCGTGGCCAACGCGCCCGCCCCGCGCGAGGAAGACCCGGCGAGCCCTGACAGCAGCGAAGGCAAGACCGGGCTGTCTCGCCGTGCCCTCTGGCTGGCCGGTTTAGCGGTGGGGTCGGCAGCCATCGCCGCTGTTCTCCTGTGGTCTCGCCTCTCCAATCCGGTGGGGCTGGCCCTGTGGCTGGGTGGATTGACACTGTTTCTGGTGGCCCTTTGGCCTGCCGCGCCTGCCCCGCGCCGGCCGACCGCTGAGGTGTCCACCAGGCAGGAGATCTTTGTCCTGGCTTTCATCATTCTGGTTGCTTTTCTCGTCCGCGTTTCGGGCCTGGACACGATCCCCAACGGCCTGCAATCGGACGAGGGGAACAACGGGCTGGAGGCGCTGAGGTGGCTGTCGGGTGCGCCCTACAGCCCCTACGCCGAGACTAACGAAGGCCAGGCCACGCTGTTCACCTATCTCATTGCCCTCGGCTTGAAGCTGTTCGGCGCCAGCGTCCCTTCCATGCGGTTGGTCTCTGCCGTGGTCGGTACGCTGACGGTGCTTGCCTTTTATGTGCTGGCGCGCGAGTTCTTTGGCCCCCGTGCTGCGCTGGTCGGCACGGGTTTGCTGGCCGCGTCTCGCTGGCATCTCACCTTCAGCCGCATCATCTACGAGCTGATCCTGGTGCCCTTTTGCGCCGTCTGGCTGTTCTACTTTTTGCATCGCGGGTTGCGCGACGGTCGCCGCCGCGATTTCGTCCTGGCTGGCTACGCGCTGGCCCTGGGGCTCAACACTTACACTGCCTTTCGCGTCGTCCCGCTGGGCGTCGCCTTGTTGGCCCTCTACTGGCTGGTGAGTCACGGCCAACGGTTCTGGATTGCCCTGCGCGGGCTGGGCCTGTTCGCCCTCAGCGGCGTCATGGGCCTGGTCCCCCTGGCTATCTATACGGTTCAACGGTCCGAAATCGTTCTAATCCGTACGAAACACATCTCCGTCTTTCATGACGTCGAGCGCGCCGGTAACCTGGAGCCGCTCTGGAGCAACGTTCGCCAGTACCTGCTGATGTTCAACGTCCAGGGTGACGGCGGAGCGCTGAACAACCTGCCCGGCGCGCCGATGCTGGATTTGGTCGTGGGCGCGCTCTTTATTCTGGGGTTGGTCTATGCCTTCCGGCATTGGCGGCGGCCCAGGATGTTCCTGTTGATCGCCTGGACGGCTGGTGTGCTGCCGGCAGGTATCCTCTCCGTGGCCCACGAAGCGCCCTCGGCGCGGCGGGTCATTGGGCTTATTCCGGCCATCTATTTGTTGGTGACGGCGGTGGTGGACGCACTCTGGCGGGCCAGCCTTCGCACCTGGCGGGGGCGGGGCCGCCGCGTCTGGGCAGTGGGGCTCGGCGTGTTGGCCGCGGCCGTCGGCGTATCGAATCTGCTGACCTACTTTGCAGTTCAGGCCAGGCATCCCTCCGTCTGGCGGGCCTTCAGCCCCCACGAGGCGGCCATCGGCCAGTATATGGCCCACCTGGATCGCCCGGCTCTGCTCTACCTCTCGCCCACTTTTAACAGGCACTCGGCCATCACCTTTATTGCTCACGATCCCGATTACGTCCCGTTGGACTTGTCCCGCCACCTGCCCGTCCGCGAGCCTCAAGAGACCAGCGTGATCTATATCCTGGAACCGGCAAGTCGTCGTTTGAAGCCCCTTTTCCACCAGTTCTACCCCACAGGTGTCTGGGAGGAGCACCTGGATCCCTACGGTGGTTTGCTATTCAACACCTTTGAAGTCGCGCCGGCGCAACAGGCCGAGGCGTTGGGGCTGAACGCCCGCTACTATCCCAACGCTGAGTGGCAATCGCCGGCGGCTTTCATCCGCCGTGACGGGACGATTGCTTTTGACTGGCGCCAGGATCCACCGTTGCCCTATCCCTTCAGCGTCGAGTGGCGCGGTGCGCTGCTGATACCACAGTATGGTCAATACGGGCTGACGATACAGGCCAGTGGTCCCTTTACGCTGACTCTGGACGGCGAGGTATTGTTGAGTGGCGGGGCAGGCACTCACAGGACGCAGCAGATTGTCATTGGAGGCTTTCACGATTTCCACCTGCGTTACGTGGCCGAAACAGGTGCCGGTGGGCCGGTTCTCCTGTGGAAGAAGCCGGTCGGGGAGCGAGAGGTAGTGTCGCCTTCGTCCTTCTATGCCTTTGAGGTGCCCGAGTTTGGCCTCGTCGGCTATTACTACCCCAATGCCAGTTGGGGAGGATCGCCCAGGGTGGTGCAGCGTGACATCTTTATGACAGCCGGTGAGGTGTTGCCCTCCCCCTATAGCATCGTCTGGCGGGGCAAACTGCTGGTCGAACGGCCAGGATTGTATAAACTGGGTACCAACTCTGACGATGGCTCGCTGCTGTACGTGGATGGCCGGTTGGTGGTGGATAATGGCGGCTCCCACGGCGCGCATTACGTCGAAGGCAGTGTCAATCTGACGGCCGGCTATCACGACATTGAGTTGCGCTATTTCCAGGACGGCGGCTCCCGCGAGCTGGAAATGTGGTGGACGTTGCCCGACGACAAGAAGGAATTGATCCCACTCACAAAGCTGTTCCCCTGGGAAGGAGAGGCTCCCGCCTGGCAACCGGCTGAACCGGAGCAGGTTGAAGCGCCCTTGCCCGGCGCACTGGCCGACCGGGCCTGGCGAGTCTGGGTGGCCAAAGAGGAAGGGGAAGGCATGATGGAGCCTCGTGGCGTGGCAGTCAGTCCCGTCACTGGCTGGATCTATGTGGCCGACGCGGCCCATCGTTGCCTGCGAGTCTTTGACATTGAGGGAGCAGAGTTGTTTGCCTTTGGCCAGGACACTGACCTGCAAGAACCGGGCGACCTGGTCGTGGACAGCCAGGGGAATGTGTTTGTGCTGGATCCGCCGGCCGATTCGGTGCTACGCTTTACCGGCGACGGCCAGTTTGTCGCCAGTTTGCGCGTGGGGTTCCGGCCGCGGGGCATTGGCATAGACCGCTTCGATCGTCTTTACCTTGCCGACACCGGCGGCAGCCGCGTGGTGGTGGGTTCCACGGGCGGCGAAGTACTGGCTGTCTGGGGTGAGCCGGGCGCGGGGCCAGGCCAGTTCGACCAGCCTACCGACGTGGCCGTGGGGCCGGATGGCCAGGTCTACGTAGCCGACACTTTCAACCAGCGCGTCCAGTGGCTGGACGCCGACGGCGCCTATGTGGGCGAGTGGCCTATCTTGCCGGTCAACACCTACGACAGCCCGCACCTGGTGGTCTCACCGGCCAACGTGCTGTACATCACCAGCCCCGAAGAGCACCAGGTGCTGGCTTATGACCTGGCGGGGCGCTTCCTGAGCCAGTTTGGCGAGAGGGGGGGCGGGCTGGGCCAGTTCCTCAAGCCAGTGGCCATAGCCGTGGATGCCCAGGGCTGCCTTTACGTGGCCGATCCGCTCCAGGGCGGCGTGCAAGGTTTTCAGCCAGGACAAGAGTAGGGCGGATTGCTAATCCGCCGTTCGGCCGGAATGGCATTCCAGCCTACTCGCCCAGCACCGACCCCACAAATCCCCGTTGCCCTCGCAAAAAATACTCTATCGTCATGGCGCGCTTGCCGGCGAGTTGCACCTCCAGCAACCTCAGTGCGCCCTTCTCTGTGACCACGCCAACGCCGTCGTCCAGGGCGACCACCTGGCCGGGTTGCTCCTCGCCGCGCCAATCGGGCAGCGGAACGGCACGCAGCACCTTGAGAGGTTTCCCCTGCCAGGAGGTGAACGCCGCCGGCCAGGGGAAATAAGCCCGCACCTGTCGTGCCAACTCTTCGGCAGGCAATTGCCAGGCCAGCCGCCCGTCGGCCTTGGCGATGAGACTGCAATAGGTGGCCTGGGAATCGTCCTGCAGTTGCGGGACGATTTTGCCGGCCAGCCAGGGGGGCAGCGTTTCGACCAGCAGGTCGGCGCCCAGGCGGGCCAGCCGCTCGCTCAGTGTCGCCGTCGTGTCGTCCGGCGCGATGGAGCAGGTCGCCTGGGTGATGATCGGGCCGGTGTCCATTCCTTCGTCCATCTGCATGAGCGTGACGCCGGTTT
>CAYNKW010000313.1:0-4881 GCA_964397845.1 uncultured Anaerolineae bacterium
TCCGGCTGCCCCTCTCTGACGCGGACAAGGAACGCATCCTGGGTGACAACTTTAGAGAGATGGTCAACGTCTGAAGGGACAAGTACTAGGGAAGCTTCGCCTCAAACCAACAAGTGCGAACTTGTCATTCTGAGCGAGCGGAGCACTTGTCCTGCACGGCCAAGTACAGGGCGAGCGAAGAATCTCGTTGCACCAATTGAGGAACGAGATGCTTCGCGGAGTTTATCCTGAGCCCCTCGGCTTCGCCCGGGATAAACTCCGTCGAAGGGCTCAGCATGACATGCAAAATCTTGCCTCATTTGTCAAAGATCGAGCATGCGAAGGTGTCTAGGGCCGGCGTGATTCAAACAGCACTTCAGGATAGTCGGGCGAAGGAGCGTCGAGCAAAGGGGCGTCCTGGTTCTTGAGGTGCCGGTCAAAGAAGGCCAGGCTGTAACGGCCGACGATCCGTAGCACCCGCCGGCCGTCAATCGGGCCTTTGAGTCCCAGGGCCGGCGCCAGCGGCGACAGCAGGGGCAGGTCGGAAAAATCAAAGTGCTTGCTGCCCTGGACGGTCAATAGATAGCTGCTCTCTCCCAGTCCCCGATAGACTTTCATCAGCCGGTCGTTGTTTTCGTCAGCAGTCCAGGTTTCGCTTCGCATGAACATGAACGGCTGCTCGAGGCCCTCCGCCACCACCTCGTCTGATACCGGCACCACCCAGGCGTCCATGCCGAGCCCGGCTTTACAACGACGATCGAGCGCACACGCCTCGACTGCCGTTCCGCCGCCCGTAGAATGTCCGAACACGCCGATCCGTTCTAAATCCAGGCGGCCGGCGAACGGGCTATCCGGGTTGCCGGCGTTGAACGTCTCTAATTGATCGAGCACAAAGCGCACGTCACCGGCCCAGACGCTGACCAGTTTATTGGCCGCGCGTTTGAGTTCTTCTTCCGGCAGGCCGTCGGGCAACACGTCGGGGTTGTATAGCGCCGTCCGCCCGTCAGGGAAAACCGTCACCGCGGCGGCGTAGGTGTGGTCAATGGCGACGACGACGTAGCCGTGGCTGGCCAGTTCTTCTACCTGAATGGTGTTCTGCGTGCGGTAGCCGGTCAAGCCGTGGGAAAAGATGAGGACAGGATAGCCTGGCCGGGCAGCCGATACCTCCGCGCCGGGAAAAGCGTGCGTGCGCACCAAACCAAGGTGGCCCAGCACAAAAGGCGGTAGGTCCAGCACTTGGGCGATCGCCGGCCCGGCGACGGCGACGTCGGGCAGGTACGGGACGGGCGTTGCGCCGGGCATCGGTTCGGCCGGATACCAGAGCTGGACCATGATCTCCCGGTGGTCAGAGGGGTCGCCGGTATAGATTTCGTCGCGCCATGGATCGATCCAGTGGTAAGAGACGGTGCCCACCGGGTAGGGGCCGGTCAGGTCTGGCAAGCGGGGCACGGGGAGAATCGCCGCCAGCGCGGCGGCGATGGCCAGCAGCAGCAGCCCCAGCAGGCAGCCGGGGATCGAGAAAGCCTTGCGCCGGCGGGACACCGGCCTGTCCGCCGGCCCCGGCCGGAAGGCACGCCAAACCGTCAGCAGAAAGGCCAGGCCGGTGAGGGCGTAGGCCGGCGCCATCTGCCAGCGATGTCCTTCGAGGATGAGGTGGATCAGGAAGAGCAGGACGGCGACAAGCGGCATAAAATCGATCCACCGTGGCCTCTTGCGGCGGGACAGGAGTGGCCACAGCAGCGGGGGCAAATTTGCGGCGAGCAAGAGAATCTCAAACGGTCTCATTGTCTGCTCCTTCTTCAATCACAATCACAGCACTGATTCTTGACAGGATTGACAGGATTTCCAGTATCAATCTTGTTCATCCTGTTAATCCTGTCCAGTGATTTTAGCTTTGCCCACGCCAAGCCCCGAAACCTGATGTCGAACCAACCTCGCCGGTTTCTGAGAGCGTGTTTGAAAACTCAGGTGGTGGAACCCTTGCGAAGGTTTCATAACCTTCGCAAGGGTAGGTGATTCAACGCCCCAGCTTTCCCCGCACCCGCTCCAGGACGCGGCGACGATTCTCTGCCTGGGGCATTCCCACTTGCTCCGCAATCTCCACCGCCTGCTCCAGCAGGGGCAGGGCCTCGTCCAGGCGGCCCTGGGCCTCGCACAGCAGGGCCAGGTTGAACATCTGAATGCTGGCCCTCACGACGTCACCAATCTCCTCGGCGATAGCCCACGAACGCCGGTAGAGCCGCTCCGCCTCGGCCTGGTCGCCTTCGTCGTCAGCCAGGTTCGCCAACTGGCCCAGCGAGCTGGCGATGCCCGCCCGGTTGCCCAGTTCCTCTTCGACCTCCAGGCTTTGCCGGTACAGGCGCCGCGCCTCGGGGTAGTCCCCCGTGTCCTGGGCCAGCACCCCCAACTGGTGCAGCGTGATGGCGACCCCCGCCCGGTTGCCCAGTTCCTCTGCAATGTCCAGGCTTTGCCGGTACAAGCGCCGCGCCTCGGGGTAGTCGCCCGTGGCCTGGGCCAGCCGCCCCAACTCGTGCAGCGAGCTGGCGATGCCCGCCCGGTTGCCCAGTTCCTCTTCGACCTCCAGGCTTTGCCGGTACAGGCGCCGCGCCTCGGGGTAGTCCCCCGTGTCCTGGGCCAGCACCCCCAACTGGTGCAGCGTGATGGCGACCCCCGCCCGGTTGCCCAGTTCCTCGTTGATGTCCAGGCTTTGCCGGTACAAGCGCCGCGCTTCGGGGTAGTCCCCCGTTTCCTGGGCCAGCATCCCCAACTGGTGGTAGATGACGGCTACGGTCTCGCGCTCGCCCAGTTCCTCAAAGATGGCCAACACGCGCCGGTATTCCCGGCGGGCGGCTGCCAGGTCGCCGGTGTTCTTCAGCAGCGTGGCCAGGTTGCCGGCAAAGGCGGCAGCGTCGTGCCGGTGGCCTTCGGCCTCGGCGGCGCGGATGGCCTGCTCCAGCCGGGTGCGCAGTTCGCCCCAGTAGCCGCGCACGCCCAGGTAGCCGCTGGCGGGATCGCACAGCGCCCAGGCGAAGCGGCGCACCTGCGTCCACTGTTCTCCCTGATAGGCGCGCTCCATGGCCGCCAGGATGTCCGCCCGCTCGGCTTCCAGGGCGTCGTAATCGGCCGCCGTCGGCTGGCGGTGTCCCCAGGCGTAGGCCAGGTAGTGGGCCGTGTGGGCGGCGCGGGTCGCCGGCCCCTCGCCGGCCTCCTCCAGCAGCGCGGCGGCATAGTCGCGCAGCAGGGGGTGCAGGGAGTAGGAAGGATGGAGGTTAGAGGGATGGTCGCTGGTTTGGCGGCGGAGGAGGGCCCAGCGGGTCAGGCGGCGCAGGTGAGTGTCGGCCGCTTCTACCTGGGCTGGCTCTACGTCGCCCCCGCCGGGCACCTCGCCCAGAAGTTCGAGCTTTTTTCGCTCCAGTTCGCGCTGTTCGTCGCTCTTTTCACTCTCGGCCAATACCCCGGCCAGGCGGACAGGGCTGACGGGGGCCGGGGCAAAGGCGCCCAGGCAGCGGAAGGCGCGGGCGGTCCGGGGATGGCCTTCGGCCAGGGCCCGGTAACTCACGTCAAAGGTGAGCCGCACGCTCTCTTCTTTGCCGCGGGCGTCGTCCAGTTTCAGCGCCTCCAGGCGGGCCCGGGCGTCGCTCAAGCGGGCCAGCAGCCAGGCGGTCCCTTCCTGGACAACGGCAGCGGCGGCCAGTTCCAGCGCCAGCGGCAGGCGGCCGCACAACCCGGCCACGCGGGCCGCGTCGTCGCCGGTCAGGGCGTCGCCGGTTAGGGTCGCCAGCAGTGCGTGGGCCTCGCCGGGAGATAGCACGTCAATGCGGGTGATCCTGGCCCGCAACGCCTGGGCCACCCGTGCCTGGCGGGTGGTCATCAGCAGCGGGACGCCGGGGGGGCGGGCGGAGGCGAGGGCGCGCGCCCCGTCGAGCCAGCCGCCGCGCACGTCGTCGAGCACGACCAGCAAGCGGCCCCGCTCGGCGACGCGCCCGGCCAGGACGCCGCGCACAGCCTGGGCGCGGGCCTGGGGGTCGGGTAACCCGCTCACGTCGTGGCCGCACAGCCGCGCCCAGGCTGCCAGCACCGGCAGCGGGTCGCCGTCGCTGGCCGGCAGGTCGGCCCAAAACACGCCGCCGGGGAACGCGCCGTCGAGTTGGGCCGCCAGTTGGGCCGCCAGCGCCGTCTTGCCGATGCCGCCCATGCCTTGCAGGGCGGTGATGGCCTGCGGGGCGTCGCCGGCGGTGAGCGCGCCGGCCAGGGCGTCCAGTTCGGCCTGGCGGCCGGTAAAGTGGGCCGGCGGCGCGGGGGCGGTGGCGGAGGTGGGAGCGGGTGGGGCGGCGTAATAGTCACCCGCCACCTGGGTGAGGCCGATGGCGGTGCCGTCCTTTACCTCTATCACCTGGGTCGTGCTGCCCTGATCGGCCCTAAAGAACTCCTCCACGATCTCCGGGTGGCGCTTCACCTTTTCGTCGAGTTCGCTGCCCGTCCAAAAGTGGCACTCCATCTCCTTCTCAGCGCAGCGTGCGCGCGCCCGCTGGCGGGTCCTGGCCGAAACGTCGCAGGTGACGAGGAAAACCAGCCCCGCCGGGCGCTGGTCTTCCGGCAGGGCCAGCACTTTGTCAACTTCGGCCAGCGCGTCCCGGGGGCCAAAGCGCCGCACGCGCTTGCATTGGAAGGCCCACCGCGCGCCCTCGCGCCAGGCGACGACGTCGCGACCCTGCTCGCCGCCCGCCGCGCCCAGGTGCTCGGCGCGTTCGTACCCCTCGCGCTGCACCAGCCACAGGTACAACCGCTCAAAGTCGCGCGGTGACAGCTCGTCGAAGGGCAGGGCGTGGGTTGTCCTGGTGATGGGCGGTGCGGAAGATTGGCCCGCTTCCCCCCCGGACAGTGTGAAAGAGTCGCCCAGGG
>CAYNKW010000314.1:0-1809 GCA_964397845.1 uncultured Anaerolineae bacterium
TGACGATATTTGCTGTCGTTAAAGCTCTCGTGCAACACTTCGATGGAATAGAGAAAATGGTATCGTATCTTCTCAAAAAGTAGGGGCAAAAGTCGCACCTTGCTCCGGCTGGATCGCCAGATCCAGCCGCCGGGCGACGGATTTGACAATCCGTCGCGAGCGTACACAGGCACAAAGCTCTTCCTACCCCAAGATATTGAGAAGATACGAGAGTCTGTCAAAACCAATCTGATGAGGTACTATGTCTATTCTGGGCCTTTATGAACCATGCCTCAATTTCCTTCATTTGCTCGTCGCTCAAAGGGCCAAATGTTATCGCCCCGACGTTCTCCTCTACCTGTGCGACGGTCTTGAAGCCGGGGATGGGGATCGCCCGCTCGCTACGCGCCCATATCCACCCCAACGCACCCTGGGCCATCGTGCGCCCGCCCTGGGTCAGCACCTCGCGGATGGCTTCCACCTCAGCCAGCCACCTGGCTCCACGCTCACTCCGAAAATCCCACCCGTGCCGCACATCATCCTCTGGAAAGGTCGAGTCGCGGTTAAACTTGCCGGTCAGAATGCCCCTCAGCAGGGGACGCTTATTGACGCTGCCCATATCGTATTCTTCGCATAATGCCAGCATCTCAGGCGCATCTGTGAAAACGTTGAGCGCGTGCTGGACGCTGGCACAATGCTCACCCTCGACAAAGATGCGAGCGCGGTCAACGAGGTCGGTGCTCCAACCATAAGCCCGAATCTTCCCCTCGGCGACCAATTCTTCCAGCACCTCACGCACCTCAATAGCGTCGCCTTCATAGTCGCCCCAATGGAACTGGTAGAGGTCGATGTAATCCGTGTCGAGGCGGCGCAGACTGGACTCGCAGGCTCGTCGGATATATTCGGGGCTGGTGTCCCACCCAGCGCCTTGCCTGGTCTCCTCGTCGAACAACCGCCCGAATTTGGTGGCGATCACGACCTGATCGCGTCGCCCTTGCAATGCTCGGCCCAAGATGCGTTCGCTATGGCCGCAGCCATAGCAATCCGCTGTGTCGAAGAATGTGATGCCCATATCGAGTGCTTTGTGGATGGCCCGGGTCGACTCATCGTCGTCAACCTTGCCCCAGCCTACCTCGCGACCATCATACGTCCACGGCCCGCCGATGGCCCAGCACCCCAATCCCATTGTGCTGACTTTGCCGCTACGGCCTAATCGTCGCTTAAACATTGTGTGACACCTTTCTTTGTACAGATTTTTCAGTCCGACGTGGCTGTCTAACGATCTGGGGTCGTGCGGCGCGTGAGGCCACACGAGTCAAGAGCACCCGACACATCCTCTCCCCTAACAACCCCTGGCGCTGGAAGAGGACGACGCGCTATAAGACTTCTACAGTATAGCATATCCTGTTTGATTACGCAAACACTCCCTGAATGAGAATTCAACCTCATTCAAGGAGTGTTTTGTTATGTCGAGTTCAGGGCGCTCACATCTTGCGCTTGGTGTGAGCTCAAACAACCCGCAGACTGCGCTGCTCTCCCGCCCACGACGCCGCGCCAAGCGATAGCCACCATGCTGTGGGCCGGTGTGACCTACACCGCTGACCGTGGGTATCTCGGCTTCCCCCTGATGACAGTGATTGCCGCTGCGGACGTTTTCTCCATCATCCGAGCCAAGGCCAATCTAGTGTACCAGTGGGTGGAGAGACTACCTGTCACGCTGCCAAACACGGTACAAAATTATCCCCGATTTATGTGCTGATTCACCACTGGCACCAGAGTGTCTGCCGGTCTTCACCGGCGATGGCCCGTGATGCCCGCCGCCATCGCTGG
>CAYNKW010000314.1:1909-4845 GCA_964397845.1 uncultured Anaerolineae bacterium
GAGTGTCTGCCGGTCTTCACCGGCGATGGCCCGTGATGCCCGCCGCCATCGCTGGCGGTCGGCTTAGATGGCATTGCGGCAGTTGGAGGAAGGATCTACTCGGAAAGTCATACCGATGCCTGCTGATTTGACAACACACCGATAGCGTGCTACCATTGCCGGAAAGCGCAAAAGGGAGAACGAAGGAGAGGCCATCTTGGAGTTCGCATCGGAGTCAGACAGGAATTTGGTTTTGCACGGCAGTTGGTCGGCCAACATCTTTTTTGTCTGGGCCGAATCATCTGAACTGTCTCCCAAACGGCGCGGGCGCAGAGCACGCGTGCCCTCGCACCCTCACACTGCCCCACCAGACCGCCTGCGCGCGGCGTTGGAGGGATTGGCCCCGCTCGGCGCATGGGCCGATTCGCCCACGGCGACGCGGATAGCCCTGTTGCCCTCAATCGCCGATGCGCCACGCCTACCGCCCTGGCTGCTCCCCGCCGCCGATGAGACCGGCGTCGAACCGTGTCTATCGCCGTGGAGAGTGACCGGCCTAGCACTGGATGCCGTCTCGGCGCTGGATTTGCTGGTTGCCCTCCCGCTCGGTGAGGCAGGCGGGCGGCAATGGGGCGCCGATCTGCGCTACTGGGGTCTCGCCGCCAAGCTGGGGCTTGAGCTCCTGGCGCGCCACAAGTACCTGCCCGGCCTGATGCCCGATCGGGAGAATGAAGAGAGATATCACGCTCTCTGGCTGCCGGTGCTGGACGAGCCCCACGACCGGGCACGCCTGCGCGCGCTGGCCCAGGCCATGCCGTCCATCTGCCGGGCGCTGTTCGCCAGGACGGGCCAACAAAAGACCGAGTTGGCCCTCGAGCCGCACGCGCTGCTGGACAGCTTTCTCAAAGGGTTGATCGACCAGGCGGTGCGCGATTGGGGCCGGCCGCACCTGGACCGGCGGCGCAAATCGCCGGCCGGCGTCGCCGGGGCATGGTGGTCGGCGCTGTGGAGCGCTGATCGGCAGGTCAAGATACCGGCGGCACAGCGTCGCGAACTGGCACGGCTGTTTGATGCCTGGCGCGAGTGGATGGGCCAGCTCCAACGCGCGGTAGAAGCGACCTTCCGTCTCTGCTTCCGGCTGGAGCCGCCGGAAGTGGACCCGGAGAGCAGCCAGGTAACCTCGCCCGATTGGGCTTTGCGCTACATGCTCCAGGCCAACGACGACCCCAGCCTACTGGTGCCTGCCGAAAAGGTATGGCACGCGCGGGGCGGTATCCTGCGCATCCTCAATCGCAAGTTCGAAGGCGCCCAGGAGCGGCTGTTGGCCGGGTTGGGCCTGGCTGCGCGGCTTTTCCCGCCGATTATAAAGAGCCTGCACACGGCGCGCCCGCAGACCTGTTCGCTGACCGTGAACGAAGCCTATGCCTTTCTACGCGAGGTGGGACCGCTGCTGGAAGGAAGCGGCTTTGGCGTGTTGGTGCCGCCCTGGTGGGACAAGCCCGGCGCCCGGCTGGGCGTGCGAGCCAAGCTCAAGGCCGCGGCTAACATTGTTGGCCGGGGTATCCTCAACATGGACTCGCTGGTGCAGTTTGACTGGGAACTGGCCCTGGGCGACGAACCCCTGACCCGCGAAGAGCTTGAGCGGCTGGCGGCGCTCAAGATGCCACTGGTGCGGGTGCGCGGTCAGTGGGTGATGCTGCAACCCGACCAGATCGAGGCGGCCATTGCTTTCTGGGAGAAGAAGCGCCGCCGGAGCGAGATGCCGCTGCGCGACGCGCTGGGGATGGCGCTGGGAGCGACCCAGAACATCGAAAGGCTCCCGCTGCACGGCGTCGAAACGTCGGGCTGGTTGGATGGCTTGTTGCAGCAGTTGCAGGCTGGCGATGTGCTGGAAGAGCTACCCCCGCCGCACGGCTTTGTGGGCCGGTTGCGACCCTACCAGGTGCGCGGCTACTCCTGGCTGGTTTTTCTGCGCAAATGGGGCCTGGGCGCCTGCCTGGCCGACGACATGGGTTTGGGCAAGACCATCCAGGCCATTGCCCTGGTGCTGCACGAGCGCAAAGCCAGTGGCACCCGCCAGGCTCAAGATGGGCCCGGCCCGGCGCTGGTGCTCTGCCCCACCTCCGTCGTCGGCAACTGGAAGCGGGAGGTGCAGCGCTTTGCTCCAGGCCTGCGTGTGCTGGTGCATCACGGCAGCGGGCGCGCCCGGGGCGACGAGTTCGCCGCTGCCGCGCAGCAGCACGACGTGGTCATCAGCACCTATGGCCTGGCGCGGCGCGACGTGGACGACATGATGCGGCTGCAGTGGAGCAGCGTGTTCCTCGACGAGGCGCAGAACATCAAGAACCCGAGCGCCAAGCAGACGCAGGCCGTCCGCAAGCTTCCGGCGGCCAACCGCGTGGCGCTGACCGGCACGCCGGTCGAGAACCGGCTATCGGAGTTGTGGTCTATCATGCAGTTCCTCAACCCCGGCTTTCTCGGTTCGCAGGCGGGGTTCCGGCAGGATTTCGCGCTGCCCATCGAACGCTACCAGGATCAGATAGCCACCCAACGCCTGAAGGGGCTAGTGGGGCCGTTCATCTTGCGCCGCCTCAAAACCGACCCCACCGTCATCCAGGACCTGCCCAACAAACAAGAGATGAAGGTCTACTGCAACCTGACGCCCGAACAGACCACGCTGTACGAAGCGGTGGTCAAAGAGTCGCTGGAGCGGATTGACTCGGCAAGAGAGGAGGGCATCGAGCGGCGCGGCGTGGTGCTGGGTGCGCTGATGCGACTGAAACAGGTGTGCAATCACCCGGCGCAGTTCCTGGGCGATGGCTCGGTGTTGCCGGGACGATCGGGCAAGCTGAACCGGTTGGGTGAGATGTTGGAGGAAGCGCTCTCCATCGGCGACCGGGCGCTGGTGTTCACCCAATTCGCCCAGATGGGACATGCGCTGCGGGCGTACCTGGGCACGC
>CAYNKW010000315.1:0-4840 GCA_964397845.1 uncultured Anaerolineae bacterium
GTCTTCCTGTTCCTCTCTGTACACTCTATGCCTCCTTTCAATTTGATAGTACTATCGAGACCTCCGAGGTCTGGGATAGACACTTTTAAAACACGCTCCAAGAGCGAGATTTGCGTGGCTGCACCGGCACGCTGGTAGGCCCAAACTGCCAGTGCAAAGCTAGAGAGACTAGATCCGAGGATAGAAATTAGCTGCCCAAACCAGATCGTGCCGAAAACGCGCGTCTTACGAGTTATGGCAAGTCGTCTTATAGCCGCCATACTTCTCCGTTTCGTTTCTTTGTTGTCACGAAGCCGTTTCTATTTCTTCGATCAACATTTCTTCTATCAGCAGTGCCAAGTTAGCAATGGTAGGCTCTTCGAGAAGGTTGTACATGGGCACGTTCACTCCCAATGCTCTGTTTATTCGGGAGATGACTTGTGTTCCCAGGAGGGAATCACCTCCCAAATCGAAGAAGTTATCGAAGATGCCGACCCGCTCAACTCCCAGGACTTCGGCCCAAATTTTGGCCAGTTTCTCTTCCAGGGGCGTTTCTGGGGGAACAAATTCCTCCAGGTGGTCCAGCTGGGCGCCATCCGGCGCGGGCAGCGCACGCCGGTCTATTTTGCCGCTGGCGGTCAACGGCAGGACGTCGAGCGGCACAAAGATTGATGGAACCATGTAATCGGGCAGTCGCTCCCGCACAAAGTCACGCAGGTCATGCGTTTGTGCCTCGCCAGGAACGACGTAGGCAACCAGCCGCTTGTCGCTGGGGACTTTCTTATCAAGGGCCAGGGCAACTGCCTCCCGCACGGCCGGGTGTTGAATCAGCACAGACTCAATTTCGCCCAACTCTACGCGGAAACCGCGAATTTTGACTTGATGGTCCACACGTCCCAAAAACTCAAGATTGCCGTCTGGCAGATAGCGCACCAGGTCGCCCGTTTTATAAAGGCGCGCGCCCGCGACCCCGCTAAATGGGTCAGGGACGAACGCTGCCGCTGTTAGCCCAGGGCGGTTCAGGTAGCCCCGCGCCAGGCCAGCGCTGCCAATGTACAGTTCACCGGGCACGCCCGCCGGCATCGGCCGCAATTGCGGATCAAGCACGTAAACTTGCGTATTGGTGGCCGGTTTGCCGATGGGCGCTTTCGCGGCGCTTTCCGGTGCGTCCTCTCCTGTCAAGTCACACATCGTCGCCACAATCGTCGTTTCTGTGGGGCCGTACGTGTTGACCAGGCGAATGTGAGCCGAAGCGTGTGCCTGCCACGTCTCCAACCGTTCCGGCAACGCTGCTTCCCCGCCGATGATGACCAAGCGCAACGATGGCGGGAATGTCAGGTAATTCGCTCCGAGTTCCGCGGCGATGACGTGCCAATAAGCGGTGGGCAAGTCCAACACGGTGATGCCTTCAGTCGCACACGTTTGCAAAAACGTCTCGACCGAATCGAGCATGGCACCCGTGCGCAGCACCAGCGTGGCGCCATTGAGCAGACAGGGGTAGATTTCTTCAGCCGCTGTGTCGAAGCTGATAGAGGCAAATTGCAAAACGCTATCATCAGGCATGATGGCAAAGTGGTCGCTGGCGGCTGTCACATAATGCACCAACGCCCGCTGCGACACGCTGACGGCTTTCGGTTGCCCCGTCGAGCCGGACGTGTAAATCACATACGCCAGATTGTCCGGTCCCGCCACATCATCGGGATTATCGGTACTTTCCTGGGCAATGGTATCCCAATCGCGGTCCAGACACAGGACGGGCGCATCTATTTGAGGAAGATCGGACGCCAATTCGGCTTGGGTGAGCAGGAGCTTGACCTGGGCGTCCTGCAGCATAAAGGCGAGACGTTGGTCGGGGTAGGCCGGATCGAGGGGAACATAGGCGCCGCCCGCCTTGAGGACACCCAGCAAACCGACAATCATGTCCAGGGAGCGTTCGACATAGAGGCCAACGTGTGTATCTGGCCCAACACCGCGCGCCCGCAGGTAGTGGGCGAGCTGGTTGGCGCGGCTGTTGAGCTCGGTATAGGTGAGTTGCTTGCCGCCAAAGGTAACGGCCGTGGCCTTGGGGGTCTGCGTTGCTCGCGTCGTGAAGAGTTGCTGCAGGGTGACGGCTTTGGGATAAGGTGCTGCGGTATCGTTCTGGTCGTAGAGGATCTGTCGCGTTTCCTCGGGCGTCAGCAAGGAGAGTTCCGCCAGTGGCTGGTGGGGATCGGCAATCATCCCGGTCAGTAACATGGGTAGGTGATGCAGTATCCGAGCGATAGTATCGTCGTCAAATCGCTGGCAGTCATAAGCGATCTGCAACACTAGCACTTCATCCAAATTGAGGTACACAGTAAGTGGATAACCAGTTACTTCAAACAGGTCGTAGCGCATTAACTCCCGGCCGTCTGGTGTTCGGCCGGGATAGCTCTGGTCGACCAGGATGTAGTCGAACATTGGTTTGTTGCGTGGGATATCGTTCCAGCTTTGTATTTGCACCAGTGGACTGTAACCATAGCGGAGCAGTTCGATAAACTCGGCCTGCGAGGTATTCAGCCAGTCCAAAACGGAGTCTGTGGGGAGAATCTGCACGCGCACAGGGATCGCGTTGATAAACAAGCCGACCATAGACTCGAATCCACTCATATCGGTGGGACGACCATGGACAGTTACGCCGAAAACAACGTCTTCTTCAGCGCCGTAGCGATTGAGGAGCAAGGCCCACGCTGCCTGGACAAGTGTGTTGGCCGTAATGCGATGTTGCCGGGAGAATGCTTGTACGGCTTCGGTCATTTCTGCCGACAGGCGGATTTCCTGCCTGTTGAAGGCTGCCCTTGGATTGGGCAGGCTGCCCGGCGCCCGGTCTATGCTGAGTGGCGTACCCGCGGTAAAGCCACCGAGTTTCTGTCGCCAGAATGCTTTGGCCGTCTCCCAGTCTTTCTGTCGTAACCAGGAAACGTAGTCGCGGAACGGCCGGGGTTTGGGTAAGTCTAACGTCTGCCCCTCTCTGAAGGCCTCGGACCACGCCGGTACTTCCCACGCGATCAGAGCAACCGACCAGCCATCGAGCAGAATGTGATGGTAACTCCACACCACGTTATACGTCGTTTCGTCCAGGCGAATCAGGGTCAGGCGCATTAACGGGGCTTTGGAAAGATCAAACCCGCGACGGCGGTCCGCTTCCAGGAAGGCTTCCAGCCGCTTCTGTTGCTCGTCCCGATCCAGCTCACGCCAGTCTTGCTGGTCTACCGGAAGTTCGACCCGGCGACTGACCACCTGTAACGGCTCATCAAGGTCTTCCCAAAAGAAGCCCGTGCGTAGAATGGGGTGGCGTTCAACCACTTTCTGCCAGGCACGTAAAAAGTTGGGAACGTCAAGGCTTTTACAAACCCAAACAGCTTGCTCAAGGTAGGCACTTGATTCCGAGGCGTATAAAGTGTGAAAGAGCAACCCGTGCTGCGTTGGTGATAACTTGTAGATGTCTTCGATGTTCTTTTTATCCAAGGTGTCTAAACCTCCTTTGCTCTTGGCGTCGAGCCAGGTGTTGTGGAAGGGGTATGGGTAGGCAACGATACCGCTGTTGCCTACCCCCAGCCCCCGTTCACGCGCTTACTCTTCCTTAACGAGTTTGGCGATGAATTGATCGAGTGCTTCCTGATCCAGGCCAGCTTCAGGAAAGTCGGAGGGCGCAAACTGGACGGTATCCAACTCGCAGCAATGGCGAATAAGTGTTTGCAGGGTAGAAATCAGATCGCAGCTCAAACGTGTTATCGTTGCTTTGCGGTACAGATTTGTGTCATAGTGCCAGTCAAGTTGTAGTTGTCCGCTGATCGTGCCAGCGTGCAGGTGGATCTGCCCATCTGTGAGACCATCGGGGAAGTGGATGCCAGTCACACGGTAGAGTGGATTGTCCAGCAGCGGCAGGCGGTAGGTAAAGGTGACGGGTGGTTTCACCGCGAGTGTCTCATCGGTGGCGCACAGGGGACTGTAGCCCAGGCCGTGCTGTGGTACCTGGCGAGCTTGCTCTTTGACTGCCTTGAGGGTGGTGCCCAGATGTTCCGTAGCGGGCACATCGAGATACAGCGGGTACTCGGCGCGCAAACAGCCAACGACGCGTGACGTATCCAGATCGGTGAAGGAAGTTCCGCGCTGGTAGTGACTGAGTCCAACCAACAGGACGTTGTGATTGCTCCATTGGGTCAGCCACCTGGGCCAGAGCAGTGAGAATGACTTCTTCCGGTTGTACGTAATATACATCAGGAAGCTCCTGCAACTGTTGAGTCTGTTCTGGTGTAAGGCGCGCCGTGACAACCTGAGTCGTGCCAGTTGCTGCTCCGGTGCGATCAGAATCGGTGGGCAGCGGATGGATCTCCTGGTTGGTGACGTGGTGCCAGTACGCTTGCTGCTCGTTCAGTTCGTCGGAGCGGGCATACTCGGCCACTCGCCTCACCCAATCGGCAAACGTAGCCGTTGGTTGAGGCAGTTGTTCTTCCGCTACCTGGGCCACCTGCTGGTAGGCCGTGTGGAGGTCTTCCAACAGGATAGGCTGTGCTGTCGCATGGGCACAGGCGCAATCGCTCCTAGCGCAAGACGCGCATCCGTGATGGTGTCATCAGCCCCGAATAAGCGTGTGAAACGTAACGCCTCATCGCCTGAACGTTGCTCTTGAACACCTGGAAAAGGTGACGAACCTGGATCAGCTCTATGTCAGGGGGCACGACACCGGCCCGCTTCGCCTCCTCCAGCACGTACGTCAGTCGTTCATCCGGCTCGAGCTGCTCGAAGCGCTCTCGCTCGAAAGCGATTTGATTCATTTGATTCAACGGCAGACCCAGGTCCAGCGCCAGGTCTCCCAGAAGGATGACATCGTCTGGTTCAG
>CAYNKW010000316.1:0-4833 GCA_964397845.1 uncultured Anaerolineae bacterium
TCACCTGAGCTGCGCGCTACGGAAGCCCAGGATGCGCCGGGCGACGATGAGCTTGTTGATCTGATTCGTGCCCTCAAAGATGTCGTTGATCTTGGCGTCGCGCATCCACTTTTCCAGCAGCAGCTTGCGCGAGTAGCCCAGTGGCCCCATCAGCTCGACGGCCTTCTGCGTGATCCAGGTCACCGCTTCACCTGCTTTGGCCTTGCACATGCTGGCCTCGGCAGGGTTATGCATCTTTATGTCGGCCATCCAGGCGGCACGCAGGGTGAGGAGCCAGGCCGCCTTGAGCTGGGCTTCCATCTCTATCACGTCTCGCTGGACAGCAGTGAGCTTGTGGCGCGCCGCGCCGTAAGGAATCTCGACGCCGTTCTTTTCCAGTTCTTCTTTGACAAACTCTAACGCCGCCCGTCCTACGCCGATGGCGCTGGCCGCCACTGCCGGACGCGAAGCGTCAAAGGTTTGCATGGCCCCCTTGAAGCCTTTGGTCTTGGTCCTATCGTGCACCTCCGGGCTGCCCAGGATGTTTTCATAGGGGATGCGACAGTCCTCAAAAACGATGGTTGCCGTGTCGCTGGCGCGGATGCCCAGTTTGTCTTCGACCTTGGTGACGGTCATGCCGGGCGTGCCCCGCTCGACGACAAAGCTCTTGATGCCAGCCCGCCCCGCCGAACGATCTACCGTGGCCCATACCACCACGATGCCGTCCGACTCTTGCGCCGCCCTGAGGCCACCGGTGACGAAAATCTTTTCGCCGTTCAGAATCCACTCGTTGGTCTCGGCGTCGAGCGTGGCCGTGGCCTGGATGGCGGCGGTGTCGGATCCGGCGCCGGCCTCGGTGATGGCCATGGCCCCCCACTTGGGCTCCCCTTTGGTAAAGCGGGTGAGGAAGCGCTCTTTCTGCTCCGGCGTGCCGACCGCCTGAATGGCTGTTCCGGCCAGGAACGCATCCGGCGTGCAGAGGTAAATACCCGCATCGCCCCAGGACATCATCTCAATGACGTGGACGAGCATCATAAAGCCAATGGGCGGGCGCTTTTTCTTTTTCTCGTCTTTTGGCTTGTCCTTCTTGGGCTTGCTAAAGCCGCTGAAGCCGCCCGTCATCTTTTGGAACTCCCACACCATGTTGATGTAATCCCACGGCCTTTCGTGCTCTTCTTCGTCGTACTGCCGGGCCACGGGCCGCATCATGTTTTCGGCCGTCATTTTCAACATTTCCACGTTGCGCTTGATTACGCTGGGCGCTTCAAAGTCTATCATTTCATCCCTCCTCCGGGTCTTGAATCTGCAATCTAAACCGTGGCCATGCCGTCAAAGGTGGCAAAGCCTCGACCGTTGCGCAGCCACATCTCGACCGGGTGATCGCGGATGTAGCCGTGTCCGCCGAGCACCTGCACTGCCCCGTCGGTGACGGTGAGCACCATGTCGTCGGCGTAGGTCTTGGCCAGATAGCACTCTTTGGTCGCGTCCTCGCCCCGGTCCAGTTTCCAGGCCGCCTCCCAGGCCATGAGGCGTGTGGCGTCCACCTCGATGGCCATTTCGGCCAGCATAAAGGCGACCGCCTGCCGGGAAGCAATCGGCTCGCCGAAGGCCACCCGCTCCTTGGCGTACTCGAGGGCATACTCGTAGGCTGCTTTGGCCACGCCCACGGCCATGGCAGCCAGCGCCAGCCGCGAGTAGTTAAAGATACGGTTGAAATCGCAGCCCGCCTCGCCGCCCAGCTTGTTGGCCTTGGGCACGTGGCAGTCGTTCAGCGCCAACTCGTAAGTGGCCAGCGCCTTCACGCCCATGTTCTTCTCTCGCTCGCCAATCTCCAGCCCCGGCGTGCCCTTGGAGACGATGAAACCCTGCGTTGAGCCGTTCTCGGCAGCCCAGACCAGCAACGGGTCGGCGTCTGTGGCCAGAGGGACGTAGCACTTTTGGCCGTTGAGGACGTATTCGTCCCCGTCCAGGGCGGCTGTGGTCGCCAGTTCGTTGGCATCAAAGCCGTAGCGTGGCTCAATGAAGGCAGCCGTGGCCGGCGTGAAGGCTTCGCCGCAGAAGAGGGGCAGGTACGCCGCTTTCTGCTCTTCCGTGCCGCCTTCCAGGATGGGGAAGGCCACCAGCCCGGGGGACAGGGCGTGCATGGCGATGCTCAGGTCGCCGTAGGCCAGCTCCTCGGCCACCAGCACGCCGGTCAGCGCCGAGTGTTCACCAAAGCCATCGTACTCTTCAGGCACGTGGCTGGCGATGGGTTCGAACTCCCAGGCGGTGTCAATCAGGTCTTTTGGGATATTTCCTGTCTCATCGCACTCGCGGGCCGCCTCGCGCATCTCTTCGATGGCGAATTTGGACACCGCTTCGACGATCATTTTTTGTTCTTCGGTCACGTCAAAAGATATCATCGCTTCCTCCTTGAAATAGTCAACCGGCTTTGCTAAAATGGCTCACCATTCTCCATACGCTCCATCAACCCTCTCAGCCAGCCTAATTCGGCCTGCAAGTGGGCGCGAAAGCGGTCTGTCACCGCCCGGACGCCCAAAAACGGCCCGTCGCGCACGAAACCGTTCTCGGCCTGTGGTTCCACGATGTCGCATTTCTCTTCTACAATGCGGACGCGCCGGCGAATCAGTTCAATGACTTCATCTGGCGGCAAAACGTCGAGGGCAGCCACAGCCATGAACAGCGGGATAGGCACCGGCTGATCCGAGAGCCACACTTTTCGCACCATCTCCAGAAACGCGGAACGGCCTCGCTCGGTGATGCCAAACACACTTCGGGCGCGGCCGCTTTCTACCTCGACGCCGACTTTTTCGATGAGCCCTTCCTGGCTCATCCTGTTCAGTTTGCTATAGAGTGTGGCCAGGGGGATGGCGCTCCACATGTCAATACATTCCCGCTCCAGGGTTTTCTTGATCTCGTACCCGTAGAGCGGCTTGTGGCGCAGGAGCGATAAAATGGCAAGCCTCGTCTCTGACACGGTGGCTTCTCCCAGGCTATTTCCATACCAGCATATCCTATCGTGGAATATTATAACATGGAACATGGGGACTGTCAAGAAAGTTTGACAAAATCGTCGCTTTGACTATACTACAGTCGCGTGGGCCGCTAGCTCAATCTGGCAGAGCAGCTGACTCTTAATCAGCGGGTTGGGGGTTCGAGTCCCTCGCGGCTCACCTAAAGGAACGAGAAATGGCCGACCTTGATAAAGCACGAGCTTTGTTGCACGAGTTCAAGGGCGACGCGTACCTGTCCGGCGCCGGTGTTCTAGCGCGTGTGGGCGGGGTGGTTGCCTTGCTGGGGAAACGAGCCACCCTGGTGTGCGACACGTTCCCTGACAGCGACGACTTTGTGGGGACCATCCGAGATTCAGCGACAGACGCTGGTATAACGCTGGCGGGTGAGACCAGGGGTGCCGGACCCAACGCCCCACGCGAGGACCTGCTCCGCATCACCGATGAACTCAAGGCGCTCGAGCCCGATGTGATCATCAGTTTCGGCGGGGGCAGCACGATTGACGCGGCCAAAGCCGCCGAGGTGCTGCGCACGCTAGGCGGCGAGATTGACGACTACTTTGGGATGGGGCTGGTCACCAAGACAGTGGCCGAGAGCGGCAAATCGCTGACGCCACACGTCGCCATCCAGACGGCAGCCAGTTCGGGGGCGCATCTGACCAAGTACTCGAACATCACAGACGTCTCGACAGGACAGAAAAAGCTGATCGTGGATGAGGCCATAGTTCCCGCCCGCCCCGTCTTTGACTACGAGGTGACCTACGGTGCGCCGCCTGCGCTGACGGCCGACGGGGCGCTGGACGGCATCGCTCACTCGCTGGAGGTACTGTACGGGGCTGTCGGCAAGCCCTACTACGATAAGGTGAGAGAGGTGGCGAACACGAGCATTGGACTGGTGGTCAACTACCTGCCGCCTGCCCTGGGAAACCCCAAGGACCCAAAAGCTCGCGAGGCGCTTTGCCTGGCCACCGACCTGGGCGGATATGCCATCATGCTGGGCGGGACCAACGGCGGTCACCTGACCAGTTTCTCACTGGTAGACATCCTGAGCCACGGCCGGGCTTGCGCGATGATGAATCCGTACTACACTGTCTTTTTTGCCCCGGCGATTAAAGACCCCCTCAGAACGGTCGGCAAGATCTACCGGAATGCTGGTCTGACGGCGGCCGCCGTCGAGAGCCTGAGTGGTCGCGAGCTAGGCATAGCGGTTGCCGAAGCGATGCTCGAGTTCAGCCGACGGATCGGCTTCCCAACGCGCCTGAGCCAGGTCGAGGGATTCAGCCAGGCCCACATCGAGCGCGCCCTGACGGCGGCCAGGAACCCACAGTTGAAAATGAAGCTGCAGAACATGCCGGTGCCCCTGACGGCCGAGATGGTGGACGAGTACATGGGGCCGGTGCTGGAGGCGGCGCGAGACGGAGACCTGACACTCATAAAGAATGTGGTAGGATAAATTGAGAGAAACCCCAAGGTTTCGTTTCTCCGGTCCGTCGTTCTCCACAATGTGTCAGACAGCCAGCTCCTCCTGGCAGATGGCATGACAATCCCGCTTCAGGCTCTTCTCACCGTCGAGCGGATCGATGGCCTGTGCTAGATGCAGGATGCTTGCTTCCAGTTTCGGACCCCAGTCGTCTGTCCGGTTGCTCCGACCGGTTCCCCACTGTCCGAGTGAGGGTGATAGGCCTCGATTGAGTGAAAGCTCTCACCGATTCTCCGCTTTGTGCACGATCACTCACCAGCGATTCCACAACTTTTCCGGCTGGCTTCCGAACGGATGTTCGTTTTCGGCCAGCATAACGGTGCCCGAATGGGCCAGGGGGGCGGCCAGGCGGTCGAGGAAGGC
>CAYNKW010000317.1:0-4791 GCA_964397845.1 uncultured Anaerolineae bacterium
GGCGTTCAAAAGGATACGTGGGCAAGGGGATACGATGGCGTCGTTCGCCGGCATAGAACCCGGCCCAGTTGATCTTTGCGCCCTCCAGCCAGAGCCTTCCCAGGGTGTTCAACAAGAACGCAACGTCGGGCTGGTCATCTTGGGGATGGCGCAGCGAAGAAAGTATGACCTGCTGCGTGCTCTTCTCCAGGCATTGCCTGGCCAGCATGCTCAACATCCGCCCGGGCCCAACTTCCAGCAGCACCTGATCAGGGTCTTCCAACAGTTCGCCCAGCCCCTCGGCAAAGCGCACCGGCTGCCGCAGATGGTTGGCCCAATAGGATGGGGTCATCGCTTCCCTCGCGGTCACCCAGGTTCCGCTGCCGTTGGACACGTAGGGGATTTGAGGCGGACTCAAGGTGGTCCCTTTGACCAGTTCTGTGAACGGCTCCAGAATGGGGTCCATCATCGCCGAGTGGAAAGCGTGGGAGGTGTGTAAACGGCGGCAGGTCACTCCTTCCGCGGTAAGCCGGCCCTCTAGTTTCTCCACTGCTTCGGTGGGTCCCGAAACCACGCACCGGGCTGGCCCGTTGACTCCTGCCAGGGAAAGGTGCCGACCGAGGAGAGGCTGCACCTCCTGCTCCGTCAAAGACACGGCAAGCATAGAACCGGCGGGCATTCGCTGCATCAGACGCCCGCGGGCGGCCACCAGTGTCAGCCCATCTTCCAGGGAGAAGACCCCGGCCAGACAGGCGGCCACGTACTCCCCGATGCTGTGGCCGATCATCGCCTTGGGGACAATGCCCCAGGACTGCCACAACTGAGCCATCGCGTACTCGATGACAAAGAGCGCCGGCTGGGTTACAGCCGTTTGGGTGAGTTTCTGCGTGGCGTCTTCCACCTCAGACGGATCGGGGTACAGAACTGTGCGCAGATCGAAGCCCAGGTGAGGAATGAGAAGCTCGGCGCAGCGATCGACGTGCTCCCGAAACAAAGGCTCAACCTGGTAAAGCCCGAGCCCCATATTCACGTACTGGGCCCCCTGCCCGGTGAACATAAAGACAACCGGCCGGTCGCCGGTTTCTTGAACGGCCGTCAACACGCGCGGATCGTTCGCTGCCTTCAGTAAACTCGTCGCATCATCGCGATCGCGGCAGACCACCATCCTGCGGTGCATGAACGTCCGGCGACCGACCTGCAGCGTGTAGGCCACGTCGGCCAGGTTCATATCAGGGTTCTGTTTCAGATGAGTGGCCAGATTTGTCGTCGCCATATCCAGGACCGTGTCCGTCTTGGCGGAGAGCACCAGCAACTGCCAGGGCCTGGACTCCCCAGAAGGTTCGACGGCCGGAGCCTCTTCCAGGATCATGTGTGCGTTCGTGCCGCCAAAACCAAAGGAACTCACCCCGGCCCGTCGGGGGATGGGAACCTCCTCCCATTCGGCCAGCTCGGTATTGACGTAAAACGGGCTGTCGGCAAAATCGATCTCCGGGTTCGGTTGTTCGAAGTGCAGGCTGGGGGGGATCTTTGTATGTTTCAGGGCCAACACGGTTTTGATGAGGCCGGCCAGCCCCCCAGCCGCGTCCAGGTGTCCCACATTACTCTTGACCGAACCGATGCGACAGAAGCCTTTCCTGTTCGTGCCGGCGCGGAAGGTATTGGTCAGCGCCATGATCTCGATCGGATCTCCCAGGGGCGTCCCGGTGCCGTGGGCCTCCACGTAGGAGATCGAGTCTACGTCCACGTTGGCGCACGCCAGGGCCTCCAGGATCACGGCCGTCTGCCCTTCGACGCTGGGGGCGGTGAAAGAGGCCTTCACTGCACCGTCGTTGTTCACGGCCGTGCCTTTGATCACCGCGTAGATGTGGTCGCCGTCGGCCAGTGCATCGTCCAGCCGTTTCAGCACGACCACCCCCACACCACTGCCAAAGACGGTGCCCTGGGCCTGGGCGTCGAAGGGACGGCAGTGCCCATCAGGCGATGCAGGCCCTCCATATTGGTAATGATAGCCAACCTTATGAGGTATCTCGACCGCCACAGCACCCGCCAGGGCCATGCGGCACTCGTCGAGCAACAGGGCCTGGCAGGCCAGGTGGACGGCCGCCAGCGACGTCGAGCACGCGGTCTGAAGCATGTAGCTCGGGCCCTTGAGGTTTAGCTTGTAGGAAATGCGCGTACCCAGAGCAAACTCGGCGTTGCCCATCATGATCTGCACCCTGTCCGCAGGGTCAAAGAGGTCATCGTGGGCAAAGAAATTTGCCACGTAGGTGTTCATCTTGATCCCGGCATAGACGCCTATTGAATCCGAGGCTCGCTCCCCGGTGTATCCGGCGTGCTCGAGCGCCTGCCAGGTGCACTCCAGGAGCAGGCGCTGCTGCGGGTCCATAAAGCTGGCCTCCATAGGCGTGTAGTCGAAGAACGAGGCATCAAAGAACTCGATGTCATCCAGGATGGGGGCCGCTTTGACATAGTTGGGATCGTCCAGCTCAGCCTGAGTAACGCCAGCCTCTCTGAGTTCTTTGTCGGTGAAGAAATGGATCATCTCTCTCCCGGCGCACAGGTTCTCCCAGAACTCGTCGATGTCCTTGGCCCCTGGGAAACGAGCGACCATGCCGATGATGGCTATTCCCAGGCTGCCATCGAAATAGTCATTCATCTCTGTCGGGTTATCCATTCGTCTGTCCTCGTTCTTTTAGCCTCTGCGTCTCTGGCGGAGGTACACGTTGCGGCGGCTCAGTGCCTCCCGGCGCTCGTCCAGTTGTGTCGCCCTTTGCTGCGTAACCTCTGCTTCATCCTGAGCCAACAGTGCAGCCAGGGCTCTGACGCTGGGCGTTTGGTAGAGATTGGCCGTGGGCACTTTTGCTTGCAGCGCTTTCTCCAGCAGGGTGATCGTCCTCACGGCGATGAGCGAATCTCCTCCCAGGTCGAAAAAGTTATCGTCAATGCCGATCTTTTCGATGCCCAGTGTCTCCTGCCACACGTTGACCAGGGTTTTCTCAAGGTCGGTCGTGGGGGCCACGTAAGGGGTGAGCAGTTGTGGCCGGGCGTGTCGCTGCAACTTTTTCTCGGCCTGGTCTTGATCCTGCAACGGCCCGGCACTCAGCCACCGCTTCATCCTGCCATACAAGTCGCCGGTGGAAACAGCGATCTGATCGCCGGCGTGCGACGACAAAATACGCTCGAAAGCCTCTCCGCCCTCCATGAGGGAGATGGCGAACCGGGCCAGCCGTGGGGTCAGTGCCGCGATGCGTCCTTGCTCCACCTCGAACTGCCACGCATCCCAGTTGACACTCAACCAGGGCGCGCCACGACCGGCGACAAAGGCATCCATGAAGAGGTTGGCGGCTGCATAAGCGGCCTGCCCCACGCCGCCCAGGATGGAGGCCAGCGAGGAGACCAGCAGACAAAAGTCCAGCTCTTGACCCGATAGAATCTCCTCCAGAACGAACAGGCCACGCATCCTGGGCTCAAAGAGCCAGACACCTTCCGTGTGGTCTGTATCCTGAATGGTCTTGAATGTGCTATCCCCCATGTCTCCCACCGCGTGGATGACGCCGTGCAGGTCGCCAAAGCGGGCTATCGCCTGCGTGAGTGCGTTTTGCATTTGCGCAGTGCCGGTCAGATCGGCGTTGACGACGAGCACCTCCGCCCCGGCGTCTTCCAGGGCGCGCACGCTCTGGATCTTGAGGCTGACACTGTCCTGCTGGCCGTTATCTCTCAACCATTGTTCCCACTTTTCTCTCTGGGGAAAGGTTTCGCTTTCTATCACGACCAGTCTTGCCTGCACGGTTCGGGCCAGATGCTCGGCCAGCGACAGGCTGATGTCGCTCAGGCCGCTGGTGACGAGGTACACGCCGTTCTCCCGCAGGGGTCTGATCGATTCGCCCTCGGCAGTCAGTCGCAGCGGCTCGAAGGTTTGCAGCCAGCGCTGGCGGCCGCGGTAGGCGACGATGGTGTCGGGCGAATTCGCGCCGATTTCGGTCAACAATTGGCAGCTCAGGCCGTCCTCCGACTGGGTGCCCGTTTCTGGCAGAGTGACGTCGACGTGGTGACAGGTCACCTGCGCGTTTTCCTGCGGGATCACCTTGCACAGCCCCAGGATCGTCGCCTTCTCCGGGCAGATCATGTCTGCACTTTCCACTTTCTGGGTGTGATCTGACACGACCCAGAGTTGAACGGCGTCTGTCGAGGGCTGTTCGGCCAGGACCTGCGCCAGGAACAACAGGCTGTAGAATCCACTGTCCTGGGCTTGTTTGAAGCGCTCAACGTCTGATTGCTCATGCTCCCTCGATGTGATGCTCCACAGATGCACGATTCGGTGGGGCAGCTTACCCGATGCCTGTAGTTCCTCGAACAACACGGTATAGTCGGCACGCCGGCACAAGTCGAGCGTATAGACGTCGCCTGCGCCCCGGCTGAACCCCTTGCCGGCCGCGACGGTGACGACTTTCTGGCCTGCCTGGCGCAGACGCCCGGCCATCGCCGAACCCACACCACATTCGTCCACGAACAACAACCAGGCCCCTTCATCCTCCGTAAAACCCCTGGCCTTGGGCGGCGGGGAGGTCTTCCAGACAGGCACGTAGAACCAGTCTGCAATGTCCTGTTTCCTGGTAACCGTTCCTGGTTGCACGACGTCCGTCGTTGGGGGCTGATCCACCGGCTTGTAGGGCTCGATCCAGTACCGTTTCCGCTCGAACGGATACCCCGGCAGGGGGAGACGGTATCGCCGCTCGTGCGCGTGGAACCCGTACCAGTCCACGCCTACACCGGCAAGCCACAACTGGCCCAGCGTGGCGAGTAAACACTCGA
>CAYNKW010000318.1:0-4790 GCA_964397845.1 uncultured Anaerolineae bacterium
GGAAGCCACAGCAAAGATGGCCTTTTCCGAGTGGAAGGGGAAGGCGCGGAGTCCATGGATGGATGCCTGCCATCAACTGCTCAGAAACCAGGCAGCAGTGGCAGGGGGCGTGTTCGTCTTGGCAATTTTCTTGGTAATGATATTCGCTGACTACTTGGCGCCCTATCACTACGCGGAGGTTCATTTCGACTCTACTTATGCCAAGCCCGGGGCTGAGTTTCGGATGGGGGCGGATCAGTTGGGCAGGGATATCCTCAGCCGGACCATCTATGGCACCCGCGTCTCCCTCGCAGTGGGCGTGGTGGGGGCCACGGTCAGCCTCATCATCGGCCTGATCTATGGCCTCATCTCGGGTTTCTCCGGCGGGCGGGTGGACAACTTGATGATGCGGCTGGTAGATTTCATGTATGGGCTGCCTAACATAATCCTGGTGATTCTAATGCAGGTATACTTTAAGGCAGTCTCGCGGCGGCAGGCGACAGGCCTGGCCGGCACTCTGATAGGGATCGACAACGCCATGGGGGGTATGTTCTTTATCTTTGTCGTGATGGGGGCTTTTAACTGGATCGGGATGGCGCGCATGGCTCGGGGTCAGGTGCTCTCTGTGAAGGAGAAAGAGTTCGTGGAGGCGGCCCGCGCCGTGGGCGCTGGCTACGGACGCATTCTCTCTCAGCATATCCTGTCCAATATCTTGGGCCCTTGCATCGTGGCCGAGACGATGGCTATTCCGGGTTACATCTTTTTCGAGGCCTTTCTCAGTTTCATCGGGCTGGGTGTCAACCCCCCCACTCCCAGTTGGGGGGCGATGATCAACGAGGGCTATCAGGGACTGCGCTCCAATACCCATCTGATTATCGCCCCGTCAATGGTCTTGACTTTGACCGTTCTGGCCTTTAATTTCTTTGGGGATGGCCTGCGGGATGCCTTCGACCCCAGCTTGCGAGGGGCCGTGGGGCGAGGGGTACCTCGCGAGAGGAAATGGGCAGGCGGCCTGACGAGGAGGCGACTGGCGGTTGGGCTTGCCTCTTTGTTGTTGGTGGTTGTCCTTTTCGTAGTGGTCAGGGGCCTTGGAGCAAGAGAGGAGGTTCAGGTCACTCCCTTAGCGGAGGAAGCCCTAACTACCTATGTCACCAAGTATGGGCATGAGGTCGACTCCCCTCAGGTGCGCTATGACCTCCCCAAGGCAGGGAAGATCTCCAGCCTTTCACCTGCCGCCAACGTCTATTTTAGTCCAGCGGGCAAGTCGATGCTCGGTTTCATAGGCCGGGACACAAAGGTGGAGGTGTTGGGCAAGAGCACCAACGAGGAAGGCGAGCTGTACTATTTGATCAGGGGCTTTGGGTCGGAGGGCTGGATCGAAGCCGAGAACATCGCTCTCCAGGAACCCTAGAGCGGGCGGAGGCGGTAGCATACGGTGATAAAGCCTATCTGTGCCGCCGGCTCAAACTCTACCAGCACGTCCACGTCGCTGTCCGACAGGGCTTACATCTTGAGACCTGACAGGTTTCCGACAGTTCCGCTGGAGCGCCGAAATAGTGCGATTACATGTCTATTTTGCTCGAAAAACATCTGTGCAAAACCTGTCAGGTCTGGTTGCTGGATCACGTCAAAGCGCGCAACGCCAGGTTCCTGCGCGCTATTTCGGGCGTTCTCCAGTGTCGCCTGGCGAAAGGCGTCAGCAAATTCCGGCTTGACATGGACGTGTACGTGGACGATGAATATTTCGCCCCCTCCTTTTGTCGCAAACCTCGGCCACCGGCTGGCCAGAAACTTTGTATCAAAGAAAAACGCTATTCTTTCAGGCCCAAGACACGCAAGATCAACTCCAGACAACCTCCTGGTTCCGGTTCCGGTTCCGGCTCCGGCTCCGGTTCTGGCTCCGGCTCGGGTTCTGGCTCCACCGGCTTTAGGCTGGCGTAGGTGTTGTAGACCTGTGCCCGGCCAGCACCCTGGGTGTTGTCGGCCAGCCCCAGGTCTTTGGCGGAGCGCATCAGCGCGTCTTTGACATCGGCCGGCGTCAGGTCGGGATAGGCTTCCAGCAGCAGGGCCACCGCGCCAGCGGCATGGGGCGTGGCCATGCTGGTGCCGCTGGCCGAAGTGTAGCGACCGTCCACCGGCGTGCCCATGCTCGTGCCGGCCGCCCGCGCAGCGACGATGCCCACGCCGGGAAAGACAATATCCGGCTTGGTTCGCCCATCGGAGGTGGGGCCGCGCGAAGAGAAACCGGCAATGCTGTCGCTTTTGTCGGTAGCGCCCACAGTAATGACGAGGCGAGCCACGCCCGGCGGGCCGACAGTGCTGGCCCCCGGCCCCGCATTGCCGGCGGCGGCGCAGACGACCACTCCCTCCTCGACGGCCGCATCGCACAAGGTCGAGAGGGCGTCGTCGCCGTCGCCTGGCCCAGGTGCGCCCAGCGAGAGGTTGATCACCTGCGCGCCCTCGTCCACGGCCCACTCGAGGCCGGCCATCACATCGCTCATCAGGCCGCCGCCGTTGTCGTCCAGCACCTTGGCCACGTAGAGCAGCGCTTCGGGTGCGAGGCCGACGTATTTGCCGCCGCTGGCCGCCCCACTGCCAGCAGCGATGCTGGCCACGTGCGTGCCATGGCCGTGGCCGTCGGCAACGCTGCCTTTGCCCGTAAAGTCTCGAGTGGCCCGGATGCGTCCCGCAAAGTCGGGGTGCGCCGCGTCAATGCCAGTGTCCACGATGGCGACCTTGACCCCGGTGCCCCGCCTGCCATCGGCCCACACGCGGGGCACCTCCAGCAGCGGCAGCGAGGCATCCAACCAGGTATGCACCGGCAGGTCGGGCCAGACGCGCTCCACGTCGGCGTCGGCGGCGTAGGTTGCGATGTCGCTGGCGCGCATCGTCATCGCCCTGGCAGGAATGTGGCGGTAGAGGTGCTTGACCCGCCCGCCGGTGGGAATGGCCCGCGCGCTGATGGTCTCGCTAGAGACACCGGTGTGGTACTTGACGATGACGCTGATTTCCTCCCCTGCGGCTGCTGCTTGCACGGTCTCTGCCAGCGTCGGGCTGAACTTGTGTACACCCATTTTCTCTCTCCTCTCGTGCGATAGGCGAGGGCTAATTGCCCATCGTCGTCACTGGTTGGTCCTCCTCCACAAAGAGAACCCACGGTTCGTCGAGCAGGGCCAGGACAGCGTTGGCCGGGCCTCGCAGCGCCAGCATGTGGCGCAGTTTGTACTGCCGGTGCACCTTCAATCTCATGGCCTCGGCGCGGGGAGCGAACTCGTCCGGCGAGCCGTCGGTCGTCACGATCACCGCTACCTTGGCTGACGGGTTGGCACGCAGCTTTTCCTCAAACCTGGCCTTCATTTTCATGTTCATCTTCTGTCCCTCCCTCGGCCGCGATGGGGATGGCGGCCAGAACTGGCTACATCATACCACTAACCGGCAATGAGGTCAAGCGGCAATGAGATAGCGCAATAGTTATCAATTTGACGAAATGAGCCCTTTTAGGATATACTTGGTTCGTGACGTGGACACCGCCTGGAAAGGCCAACTATGCCCGATAAACGAGTCGTGGACGGACTGAGCATCGAGGAACTGGAACGCATCCTCATGATCAAAAAACGGGCCGCTCGCCAGCAGCGGATACGGCGGTTGGCTGCCCAGGGCCGCCTGGCTCGAGGTCGTCCCCTACCACCGGAGGAAGAGTCCTCCTGGCCCGAGGAGGAGCCCGAGCCGCCCAGGGGAACGGCCAAACCACACCGTCACGGTTTGACCATGGAGCCGCTGGACGACAGAGCGAGCGGAGGCGCGAGGCGCTCCCTGCGGGTGAGCTGGCGTAGCGTACGCGAGGCGGCATTACTGACGCTGGAAGTCGCCGCCCTGGTAGGACTGATCGTGGTGTTGGGAGGATCGTTCCTGGAGATGCGGAAACTGAACAGGGAGTATGCCCGGGCTGGAGGGGAGATGCCTACCCTTACTCCCACCCCGCTCATTGACGTGCCGGTGCTGCCGGGCGGGCACGCTCCACCGGCAGACAACGGCTCACCTCAACCGGTACCGGAGCACCTGCGCGACTGGGTAATCTCCAAACCGGCTACGCCCGTCGCCATCCCTACTCCAGAGTCCCAGCCGCCGACGCGTATCGTCATCCCCAAAATCGACATGGATGCGCCAGTGCTGGAAGGAGACGACTGGGAAACGTTGAAAAAGGGAGCCGGGCACCACGTTGGCACGGCCAATCCGGGCGAGCGGGGCAACATGTACATCTCGGCTCACAACGACATCTATGGCCAGATCTTCCGGCGCCTGGAAGAGTTGGATCTGGGCGACGAGGTCATCGTCTACGCCGGGGCGGTGCCTTACCGGTACATTGTCCGCGAGAAGCGGATCGTGGAGGCGATGGACGTCAGCGTGATGTATCCCACCACGGAGCCGATTCTGTCCTTGCAGACGTGCTATCCGTACATGGTGGACACTCACCGGCTGGTCGTCATCGCCAAGCTGGCAGAGTGATTAACTACTACAATGGAGGAGATGAAATCATGGCCAAGGCAAGGAAAACCCGTCGAGCCAAACGAAGGCGATCAGTACCGACGCGCCAGGGGCGACCTGTTGGCATTGCTCGAGAAAGCACAACCCCTACCCCCCGATCAGGATCATTGAACCTTGCTGAGGAGTATCAGTACGTCGTCGCCGACCTGAAGCGGATCTTTATCCTGGCCGCTGGCATGTTGGCACTGCTCCTCGTGCTGGCGCTGACGTTGCGATAGGGGCAACTGAACGCCGCTTTGATCGCTGTACCAGGGCGATTTGACACC
>CAYNKW010000319.1:0-4787 GCA_964397845.1 uncultured Anaerolineae bacterium
CTTGGTTTTTACCTGGCGGGGCGATGCTGGCCGCTGGGCTATACACCTATTCTGCTGCCAAAGCCCTGCCCGCCGCCTTTGGCGCTTTTGTACTCTATCTGGTACTCTTTCACCGTGAGTGGCTGCGCGGGCGTTGGATTGGCCTCCTGCTGGCGGGACTCCTGGCCGCCGGGCTGGCCTGGCCACTGTACCGCCACTTGCAAACCCACGAGACGGCCGACAGCCGCACGGCCCAGATCAGTGCGCCGCTGACGGCCCTCAAAGAGGGCGACCCCAAACCGATTTTGGAAAGCACGCTGACCACGCTGGGCACCTTTGGCTTCCAGGGCGACCCCAAGTGGCGACACAACGTTGCCGGGCGAGCGGCCTTCACGCCAGCCGGCGCAGTTTTCTTTTACAGCGGGCTGCTGCTGGCGCTGTGGCGCTGGCGACAACCCGGCTACGCGCTGTTTCTCCTCTGGTGGGCCGCTGGCCTGCTGCCCGGCATCACCACGGTTGACGCGCCCAGCAGCAACCGGTTGATCGCCTCGCTGGTGCCGACATATCTCATTGCTGCGTTGGGGATGGTCGAGGCGGGGCGTTGGATCGTGGCCCGCTGGCGGCGGGTGTTGCCGGCGGTGGTCATTGCAGGCGCAGCCATGGGCGTGTGGGAAGGGAGCACAGCTCTCGTTTCCTACTTTTGCACCTGGCCCCATCACCCGGAGGTGCGCGGGATCTACCAGGCCACGCTGACCGAAGTGATGCACTACCTGGACGCCCACGCCGACGACTTGCCGGTTTGCATCGGCGAGCCGTTCATTTACGACAACTATCTCTGGTTGCCCAGCCGCACCCTCCGCCGCGCCGATCCGGCAGCCATTCGCTGGTTCAACCCGGCGAGCGCGCTGGTCTTTCCGGCCGGCGGAGCCGAGGCCCGCTACGTCTTTCCACACCACGCACCCGCTGATCCCACCTTGATCGGTGACTGGTTCGGTGACCTGACGCCAGAGGCGACCGGCGAGCACCGCACAGAGACAGGCGAACCGGTCTACGTCATCTATCGCCTGAACGCGCAGGCCCGGCTGCCGGAAAAGCTGTCCACCCTGGCAGCGACCGGCCCGGTCTGGACCAGCGGCGAGGTCGAATTTGCCGCCGACCCGCCTCCTGGCACGCGCCAGTCGCACGATCTGCCGGTGGATTTCGGCCACCAACTGGCTTTCTTGGGCTACGATCTTTCGTCGGCAGAGGTCAAACCGGGTGACGGGATCACCATCTTGACGTACTGGCGCGCGCTGGCTGCGGTAGACCCGCCGTTGGCGGCGGTCTTTGTCCACCTGCTGGATAGCCACAGCCAGGTACACGGCCAGCACGATGGTCTAGGCGCGCGCTCGCCTGATTGGCAACCGGGGGACGTGATCGTGCAGTTGCATCGTTTCCAGGTCGCCCCGGACGCGCCGCCGGGGCGCTACTGGCTGGAACTGGGGACGTACACGTGGGTCAACTGGGAGCGGTTGCCGGTCTACGAGGGAGACGCAGCAGTGGGGGATCGGTTGCTGTTACAAGAGATCGTTGTCCGGTAATCGCTACAGCCACTGCACCGGGACCGACCCTTCCACCGAGCGGAACTCTGGATCGCCGGTGATGACGGTGGCTTCAAGTTCCTGGGCCAGCGCTACGGCAAAGGCGTCGGCGTAAGAGATCGGGTGGTGCGCCTTTATGTGCGCAGCGGCGAACACGCGGTCTTGGTCTACCGGCGACACCTCTATGGGAGCCGCGTTCACGTAGGCCAGGAAGCTTCGCAGGCGAGCCTCTCCCCAGCGACGCTCAATAATATAGACGACCTCACCCAGGCTGATCAGACTCATGAGGACACGCGACGTCCCTTGTTCAGCCTCTCGCAGCAAGGCTGTCACCTGATCCGCGCCTGGTTCCAGTTGCAAGAGAGTCAGCATAGCAAAGCTATCCAGCACATAGACGTTCAAGCTGAGTCTCCTCCCGCTCGCGCCCGCGTCGCCGCTCCTCTAACAGATCCTCGGTGAGCGACGGCCCACCGGCGAACATCCCTCGCAGCGCTTCGATAGGATCTCCCATGAGCGGTATGATGGACAATCCCCCACCATAGTCCACCACCTGCACCTTCCGGCCTGGCTCCAGGCCATACTTTTGGCGGTATATCTTGGGGATCACAATCCACCCCTTCGCCGATACTGTCGCTGTGCGCATATCAACACCTCCTCAACAAGTTATACCTCTTTGCCAATAGTATATACCAACCTGCCGCAATTCGCAACTCGCAGTTCACAATTTGTCTGCTTGCCTTCTCCCCAGCGGTGGGGTATAATGGCCCAACCACGCCCAGTGAGGAGAAAAAGATGCAAAAGACCGGCTGGCGGGCAGCCGTCGTCGTTGCGCTGGCACTGGTGGTCATGCTTGCCCTGGAAGCGACCAGCGCCCGTCTCAAGTCACCCACCTACGACGAGCAGGGCTACATCGCCCGGGGCTACGCTTACGTCAAGCTCGGCGATAAGCACATCCTCATCGGCACACCGATGATGCTGAACGCCTGGAACGCGCTGCCGCTGCTGTTGCTGCCTGACGTCCGCCTGGAGACCGGTCACCCCACATGGGAGGGCACCGACTTTCACGACGTGAGCGCGCACTTTTTGTGGGACAGCGGTAACGACGTGGACCAGGTGGTGTTCTGGGCGCGGCTGCCGACGATGATCCTTTCGCTGCTGTTGGCGGCGACGGTCTACCGCTGGGCGCGGGAGCTATACGGGCCGCGCGCCGGGTGGTTGGCGCTGTTTCTGGCTGTCCTCTCGCCCAACGTGCTGGCTCACGCCCGCCTGGCCACTACCGACCTGGGCCTGGCGTTTTTCTTCTTCCTGGCAACCTACTGCCTGTGGCGCTATCTCGAGGCGCGGACGTGGGCTAACTTGATGTGGGCCAGTGTCGCACTGGGGCTGTCCCAGGGCACCAAGTTTTCGGCACTGTTGATCGCGCCGGTGTGGGTGGCCGTCGGCGCAGCGTGGGTCTTTTTTGGCGAACGGGCAGCGGGGGAATCGTGGTCTCGCCGGGCGCTCTCGCTGGCGCTGGCCGGCGCAGGCATGGCGGCCGGCGGCTTTCTCGTTCTGTGGGCCACCTATGGCCTCGAGGTCGCACCAGTGACGGAGGGCGGCCCCTCCGTGCCAGCAGCGACGCACTTTTGCCAGTGGATGAACATCTCCGGCCGGTTGGCCGGCGAGGCCACCCGCCGCGCCCTGGCCTTTCTCATGGGCCACTATTCGGATACCGGCTGGTGGTACTACTTTCCCGTTGCCTTCCTCCTCAAGACCCCGTTGCCCACGCTGGCCTTGCTGCTGTGGGCGATAAGCCTCTCCCTTCACCGCCCGTCCGACGCCGCCGTCCCCCACCTCTGGCGGCGCGAACTGGCCGTCATCCTCCCCCCAGCCATCTACTTTGCCTTTAGCTTCACCAGCAAGCTGAACCTGGGGTACCGCTATCTGCTGCCGGTACTGCCATTTCTGTTCGTCTATGTAAGCAAAATTGCGAATTGCGAATTGCGAATTGCGGATCGCAACACGAAACACGCAATACGCAACACAGCCCTGGCACTTTTAATTGGCTGGTACGCCTTCAGCACCATCCTCATCTACCCTCACTTCCTGGCCTATTTCAACGAGTTGGCCGGTGGGCCGGAGGGGGGATGGCGCTACCTGGTGGACAGCAACATTGACTGGGGCCAGGACGCCATTTTGCTCCGGCAATACCTGGACGAGCGCGGCGTGGATCGAGTCAAGCTGGCCTGGTTCGGCGAGTCGCGTCCGGAGTATTATGGCGTGGATTACGAGCCACTGCCCGCCTGGCCACCGAACCGGGAGAAGGTGGCTACGCGCACCTTTTCGCCGGTCGCGCCAGCGCCGGGAGTGTACGCCATCAGCGTCACCAACCTGCAAGGCGCGTTGCTGGACGATCACGACACCTATGCCTGGTTTCGGGAGAGAGAGCCGCTGGACAAGATCGGCTACTCGGTTTTCCTGTACGAGGTGCCTCGTTGGGGCGAGGGCGAGAGCGCCGTAGACCTGGCTCTCTCTGGCGTGGGGGTGGATCAACTGGACCTGGATGCTTTCCAGGTTCTCGGCACAAACGATGTGGCGTTGCGCTGGTTCGACGCCCGGAGCAGTATGGTCTTCCCGGTGGGCGGCGGCTGGTACGCCGTCGTCGAAGGGACGTCACCCGATCCGGCGCTGGCGACCCGCTTCTGGGCACGGGCTGAGGCTCGTGACATCCGCCGCACCCGCGATGGGGCCACCGGCTACTACCTCTACCGCCTGGGCGGATCGGGCGACCTCGCCGCGCTGGCAGCGGATTCGCCCATCTGGTGGAGCCCGGCCACGCATTTCCCCCCGGAGGGTTTTGAGCGGCACCGGTTGCCGCTGCCAGTGAACTTTGGCGGCCTCGTCGAACTGCTCGGCTACGAGGTCAGTCCAGCGGAAGCGCGGCCCGGCGGCACGGTAACGCTGCTCACGTACTGGCGCGTGCGCCAGAGCAGCGACCGCCCGCTCAAGATCTTTGCGCATTTGTTGGACGAGGTGAGCCAGGTGCGAAGCGGCCAGGATCGCCTGGACGTGGCGACGGCCGGCTGGCGCAGGGGAGACCTCTTTGTGCAGGCGCACTACCTGACGCTGCCTGACGACGCTACGACGGGGACATATCAACTGGAGATCGGTTGGTACGACGGAGAGACGTTGGCCCGGCTGCCAGTGTTGGACAGCGGTGACGCAGCCGTGGCGGACCGGGTGCTGCTG
>CAYNKW010000320.1:0-4744 GCA_964397845.1 uncultured Anaerolineae bacterium
TCCTATTCGAAGATACTCTCTCCTCGTAAATTAGGTTGTCTGTCATGACCATCACTTTATCTCGTGAGCGAACTGCTCAGACTCAAACAATCATCACATTTATTCCGCTGGTGCCGCCTAGCGGTGGGGTTCAGCCGCCAGCCAAAGCTACCACAAGGCCTTGGCTAGAGGGCGTGACGCATAACCATATAGCCTTCGTTTTGCACCGCGATTAGGCTGGTCGGCTGCAACCCGATGTTGGGCGGACCCACATAGGATCAAGGCTAGTAGCGTAGCTCGAGGTAGCGCAGCAACATGGCCCCATTCTCATCCCGCCATGCCTCGTGCTCGGTTTGCCTGGTCGGGTCGTCCCGGATGAATTGGGACGCCCACAGGACTCCGGTCGCGTACTGCGCAGCCATGAACAGGTCAAGGTATCCAAGCTGCGACTCGGGCAGCGGGTGGACCTGGGCATAACCTGCCAGAAACGCATCGCGCTGCCAGTACCACTCCTCCGTCCAGGGCTGCAGGCACAGGGCAACGGCGATGTCCCACAGCCAGTAGCCAAAGCCACAGTCCTCAAAGTCGATGGGAAACACTTCGCCGGCCTTGAACAGCACATTCTCCGGATACATATCCCCGTGAACCATGCCGTAGGTGTCCGATCCTTTGCCCAGGGCCTCCATCACCGCCCTTGCTTCTTGTGACACGATCTGGAAGGGCTCTTGCAGATGTCCCGGCATCGAGGCCACCAGTTCTTCGACGGTACAGCCGAAACCTCGCCCGCCTAACAGGCCCTCCCAGTCCCAGACGAATCGCTCGAATCCCTCAGGTGGTTGCCAGCCTGCCGCAAACGCGTGCAGCCGGGCTACCATCTGCCCCCAGGCCCGGAGATGGCTGGAGCGAAACCCGGTGGTGAGCTTTCGCCCATCGGCCCAGCGCATCAGCGAGACGATCCGTCCCTCGGGTACGCCAGGTGTGTTGATCCGCGTCAGTAGCTCGCCCTCCAGGGTGGGGACCGGCGTGGGCACGGGCAGACCTGCCTCACCGCTCAACGCCGCCAGCCAGGTCATTTCCCCCTTGGCGCTTTCCCAGTGATTTGAGAGCAGAACCCGCAGCAGATAGCGGTTGGGCACATAAGGACCTGGATCGCCTCCATGCGTGACCAAGTCTGGCACGTCAACCCGGTAGGTAATGTTGGCAAAGTATTGGAGAAAGGTGAGGCGCGCCTCCCCCACATCATAGGCCTCGAGGGCGGTCTCTGCCAGTTGCCTGATCCGGCGCAAGCGGCCAAGACGGGTTAGTTCATTGTACGGTTTCATATTGATTCCTTCCAGTACCCAACATCCGCAAAGTCCGCCCAACGGACCGGAGCTGAGCCGCCAGGCGGCTGCCGCGGTGAGGCCAAACACGAACGAGGCAGAAAGGACGACACCTCCCTTCGTGACTCCGAGCTGGCAAGCTTGACCACGAGGGGAGGTGTCCCCACAACGTGGTCATTGTACAACACTTTGCCGGTTCCGTCAAGCAGTACGTCGAAACCATCTCCTTTGCCGGGCGTAGCTTCGCCCTTCCAGAGCGCTGCCCACCAGCTCCCACCTTCACAATGGGCAACCGCTCAAATCACCTTGCCCCCCACTCTCTTCCACGCTCCCCCCGCTCCGCCGACAAGCCACCTCTCACCCCGCTCGCCCCAACGCCACGTCTGCGCCGTCTCACCCTGCACGCTGTACCCCACCCTGAACAACCACCACCTCGGCCAAGCCGCCTCCTGACCTGGCTCACACGCACGGCCCATCTGCAAAACCCCCGCGCCCGTGGCGGCGCGGTGCGCCCGCCCCGCTGCCCACCCACCCTGCCTCGCGCACGCGCCTGGCGATGAGCTGGCTGTACTGCGAGCCAAAGTCGAGGATGGCGATAGCTTCGCGGCTTGCAGCCGGTTCATTGTGACTCGATGCGAGTTGGCTTTGGCTTTGCATCGGGTGTCCCCTCCCGTCACTTGCTGGTGGCGCAGGCGGATTGGTCAAGAAGCCAGTCCACGGCGGCCTGGAGGGTTGGATCGTCTTGGCCTTTGGGCTGATTTACGATCTCGTCAGGTGCGATTTTCGACCCATATACCTGGCCGGTACGGTCGGTAAACGTAGACACGGCCAGGATAAGCCAGGCACCATCGCTCAATTCAATTTCCCGGGTTGCTGTAGAAAGCCCGGAGGTAGCTCTCCCAAAACTGCGGGTATCCGGCCGTCCGCGGAAGGCAATGACGATCGCTTCGCCGGAGCTGCTCGTGGACGGCCCGGTTAGCACGGCGACCGGCGGCAGGGGCTCACTCAGGGTGTAGGCCGCCCCTTTGATCTCAGTCTGGACTTCGTCTCCATAGATGGCCTGGCCGTTGATGTAATACCAGTGGATCATGGAGCCGTCTGGGGCGACGAATGACCCGGCAAGTCCTTCTCCTAGGATTGGGCCGATTCCGGCGAGCATGGGCCACATGGCGCCGCCCAGGTTTTCACGCAGATCAACGATCCATCCACAGGGATCCTGGGCGTCCAGATCCCGGATAATATCCTGGATGGCTGTAGCGTGTTCATCCGCCGCTTCGTGGGTGCCTGCCCAGGAGGGCAGGTAGACATACCCCAGCCTCCCTTCGAGCAGCCTGCCACTTGTCCCAGAGATTGCAGCCACCATGGTCCCGTCCTCCATTTGAGCCACTTGCTCTGGCGTCATCAGGTAGCTGTGGTTGTCTCCCAGATCCCTGAGCGCATATTGGATCGCCCTGTAGGTATCGGCGGTTGTCTGCGCTCCAAAGGCTCTGCGGTAGGTTCTGGTCCGCAAGGCATCCCAATCGATCTGTTCCCGGTTGATTGAATGCTCCTGCATGAGGTCGAGAGCTGTGTCCAGATAGGCCAATGCCTCTGCCGAGATGTCGTAAGCGGATTGGGTCTCGGTAACCGTCGGGCTGGGTTTCTCTGTGGCTGTCGGGGCGGGCTTCTCTGTGGGCGCAGGTCCGAGAGGGGTCTCGGTAGCATTGATGCCACACGCTGTGAGGAGCACGCACACAATGACGACCAGCAGGACTTTGAGCCTCATTGATTGCCTCCCTCCACGGACCTATTCGGCAAAAGTGATCCGGCCATCGGACATATGTCGGCGATGACGGCTTCGATAAACGCGCCGACAGACCACTTCTCCCCTGCTTGCCCCAGCGCGACGCCTGTGCCGTTTCACCCTGCCTACCCCATCCCGCCCTCGTCAACCGCTACCTCGGCCAAACCGCTTCCTGACCCCGCCCGGACTCACCGCTCATCTGCAATGCCCCCGCACCGGTGACAGCGCGGTGCGCCCGCCCTACTTTCCACCCACCCTGCCCCGCGCAGCCCAAGGGCGGGCGCTCCGCGCTCCTTGTTCCCTTTCCCCGCCGAGCGCAGCCCTCTATCCAGGGCATTTTGCGCCCGAAAGACCCCAAACAACGGTGGCTAAACGGCTCATCCCTGAAGCCGAGACCCCAGAGGGCACAAGATGCCCTGGCCTCTCACCCTCTCAACAGGTCAAACCCCTGTTCTTGAACCCTCTTCCAACTCCCACGAGCCGCCCAACGGCTCGCGGTTCACCCGCCGCGCGAGTGCGTGAAACCACCTCCGCCACAAAACCAACTACAAGCGCGTGCGGCCGCCGATTTGCGCGCGGAGCGCGGTCGGCTGCAACCGCTGGGTGCGACCCGTTCGCCCGAAACCGACGCAAGTCGGGGGATGGGCGGCAAGGGTTAGGTGACCGGAGGTAGCCACGACCTTCCAGTCGCCAGAACCTTGACAACTGTGTGTCCATTCAGGTGAGATAATAGCACAAAAAGTGCAAAACATCAACTCCTGACCCCCAGGTGGAGGGGAGAGAGCGCTGCTCCTTCGACTCTGCTCAGGACAGGCCTACGGCGTGCGACTGGCTATCAATCGCGGTTAGTCCTGTGGGGCCTAACCACAGGGTCGGGAGCAAGGGCAGAAAGCGCTTAGTCCTGTGCGGCCTAAGCACAGGGGCGTCAGCTCCGAACCAGACGGAGTCACACGTCGAGCAAGTGGTCATGGATAACGAAAGTGAAGGTGTGTATGTACGTGCCGTCATGGAGAACCTGCCTACGCTGGTCAGAAGCCCTTCCTGACAAGGGAAGGCGGCAGGCCCCAAAACGGGGAAGGTCTCAAGGCTATACAATCAAGTTGTGTATGGTATCCACCCGTAAGGAGACCCGGCGCAAAGCACACGTCCTAACGCCACGCAAAATGGACGCACGGAACGGTGGAACCCGCCAAAGGCTCTCCCAGGACGGGAGCAGGCGGCCAGGTTAACTGCGAAACCTTACCCACCCATCCTCCGCACACCGGGCGACCAAGTCGCGTTTGTGCGGTTGCCGGGTAGCAGGGCGGCGTTGCCGCCGCCCCGCCCCCTAAGAACTGCACTAAAACTTTCGCTTTATGCAGCTCAAGCCTTTCAAACGCCCCTTTCAAGACGCGGCTTTGCAACGTCTAACCTTTGGCTGTGGATTTGCCTATGGCAGTCAGGATGGGCTAGCACCCGGTTGCTGAGATTATCCCCGCCGCCCTCGGATCGCCAGACGATGTGGTGGTCATGCCATCTTGTTTCTTGGGTGATCTTCTGGCCACAGACGGGACACGTTCCGCCTTGTTCTTTCCAGAGGGCAAGCAAATCGGCCCGACCTTGCATTGCCTTTACGATACGCGCCTGGAGCCGACGCACTTCGCGGTGGACTGCTCGCCAA
>CAYNKW010000321.1:0-4741 GCA_964397845.1 uncultured Anaerolineae bacterium
TTGTAATAGCGCAGCACGACTGCCAACACCGGTACCGGCAGAAGCACCAACAGCGATAACTGTCTGTCCAGCACAAAGAGGACAGCCGCCCCGCCCGCGAGCCGCAGCAGGGCCACGGCTGTGAGGGCCGATCCGTGCGTCACAAAGTGTTCCAGGGCATTGACGTCATTGGTCACGCGGGACATCAGCTCGCCGGTGGAGGTGCGCTCAAAGAAAGATAGCGACAGCCGTTGCAGATAGGCGTAGAGGCGCACACGCAGGTCGAGGACGAATTTCTCGCCCAGCGCGTGGCGGATGTACGCATCGCCAGAGTTGACCAGTTGTTGCAGGGCATAGACGCCCACCAACGCGCCGGCCGTCGCGCCCAGGAGGGCCAGGTGGCGGGCACCGATGATCTCGTCCACGATCGCTCTCTGGAAGAGCGGTGGCGCCAGTTCCAGCCCCGCCCGCCCCAGCAGCAGCACGGCGTTGAGCAGCAAGGTCTTCCAGTAGGGGGTGAGGAAGAAAAAGAGCCGTCTCAGGACTTTCATCTATTGCTCCTATTTCTGGCTCACCACATAGTTGGCCAGCGATCGCAATATGTCGGTGATGTCAAAGCTCAGCCATTGTCCAGAGGGGCTGCCGGCGGTAAAGATAGCCACGCCGATGACGTAATCGTCTTGCTGCAGTTGGCCGTCGTACCAGGCCAGTTGCTGGATGTAGGCCTGCCTGCCGCCTTTGCCCAGCCCTTGCTGCGCCCAGTAATCGGTGAAATCACGCCAGCCCAGGCCGGGAGGGGCCAGGTTTTGCTGCACCTGACCGTCAATGCCGCCCTCAGAGATGACGAGAGGGATGGCCAGCCCGCGTGGCTTCAAAAAGTCTTCGTACCACCAGCGGTAGCGCAACGTCAGCACGCCCCGCTCCGGGTAGGCCGGGTGGCCGGGCAACGCTTCGCCCACACGATAGTCCAGCGTTGGCGCGGCGTACTCGTGCAGCGCCAGGATGCCATCGTGGGCCAGGGCAACTTCGATGGCCGGCAGGAACTCGGCGAACTCGTCCCACTCTGGCGTGCCGGTGGCAAAGCCGCCAACTGCCACCCGGAGGCCATGTTCGGCCATCAGGCGGGTGCGCTCGGCCTCGAACCGGGCGTACCAGGCCATGCGCGACGTGGGCAGCGGTTCATTCCATCCCTCCCAATAATCTACGCCGGGGTTCAACAGGTATTCCTCCAGGTAGTGCGCTACAAAGTCCTGCGCAGCCTTTTCCGGATCGCATGTCATGTTCCCTTCGTCGTCGTAGCCCATCAGCCGGCCGATGGTCACTGTCTCCGGCGAGACTTCTTTCACCTCGGACAGCCAGTGTGTACCGCCCACGGCTTTGACGACGGCCGGTTTGGCGCGGCGAATGAATTCCACGATGTCGGGCGAGTTGGTTTGAATGACGTGCAGCCCCAGCTTGCTGCTGCCGGGCTCTGCCAGCGGTGGAGGCCAGGGAGCAAAAGCTTTGATGATGGCAGGCAGGAATAGCCGGCGGGGCATAATGCGGATGGCTGCTTCCGCTGTTCCGTCAGGCAGAGTCCCGGCCAGGTCAATCATGGTGGCGGTGTTGGTGAGCGGATACCCGGTGGACAGGGAGGTCGTTGGGAGGCCACTGGCCTGCACCTGGAAAGTGACAGCGTCCGGTATTGTCCCCGGACCGAACTCACCCTCCCAGACGATGCCGTCAACTGTGCTGCCGCCGTGCCCTTGTCCCCCAATCGTCGGGCTGTACCACGCCCCTCCCCCGATCGTCGCAGGCGCGGTGATGATCTTTAGGTACGAGGGAGCGGGATTCGGGTTGGTCACTCTCACGTGCACAGTTTGCGTCTGCACACTCGTAGTGTAGAATTGCAGCGTGAAGGTGAGGATGTGGCCCACGATCGGGGTCTCGTTGCTGGCCGTGTTGGTGAAAACAATTCTGTCCTCCGGGGGCGCCGGCGTTGGCAATGGGCTGTGTCCGGGGGGAGGCGGCGGTGACAATGCATCTCCTGCGCCTACGTGTCTCTCATAGTGCGCCAGGAGCAGGGCCAGTCCCAGCGCCATGGCGCCGATCAGTATCTTTTGCCAACGAATTTGAGGCATAATAATCACTCCTTAAAGCGTGTTTGGAACCCTTGCGAAGGTTGTGCAAACCTTCGCAAGGGTAGTTGTAGCGAATTTGTAATCACTCCTCAGTAAGCCGGGCTCAGGGCGATGAGAAGCTGGCCGCCATAGTAAAAAGCCAGGCTGAGGTGATTATGTTTGAACGGCCGCCGGAAGCGGTTCACCGCCAGCATCAGGTCTGAGATCCAGAACAGGATCGCGCCGCCGGCCATCAGCCAGGCCTGCGTTGGCCCGAAGGTCGTGCCAAAGAACGCCGAGATGGCCCGGTTGACCATGAAAGAGATGACCACGACGTAGACAATGACAGGGACTTTTATCTTTTCCAGACCGGGTTCCAGGTAGCGGTAGATGACGACGGCCAGTGCCAGCAGCGCGCCGCCGGATATCAAGTCGCCAGGGTAAAAGCCGTTAAACAGGGTGAACGTGACCGCGTAAGCTACGTGGGCCAGCAGGAACAGAACCAATCCCACCAGGAACGCCTTGCCTGAGGGAAACATCAGCGCCACATCGCCCCCCAGCGACAGGATCAGTCCAACGAGCACTCCGGCGGTATATCCTATTTTGACCCCCGCCGTCCGAAGCGACAGTGCTGCGACCAGGATCACCAGCAACGTCGAGAGCGGCTTGAAAAAGAAGACCTGTCGCTGCTCGGAGCGGAACTGGGCCCGGATGAGCAAAAAGACGGTGATGGCCAGAAGTGGAATGGGAAACAAGGTTGCCATAGTTTATTCTTCTCCTGCTCGAAGGTATGTGGTCATTGCAGGTCCAGGTCTACATCAAATCCCGGTCCAACCGTTCCAGGTCTACCAGTAAGGCGCTGTGGGTTTTCGCTTCCGCTCTGGCTGCCAAAGTAAACCCACTCCGGGCAAAGAAGGCATAGTGCGCCGTCCAGCCCTCTCCGGCAGCGGGCAGGTCCCTCAAAACCTTTGGCGTCTTTTCGATCAATTCTCGAACGACGCTCCGGCCCACAGGGTTCACTCCCCACTTGCACTCCCCCAGCAGAATAATCCGCCTTGCCCAGTTGATGCCCACCACGTCCACCTGCACCTTCCGGCTCCAGTGGCTGCCGACCTCCTCGATCTCCTCGATCTCCTCGATCTCCTCAATCTCAAATTCAAGAGACAACTGGCCGGCACGCCCCTGTTCGGCCACCCATTGCTGACTCAGAGACTCGAACGCCGTCTGGCCGACGAACGCCCGCAAGCCGTCATAGATGGATGGCAGCGCTCGTTCTGGGCGATAGGTCAATTCGTCCTGGTGCGGGGCGATGAAGCGAAAGTAGAAGCGAAAATAGGGATCGCTGAGGTGATAGCGTCCTCGTCGCGAGCGCCGGCGTTGGGACGGCGGGATGGTGACAGGTAAGCGGCGCTCGACGAGGCGCAGCGCTTGCAGGCGAGCCAGGTACGCAGAGAGGTGAGGCTTGCCAACCAGCGATGCATTGGCAATTTCCGACAGGGTGTGGTATCCCGCGCCAATCGCCTTGAGGACCGCCAGGTGGGCACGTGGCTCCCGGACTTCGTCGTAGAGCAGGAAGGCTGGTTCGGCGACGAACATGCTCCCCGGGGCCAGGATCACGTCGCGGATGTTGTCGCTGAAGGAGCGGTGGGGATCGAGCCACTCCAGGTAGGCAGGCACGCCCCCCACCGCAGCATAGGCTGCCACGCGCTCCTCGGCCGGCCAGGTAGGCAGGAACTCTCGCAGTGCAGCAAAGGGAAGGGGCTGGAGATGCCACTGACCGGTGAGACGGCCAAAGAGGGGCGATTGTCTGGCCTGCAGCATCTCCATGGTGCGGACGTGGGAGCCGCATAGGATGATGACCAGTTGCGAATCCTTGAAGAGTTGATCCCAGGCGTGTTGGAGCGACGACAACGTGGCCGGGTCCGACTCGGCAGCATAAGTGAATTCATCCAGGATGAGAACGTGGCGGCGACCGGCCAGCAACGAGGCGATGGCCTGCCAGCACGCAGCCCACGAAGCAAAGGTGGGGGCTTGCATCGGTTCTACGCCCAGCACGCGGGCAAACAGTTTGCGGCGTTGTAGCGGGGCAGGCTCTTTTTCGGCGGCCCAATAGGAGTGGGGCACGCCGGAGGCCTCGGCCCAATGGCGCAATAGAACCGTCTTGCCCACCCGGCGGCGGCCATACAGCAGTATGAGTTGCGCCGCCGTGGGACGCCTGCGCTCCAGCACGGCATTCAGAAAAGCTAATTCAGTCTGGCGATTCACAAACATCCGACAAGCCTCACGTAGATTAGTATAACGAGCTTGTACCTTATTTTACCACCTGCACGGGTAATTGTCAATGTCACTGGCAAACATTTAGGGCTTTCCCAAAGTAGTGGTTGCCAGAATCTGTCATTCTGAGCCCTTCGACTACGCTCAGGATAAACTCCGCGAAGAATCCCGTTTTCGGCGAACGAGACCCTTCGCTTTGCTCAGGGTGACGACTCGAATAAGTCTTTCCGCCATTGCTAGCTTACTTTGGGAAAGCCCTGGGCAGACATTGGCGAGACATTGACAATTGTGTATTGCGCATTGCGTGGTATAATATCCCTATGCCCAAGTCCACCACGCCCCAACCCAATCGCATCCACGTCTTGCCACCCGGACTGGCGAACCGCATC
>CAYNKW010000322.1:0-2380 GCA_964397845.1 uncultured Anaerolineae bacterium
GGTCGCTTCGCTCCTCAGAATGACAAAGTCACGTTGTAGTACTAGAACGGATGTGCATTTTCGGCCAGCACAGCGGTTGCAGTCGCAGGCCGAATTCCATATACCAGAAAATGAATAGGAGCGTAATCTACCATGATTCGATTGGCGAAATATCTAAAACCTTATCTGACAATGATCCTGCTCGCCATTGTTTTGTTGTTTGCGCAGGCAAACTTTGATCTGGCGCTGCCTGATTATCTCTCTCGAATTGTCAACGTCGGCATCCAGCAAGGCGGCGTGGAAAATGCCGTACCGGTTGCCATCCGTCAGAGTGAGATGGACAAGCTTGTAATCTTTATGAGTGCTGAAGACAAAACGGTCGTGCTCGATGGTTACACCCTGCTGGATCAAGTCTCGCCTGACTATGACACCGCTGTTGAGGATTATCCCATTCTGAAAGAGGAACCGATCTATGTCCTGCACGAGAGTGACGAGGAAGAGATTGACCGTTTGAACCCGGTGATGGGCAAGTCGATCCTGGTTGTGTCCAGTATAGAGCAAATGATGGCTGACCCATCCATGGCCGCAGAAATGGGTGGGGATTTCGAATTCGACCCAAGTATGATCCCCCAAGGTATGGATGTTTTCGCCCTTTTGGGGCGACTGCCTGCTGCCCAGCTCGAGCAAATGACCGACATTGTCAACCAGCGATTTGGAACGCTTGGGGACAGCATGATCATTCAGGCGGCAGTGGGCCCCGTCAAGGCAGAGTACGAGGCTCTTGGCATGGATACGGAAAAGCTGCAGACCAACTATATGCTGCGCATCGGTGGCTGGATGCTGCTGCTGACCCTGCTTTCCGGTGTCTGTACCATCGCCGTTGGCTATCTGTCCGCCAAGACGGCGGCCGGGGCGGCCCGCGACATACGCCGGGATCTGTTCCGTCAGATCGAGAGTTTTTCCAACACCGAATTCAACGCCTTTTCAACCGCGTCTCTCATCACCCGCTCAACCAATGACATCACCCAGGTCCAGATGGTGGTTATGTTGTTGGTGCGCCTGGTTTTTTACGCGCCCATATTGGGTGTTGGCGGCGTCATCCGCGCCGTCGGCAAGGGCGGGTCGATGTGGTGGATCATCGCCGTGGCGGTGCTGGTGCTGATCGGGCTAGTCCTGATCGTCATAGCGATCGCCCTGCCCAAGTTCAAGATCATCCAGAAACTGATCGACCGGATAAACCTGGTGGCCCGGGAGAACCTATCCGGCATGATGGTCATCCGGGCGTTCAACATGCAACCCTTTGAGGAAGAGCGCTTTGACAAAGCCAACCTCGATCTGACCGCGACCAGCCTCTTTATCAATCGGTTGATGGTGATCATGATGCCGTTGATGATGCTCATCATGAACTGCCTCTCCATGGCGATAATCTGGGCCGGCGCCCACCAGGTAGCCGAGGCCAACATGCAGGTCGGCGATATGATGGCCTTTATTCAGTACGCCATGCAGATCGTGATGTCCTTCCTGATGCTGACCATGTTATTCATCTTTCTGCCGCGTGCTTCGGTGTCGGCCGACCGGATCGCCGACGTGCTCGAGACCGATCCCGTGATCCGCGATCCCGAACAACCGAAACAGTTTTCCGGACTATCCCAGGGACTGATCGAGTTCCGCGACGTCTCGTTCCGCTATCCTGGTGCGCTGGACAACGTGCTATGCAACATCACCTTTACCGCCCAGCCAGGCCAGACCACCGCTTTTGTTGGCTCTACCGGCTGTGGCAAATCAACCCTCGTCAACCTGATCCTCCGTTTCTATGACGTGACCGAGGGCAGTATCCATGTGGATGGCATCGATATCCGCCAGGTCACCCAGTACGATTTGCGTGATCGGATCGGCTACATTCCGCAGACCGGCACCCTGTTCTCTGGCACAATCGAAAGCAACCTGCTGTATGCGGACGAGGATGCCGACGCCGAAACCGTGCGCGAAGCGGTCGACATTGCCCAGGCGAGCGAATTCATCTATGACAATCCCGAGGGGTTGAACGCCGAGATCTCTCAAGGCGGCACCAATGTATCTGGGGGGCAGAAACAGCGGCTCTCTATCGCCCGCGCTCTGGTCAAGAAACCCCCCATTTATATCTTTGACGACAGCTTTTCGGCCCTGGATTTTAGGACCGACTATGCCTTGCGGGCGGCACTCAAAGAGAAAACTGGTTTGAGCACCGTGTTGATCGTGACTCAGCGTGTGCCCACGATCAAAAACGCGGATCAGATCATCGTGCTCGAAGAGGGCGAGGTCGTTGGCAAGGGCACACACCAGCAATTGATGGACAACTGCGAGACCTATCGGGAAATCGCACTGTCGCAGTTGAGCCTGGAGGAACTGGCATGAGAATGCA
>CAYNKW010000322.1:2480-4740 GCA_964397845.1 uncultured Anaerolineae bacterium
TATCGGGAAATCGCACTGTCGCAGTTGAGCCTGGAGGAACTGGCATGAGAATGCAAATTAACCGATCAAGTGATCGAAGGGCAAGTCGTGGCCCTGGCCGCGGGCATGGCCCGATGGGGCGCGGCGGCCCCATGGCGATGATGAAAGGTGACAAGGCTCGTGATTTCAAGGGCACGATGGCCAAACTGGTCGAGTATTTGGGCAAGTACCGGGTGACAGTGCTGATCGTGCTGGTATTCGCGGTGGCCTCAACAGCCGCCAATATCGCCGGCCCCAAGATACTGGGCAGGGCCACCACCAGCTTGTTTGAGGGTGTGCTCGCTCAACTGAGTGGAACCGGCGAGATTGACTTCCAGTATATCGGCGAAATCCTGCTGCTTACGCTCGGCCTCTATCTGGTGTCAGCCTTCTTCAGGTACATCCAGGGCTGGATCATGGCGGACGTTTCGACCAACATCGCCTACCGATTCCGCCGGGATATATCCGAAAAAATCAACCGCATGCCGCTCAAGTACTTTGACGGCACCAGCCAGGGCGAGGTGCTCTCCCGCATTACCAACGATGTGGATACGGTCAACCAGACTCTGAGCCAGAGCCTTACCCAGATCATCACGTCGGTAATCACAGTGATCGGCGTGTTGATCATGATGTTCTCCATCAATTGGGTGATGACCCTGGTGGCGCTGCTTATTCTCCCGCTTTCGATGATGGTCGTGGCGCTGATCGTCCGGCAGTCGCAAAAACATTTCAAGCGGCAGCAGGACTATCTGGGGCACGTCAACGGGCATGTGGAAGAGATGTATGGCGGGCACGTGGTGATGAAAGCCTTTAATGGCGAAGAGAAGAGCATCCAGGTATTCGATGGGTTCAACGATACCCTTTATGACTCAGCCTGGAGATCCCAGTTCCTCTCGGGCCTGATGATGCCGATCATGATGTTCATTGGCAACCTGGGCTACGTGGCGGTGGCGGTTTTGGGCGGCTGGCTGGCGATCAGGGGCAGCATCACCGTTGGCGATATCCAGGCATTTATCCAGTACGTCCGCTCGTTTACCCGACCCATCCAGCAACTCGCCAATATCTCGAACGTGCTTCAGCAGACCGCCGCGGCCGCCGAACGGGTGTTTGAATTCCTCGATGAAGACGAGGAGGTCGCTGAAACGGCCGATCCGGTCGAACTGGCCCAGGTGGCGGGTCAGGTAGAGTTCCGAGACGTGCAGTTTGGATACGACCCGGAAAAGATCGTCATCAACAAGTTCAGCGCAGTCGCCCAACCGGGCCAGAAGGTCGCCATCGTGGGACCGACCGGCGCCGGCAAGACGACGATGGTCAAACTGCTCATGCGTTTTTACGACGTGAACAGCGGGGCGATCCTGGTGGACGGTCACGGCATCCGCGATCTCACCCGCCACGACTTGCGCAAGATGTTCGGCATGGTGTTGCAGGATACCTGGCTTTACAATGACAGCATCATGGAGAATATCCGTTACGGACGGCCGGGGGCGACCGATGAGGAGGTGATCAAGGCGGCCCAAACGGCGCATGTAGACCATTTCGTGCGCACCCTGCCTGAAGGTTATGGTATGGAGCTCAATGAGGAGGCATCGAACGTTTCGCAAGGTCAGAAGCAGCTTCTGACTATCGCCCGCGCCGTTCTCGCTGATCCCAGGATGCTAATCCTGGATGAAGCCACCAGCTCGGTCGATACTCGCACCGAAGTACTGATCCAGAATGCGATGGACAACTTGATGGTGGGCCGTACCAGTTTCATCATTGCCCATCGCCTCTCTACCATCCGCAACGCCGATATGATCCTGGTTATGAATGAGGGCGACATTGTAGAGAGTGGCAAGCATGAGGAACTGCTGGAGCGAGATGGCTTTTACGCCAAACTGTACAATAGTCAGTTTGAAGATGCCTAGCGTAACTTTTGTGCAAATACAAGCCAAAGTACCGAAAACGGCTCAAAAACTGAACTTTTACAATTGACCTTTGCTCGACTAAGCTTATGGCATTTTCTCTAGTACTACAACGTTACTTTCCCAATAATGTCATTCTGAGCGACCGGAGGGAGCGAAGAATCTCGTTCCTGGCTGGCAATTCGTCTCTGTAGATCGAGATTCTTCGCACTGTCCTGGACGGTCAGCACCTGTCCTGAACCGACAGGTACAGGGTACAGGGTCGCTTCGCTCCTCAGAATGACAAAGTAACGTCACATATACAATCGACGGATGTTTGATCTTTGACAACTGCATAAAAC
>CAYNKW010000323.1:0-1831 GCA_964397845.1 uncultured Anaerolineae bacterium
CTTTGCTGCTTTTAGAGCCTTACCCCACGTTGGAAACATGTCGAAGAAGATGTCTAGATCATACTTGCTCATTTCTTGCACATCTTTCGGTGTTGGCAAATGCCCTAGTCTCACCGCTAAATCACGCAATTCCAGTTGCAGCTCTTTCTTGGTATATTTTCGCTGTGGTTTGTGTATACTCTGGCGTTCAACATGGCCTTTACGTTTTACTTGAGCAATCTTCCTTCTCGTTATCTGCACATACTTCTGGTCAATGTCAATCGCCACGTAGCATCGCCCTAACTTGACTGCTGCAACCGGAGTCGTGCCTGCACCGCATAGAGCATCAAGCACAACATCGCCTTCATTTGTAGAAAGGCGGATGATGCGCTCCATCAACGCGTCGGGCAACTGGCAGGGATGGCTATCCCGATCACGCCGATGTTTGATGCGGTGAATATCCCACCAAATGTCGGTGAGTGGCATTTTGTCATCAACACTCTCTGCTTTACGCTTGCGGATACATGAGTCACGTAGGCAGTAATACCGGGCGTCAAGCTGTCCCACTTTGTCATAATTAAAGGTAAAGTCTGTGAGGTGTTTGGTGTAGAACAATAGACCATAGTGAGCTGGCATCAACTTGCCCCGTGGTTCGGCCATCGCGTCCCACACAATCCAGTTTTGAAAGTAGAGATGTTGGTTGAGGAAGGCAGCGTGAAACATCGTCCAGCGGGGCAGATTCAGAACGTACAGCGAACCGGTGGGTTTCAATATCCGCACATACTCCCGCAGCCAGGAGTTGCACCACTTGATGTATTCTTTGTCTGCCTGTTCATCATCATAGATGTGATATGTCTTGTCGAGATTGTACGGCGGGTCGGCGAAAACAAGGTCTACAGAGTTATCGGGATAGCGCTTTAATATCTGCACTGCATCGCCCTGATGGACGACGTTAAACATCTTGTCACTCACTTCGTTGACAACGTCAGTATATTCTATGTCCGGTTCCAAGAAATTGGGCAACCTGTACTGAACAACCGGCTCTGTCATAACCCTGTCAGCACTAATGCCTTCCTTGGGACCAATGAGGCCCTTGACCTCGCTAGTAGGCACTTGCTCGCCTATTTGCTGAAGCATGTCGGTTTCTTCTTCCTTGCGGCTGGATCTTGAGCTTGTCGAAGAGGACTCAGAGTCCAACATCCGCAAGATGGTGTCGAGGACAGGGGCAGAGATTTGGGTGTAGTTGTTTGCCTGTGGCACATCCTTCCACACATCAGAGATAACATAGCCATCAGGATGCATCAAGTGCGCCTTGCCGCCCCAATCTTTGAGCGTCCTTTCGCAGTAAGCACAGTACTGGTGGGGAAAGCGGGTTCGCTTCACGTTGAAACGTTCGTTGCCCTTGGTGAATAAAAGCACAGCCGCATGAACTGAGGGCAAGCCGCGTTCTCTGTGCCGGATTGTGGACTCAATCACGATCCAGTACTTGAAGTTCAGGTAGCGATCAAGATAAACGCCCAACTCCGGCAAGTATTCAGGGCGCCCTTGTACAAAGAGCACTCCACCTTGTTTCAGCGCCCGTATACATTCGTCCAAGTACGCCTCAAGTCCTTTGGTATTGACCGGATCGAATGCAGCGGTGATGAGTACGATAAAGTTGAGAGAGTTGTTGTCTGTCTCTTTCAGTGTTTGGTTGAAACTTTCCTTATCCGGATATACAATGTGCATCCTATCTCCAGTTGCTTATTCAGTGATCCTCGCTTGCTGTCATTTTCCCTCGCCAGTAATCCAGCGTGTCGGCCAGGCTTTGTTTGAAGGGGATGGTCGGTTGCCAACCGGTCTGGCGTCGCAG
>CAYNKW010000323.1:1931-4739 GCA_964397845.1 uncultured Anaerolineae bacterium
AAACCGGGCCGCTGGCCTGGCCCAATGTGGTTGAACGGGCGGGTGCGGATGGTCTGGAGGCCGTGGGTCAGGTAATATTGCAGCCCTAGCATGTCCTGAGCGATCTTGCTGACCGCGTAGGGATTGGCCGGGCGAAAAGGTTGCGTCTCGCGGATGGGCAGTTCCTCGGACTCGACCGGGCCATAGACCTCGCCGGAACCGACCACCAGCACACGGGTATCCAGAATTTTGAGCTCCACCAGTGCCTGGAGGATGTTCAGTTGCATGCGGATGTTGTTTTCCAGCGTGCCCCACGGGTCACGGTGAGAGAGGGAGACGAGAGGCTGTGCCGCCAGGTGAAAAATATAATCCGGCCGCACTTGCTCCAGGACAAAGGCTACCACTTCCAGCCGGGAAAGCTCCGCCGGATAGATCTCCAGCCGGTTCCACCACGGCTTGATACTGCCGTAAGGGCCAAAGACGGTACCGGCGATTTGCCAATCTGTGTGTTCCAGCAGATACTCCGTCAGGTGTGTTCCCACGAAACCAGAGATACCGGTGATGAGGGCTTTCAAGTGTTGCCTCTCCTGGGCGTATGATTATAGTTCGGCAAGATAGAAAATAGTCGCTGCTTGATGCTACACTCCGGGCCGTGAAACGTGATCCAGATCTTTTACGCATCACGAAATTGCGTTCGGCGTAATTATACTCTAGTTTAACGGGCGTCGCAAGACTTGCCGCCTGTGCGGCTGAAGCCACAGTACCAGGATCGACCCCGTCGCGAACAGTGCCGCGCAGAACAAGTAGACACCGTGCAACTCTATCCACGGCAGCAGTGCATAAGCAACCGGCGGACCGACGGCGCTGCCGAGATCGCCGACCGTGTGTAGCATACCGAGGGCGCGTCCCCGTTGCGTCTGGTTTACCAGGTCGCCGGTGAGGGCAGTGACGAGGGCTTGCACGCTGCCGGTGGTCACAGCGCCTAACGCCATGCCAGTCAGAATAGCGGCCGGCGTGCTCCAGGCGATCAGGCTCATGCTGATTATCCCGATGGCCAGCCCGCCTGCCATCACCTTCCAGCGGCTTCCCAGCCAGTCCGACACAGTCCCCGCCAGCGGAGCGGATACTGTGCTGAGGAGAGTCCGACCGGCCACCAGCGCGCCGGTCAGCGTCGCCACGCCGAGAGTCAGGTTGACAGATGCCAATCGATCCTGCACTACCAGCGCCATGGTGGCCGCGAGGACACCAGCGGTGGCGAAGCGGTTGATCCCTTGCAACGAGGCGGCGAGCCACAGGTTCCTGTTGGTACGCAACCTGGGTCTCCTCTGTTCAACGGGGAAATCGGCCGGGTTGCGGCGGACGCTGCGCGTCTCTGGCAGCAGGAACAGCGCCACCAGGCCGCCCAGGGCGGTCAGCGCTGCGCCGATCCACATTGTGGCGTTGTAGCCCAACCTGTCGGTGAGCAGGCCGCCCGCAAAGGCGCCTAACGCCGCGCCCAGGAAGAACCACGTCTGGTACAGGCCCGTCCATCGCCCGCGGTCGCGATCTGTCGTCATATCCAGGATGATCGTGGCCCCGCCGACCCAGATGCCCGACCAGGCCAGCCCCCACAACAATCGCCCGGCCAGCAACGGCCAGAAGCCGCGCGTGGCAGCGTATACTGCCGTGGAGAGCGCGCCGATGAGCAGCGCCGGAATGAACAGCCTTCGCCGGGGCCAGCGATCATAGGCCAGCCCCGAAAGGTTGTTGAGGACAAGCCGCACCGCCCGGTTGGCGCCCAGTAGGATGCCCACGCTGCTCAGGGCGATGCCCGCTTCGGTGGCGTGGGTGGGCAACACGGTGTACAGCGTCGCATCGCCCATGAGGGAGAGGGCCGTGCCCAGGCCCAGGGGAAACAGCACCCTGGCAGGGCGGATGGAAGTTTTGCTGTCGTTCATCCTCCCCGCCATTGCTGAATGGTGTGGCGGCTTTCAGCCAGCCTGGACAGTATCTCTTCCTTGGTCATGGCGCTACCTCCGCTTTCCGTCCGGCAACGTTACTTCTTGCCTCATGATCTCCCATCCGTGGCTCTGGGCGTGGGCAGCCAGTTGAGGGTCGGGGTAGACGGCCACAGGGTAACCTGCCCGCTCCAGCAGGGGAATGTCGGTGTAGCTATCGGCATAGGCATAACTTTGGTGCCAGAGGATACTGTCACTACTGTCCAGGTAAGCCTCCAGTCGTAATACCTTGTTCGCCCCCTGGCAGACAGGGAGCTCACAGGCCCCGGTGTAGCGGTCTGCCCGGAGTACCAGCGGCGTGCCCACCGTCTCCTCCACCCCTAATTGACGACCGATCTCGGCCAGCAGGGGAGCCAGGGTGCCGGAAACTATGATGACCCGGTGGCCGGCTGCCTGGTGATTCTGCAACCGCGCCATCACGTCGGGGCGCACCAGTGGTTGCACGTACTGCTCGGTGATCCAGGCAAAAGCCGCCGCAGCCTCCTGGGGTGTCCAACCGTGCACTGTCCACCCCATGTGACGGGCCCATAGCTCGCGTATGGCCATTTCGGACACCAGGCCCACCCGCAACAGCAACCACAATGGCATGTGGGCGGCCATGAAGGTGTAGAGTGGCAGACGTTTCACCCGGTGCATCCGGTGATGGCGGGTGATGCCCTGGGCGATGTGTCCGGTGTAAAGGGTGCCGTCAAGGTCAAAGATGGCTGCGATCATAAGATATCCTTTCGTGTCTTTCGCCTCCTTTTGCTTCATTCGTGTTTCAAACGCTCTCCACAATGGCAATCTCTTCCTCCGTCAGCCCATACAACTCGTAGGCCAGCGCGTCAATCTG
>CAYNKW010000324.1:0-4726 GCA_964397845.1 uncultured Anaerolineae bacterium
CATAGCAATATCGTCTTCGACGACAAGAATTGAAGCCGACATATCTCTCTCCTCGATCATATTACGTCAGGATTAACCCTATTGTACCCGACCTTGGTGGAACTGTCAAACGTCATCACAAATATCAGATTGCAGCAAAAGTGACGCGCTACTCCGATACCGGCAGGACAACGGTAAATGTGCTTCCCTCGCATGGTATCTAGCTCCTATAAGGGCCTCCCTATTACTCACAGAGCGGCCGGCAACACGAAGGTGAAGGTGCTGCCCATCCCCCCCTGACTGTGAACCCAGATGCGGCCCTGGTGCTTTTCGACAATGGATTTGACGATGGACAGACCCAGCCCGCTGCCGACGATGTCCTCTGTCTCTTTGCTCTGAGCACGATAGAACTTGTCAAAGATATACGGCAGGTCGGCGGGCGGGATGCCAATGCCGTTATCTTCCACCGTCACCACCAACTGACCACTCTCACTCGTAGCGGAGACCGAGATTCGCCCGCCCTCCGGCGTGTATTTGACGGCGTTGCTGACCAGGTTGGATACGGCCTGGCCCAATCGCAGGGGATTGCCCAACACAGGCGGTAAATTGGGCGCGATATGCCACCGGAGCGATTGCTTTTTCAAGCTGGCGTGGCTATTCAGGCTTTCAATCGCTTTCTCGACGATGGGCCCCAGGTCGCACCGCTCCATCTCCAGATTCACCATAGCCTCGATGCGCCCCAGGTCCAGCAGGTCAGAGATCAGTTCAGTGATAGTTTCGACGCCGCGTTGGATCTTGCCCAGAAAATTCCGTTGCTGCTCGTTGAGCGGCCCCGCCACCGGTAGCAGGTCAGCAAAGCCCTTGATAGACGTCAGTGGCGAGCGCAGATCGTGGGACACGGTGGAAACAAACTCGGACTTCATCCGATCTAACTCTTTGAGGTGAGTGATATCTTGCATGACGGCCACGCGGCCCACGCCAGGAATTGGGGTGACGTGCGCGTTGAGCGTGCGACCATCGGACAGAGGTATCTCGGCGTGGGCGAACTGCGCCCCGCTCCCCGCCCGGCGGAAGAGATCGATCAGCGTCTCATCGCACGCCGCCTCCGCCAAGGAGCGGCCCGTGACCTCGCCGGCCATGCCGAAGGCGTGGCGCGCAGCCTGGTTGGCCAACATCACCCGTTCCGCATCCCCGTCCTCGACAAAGATGACGGCATCCTCGGTGTTGGCCAGCACCGCTTCCAGTGTGCGGCGTTCCTCCTCTACAACACCAAAGAGGCGAGCGTTTTCGATGGCGATGGCGGCATAGTCGGCCAGGGCGGAGAGCATGTGCAGTTCGGGGCGACCAAAGTGCTGGCCCGAGAGCTTGTTGTCCACGCCCAACACGCCGATGACCCGCTCCTGGACCTTGATCGGCACGTTGATCAGCGCCTTGACCAGATAGGCCGTCTGGATTTTGAGGCTCTGCCCGCCTACGATCAGCGGTTCGCCAGTTCGCACCACCTGGCCGGCCAACGAATCTTGCACTTTGAGACGCAGATTGCGGGCCGTTTTCTCCTCGACACCCTGGGCCGCGCGGATGTAGAGCTCGTTCGTGTCCTCGTCCACCAACAGCAGGAAGCCCTCTTCGGCAGCGGTGATGTAGACCGCGGCCTCCACCAGCCGGTTTAGCAACTGTCCCGGGTCCAACAGTGCCGTAACCGATTTGCCAATCCTATAAAGGGTGTTGAGTTCCTTGACGCGCTGTTCCAACTGCCGGTTCACTTGTATCAACTGTCGAGTGAGAGCGTCCCTTTCCCGCCGCAGGCGCACCTCGGCCAGGGCCCGCTCCATGGCGCCCAGCAGTTCGCCTACTTCAAACGGCTTGATGACATAGTCTTTCACCCCCATGCGAAAAACCTGCACGGCTAACGCCTCGGAGCCGTGAAACGTCATGAGGATGACCGGGATATCGCGACCTTTGTCGTGGAGTGCCTCCAGGACCTGGACGCCGTCCATCCTGGGCATTTGCAGGTCCAATAAGATCAGGTCAGGCGATTCTCGCAAGGCGACGCGCAGCCCCTCCTCTCCATCGCTGGCTGTCAACGGCTCGTAGCCGTTGGGTTCCAGAACATAACTGACGACAAAGTCACGGTTCTCTGGCCTGTCGTCCACTACCAACACTCGTTCCCTTGCCACTACAACCTCCTGTGTCGGCTTTCCTCTAAAGTCACCCCCCCTCATTAGATTATACCAGAAACCACCCGATCGTTGTATAAATTCTGCGTTAATTTTCAGTAGCGATTTCGCCATCATGTGACAAAATCGCTACCATAGGAGACAATCGCTCGTTTTGGTTTGTCGTGGTTTGCAATTCAGCGTTGTGTCTTTACCCAGAGACGCTGGCCGTCAGTGGTGACCTCGACGTTGCCTCGCTCGTCGGTGCGAAGCACGGTGAACCCTGCCAGCCGCGCCAGCACCTCTGGCGCCGGATGTCCGAAGCAGTTGTCTTGGCCCACAGAGATGACCGTCAATTGCGGACCTGCTGCCTCGAGGAAAGCAGGCGTCGAGGAAGTGCCTGCGCCGTGGTGAGGCGCTTTGAGCACCGTGCTGGCCAGCGGCTGCCCAGACCGGACCAACTCGCGCTCTACCTCGGCTTCGATGTCGCCCGGCAGCAGCACCGAGACCTGTCCCATGGCCAGCCGGGTGACGATGGAGTTGTTGTTGCTATCGGCCCCGCTGCCCGCCACCAGCGTAGGGCCAGGATGGAGAACGGTGAGCGTCACGCTACCGCCCAAAGCCACCTGCGTCCCGGCCCGGCTGTCCAGAACGGGGATTTGCTTCTCGGACAGCAGTTGTTGCCAGTGGTCATGGGTTGGCGTGCCGGCGGGTTGCCCGGTGTCAAAGACCTGTCCCACGCGGTAACGTTCCAACACCGGCACCAGCCCCGTCAGGTGGTCGGCGTCCGGGTGAGTGAGGATCACCAGGTCCAGCGAGCGGTCCCAGAAAGGCATTTGCTCTCCCAGGCGGGCCAGGAGCGTCGCCGGATCAGGGCCACCGTCCACGAGCACTTGCCGGCCCGTGGGGCTCTGGATGAAAATGGCGTCCCCCTGGCCCACATCGAAAAAGACCACGTGCAGCTTGCCATCGGGCAGGCTGGCGGCCGCGATCCAGACCAGGGTCAGAATGATAACCAGCCCGCCCATCGCTACCTTGGTCGGCAGACGGTGGGTCAGTTTGCTCCACCAGGCTTTGCGTTTTGACTCGTCTTGTCCCATGATCCACACCCCCGCCAGAAGCAAACCATAATAAACCCACACCGGCCCGGCGCTCACCCGCCCCAGGCTGGCGGAAGCATACGGCACAGCGGCCGTCAGTTTCACCATCTCGATGGTATAAGTGAGAAAAAGCCAGGCCACCCAGCCCAGAGCGCGACCCAGGGGCAACCAAATCAACCCGGCGATCGTGGCCAGGCCGCCCCACAGCATCACCGCCGGCTGGACTGGCAGGATGAGCAGGTTGGTGACCAGCGTGATCAGCGAAAGCTGCCGAAAGTTATAGAGGACGATGGGCAGAGTGGCGATCTGCGCCGCCGTTGTCACCACCAGAGCCTCATTCAGAAAGGCCGAGACTGGCCCCACCCAGGCAGGCGGCAACAGGCGAGCTAGCAGTCCCTCGAAACGCTGCTGAAGCGGGTCGGTAAACAGCACCAGGCCCAGCGTGGCGGCGAAGGAGAGTAGAAAGCCGAGGTCCCACAACAAGTTGGGGTTCCAGGCCGTCATCAGCAAGGCAGCCGCCAGGGTCGAGTTGAGCGCGTCGGTCTGGCGGCCCAGGTGGACGCCCCAGGCGTACAACGCGCCCATCACCGCCGCCCGCACCACCGCTCCCGACGCGCCCACGAAGAGCATGTAGAGCACGATGCCAGCCAGCGCAAAGTAGAACGAGCGCGCCCGGCCAAAGAGCCGCGTGCCCAGCGTGCTAAGCAATCCGGCAATGATCGCAAAATTGAACCCCGATATGGCAATAATGTGCGTCGTGCCGGTGGCGGAGAAATCGGCCATCAGATCGCGGGGGATGCCGGTCTCCACACCCAGCAGGATGCCGGTGAGCAGCGAGGCCTGGGGGTCGTGCAGGATGCCGGCGATGATGCGCTGGGCGCGGCCTTTGAAAGCGTAGAGCGCCCGCCAGAAGGGACTGCCCCCATCGCGGTCCAGCAACGTCACTTTGGCCCACTGCACCAGCGAATAGACGCCCTGCCGCGCCAGGTAGTCTTTGTAGGAGAAATCCCCGAACTCTGGCGGCGTTTCCAGCAGGCCAGAGACCTCCAGCCGGTCGCCGTAGCGATACTCGGGATAGCGGGGCACGCGGGCCAGGGCAAGGCCCTCGACCGTGTGAGAGGCGTTTTCGATCAAGAGGCGGTCCACGCGCAGGCGGAGGTTAGTATAACTGCCGCGCACGTCTGGTTCGCCAACGACCACGCCTTGCAGGGTGACACAACCCTGGTCGTTGTAGGTCGCCAGGGCGTCCTCGCCAAAGTGGGGCACGGCCAGGAGATAGCGCCCTGCGCCCAGGATGAGGAACAACCCGCATCCGGCCAGTAAGCGCACGCGGCGGTCGTCGCGCCAGAGGAAAAAGGTAGCCAGGGGCAGGATGGCCGCCAGGGCCAACAGAGCGCCCGGCGGCTGGAGCAGCGCAGCGAGGGCGATGCCGGCCAGCCAGGCGGCGCTGAGGTAAACGAGAGGCATGGTGGGTTACTCTCTGGTAAATGA
>CAYNKW010000325.1:0-2937 GCA_964397845.1 uncultured Anaerolineae bacterium
GCTGCTTTCTCTTGCTTACTATCATACCAAATTCTGTATGGAGTTGTCTATAGGCACCTGTCACGTCGCGGCTGTGATTGCTGTCACGCTCATACCATGACACTGTCATAGTGGGTAAGGTTGTGCCACTTTCACTATTGGGCTATAATTTGTGCGTCGGGAGATTGTGGCTAAAAGGGAAAGTGATTTATGAACGAGACGACTGAGCGCTGGCTGGCGTTTGCGCGAGGGGTGCGATGATCCGCGTTGCCGTCGTGGACGACCATCCGCACGTGGCCATTGCCTTGCGCGCGCTGCTGGACAAAACGACCGATATTCGCCTGGTCGCCGAAGCGCGCCAGGGTAGTGAGGTCTTTGCCCTGGTGCAGCGCACGCGCCCCCACGTTCTCTTGCTCGATCTGTTGATCGAGCCGGAATTCGATGCGTTGAGCGCCGTCCGGGACCTGCACGCCAGTTTCCCGGAGCTGAGAATTTGCCTGCTCAGCGCGCACCTCGAACCCACCTACGTGCGCGACTTGCTCCAGGCTGGCGTCTGCGGCTACATCCTCAAAGACGACGACTATGTGTCTCGCATTGAAACCATCATCCGCGACCTGGTGGAGGGACGGCTGTATCTAAGCCCCCAGGCTTACGAGGCATTGGCGCAGGCCACCAAGGAGGCCGGAGAGCGGGAACTGCTCACGGAGCGGGAGAGGGACATCCTGCGCCTGGCGCAGCGTGGTCTTCCCAACCCCCAGATTGCCCAGGCGCTCCACATTTCGGCGGGCACGGTACGCAACCATCTCAGCGCCATCTATCGCAAGCTGGGCGTTCATAGCCGTTACGAGGCATTGGCAATTGCGGAAGAACGTGGTCTGATCCAAGGGAGGGAGCGTTGAACGAGCCGGTGATGTGGTTTTTGGTGGGAGTTCTGAGCACTTTGTTGGGGACGTGGATTCTCTACCTTGCCCGGCGCTGGCATCACCAATGGCGTTATGGCACGCCTATTGCCCACGAGGAACTGCTGGTCGCCTATGGTCGTCAAATGGCTGGCCTGCTGGACAGGGAGGCGATAGGACGGTTGCTCGCGGTGGATGTGCCTGGGACATTGGATGTGTCGAAGGCCGTGGTATTGTTGCCTGAAGGGCACGACCTGGCGGCGACGGGCGACGTCACCCTCCAATTGCCGGTTCACCATGCAGCGATACGTTGGGTCGCGTCGGGCGGTGAGGCGATGCGTGTGGAGGGGCGGTTGCGCGAGTTGATCGCGCAGGGACGCATTGACCTGGCCTGGACAGCGGCGTGGGTGCCATTGATGCGCGGGGCCGATCTCTACGGCGTCTGGCTGCTTGGCCAGCGGGCCAGAGGATTAGCCTACGCACCGGAAGACCTGCGCTGGCTGACGACGTTGGCCCGGCAGGCAGCCGTTGTGTTGGAGACCGTCCGTTACGCCGAGCAAGAACAGCAACTGGCCAACGAAATGCAAGCCCTCTATCGCCAGGCGGTGTCGGCCCGCGAGTCGGAGCGCGAGCGGCTGTCTCGCGAGTTGCACGACGGCGTGTTGCAAGATCTGTGCGCCGTCACCCGTGACCTGAAGGCCCTGGAAGCCCAATCAGAGGACAGGTCGCATTTCGAGGCGCTGGTGACCCGTTCCGGTGATTCTGTGCAAACACTGCGGGCCATCTGCCAAAACCTGCGCCCGCCGTTGTTGTCGAACAATCCAACTTTGGCGCTCAAGGCCCTGGTCGAGCGGCTGGATGCGCACTCGCCGGCACCCATCCACATTGAAATCGTAGCCGAGGCTCTGAACGTGCCCGAGGAGATCGCGTTGGCCATCTATCGCATCGCCCAGGAAGCGCTGCACAACGCCATCCAGCACGCCGATGCGTCAGAAATTGCCGTGCGTCTCACCCAGTACCCTGACCGGTTGCGCATGACCATCACCGACGACGGGCAAGGCATCGCCGGCGGCTCAGACCTGCGACGCTTTGTCGCCGAGGGACACTTTGGTCTGGCAGGCATGCGCGAACGCGCCGCGATGATCGGCGGGCATCTGGAAGTCCAGTCTGCTCTGGACTATGGTACGGTGGTGATCTTGGAAGTGCTTTATTGAGGAGGAATGGAAACATGGAATGTCAGCTCGAAAACATCACCGTTCAGTATGAAGTGTTTGGTGAAGGTAGACCCATTATTGTCTTACACGGTTGGAGTCTTGACCATCGTTACGAGGTAAGCGCGCTGGAACCCATCTTTAAGCATCGTGAGGGGTGGAAACGCATCTATCCAGATCTGCCTGGCCACGGAAGAACCCCAGGAAAGGATTGGATTACCAATCAGGACGAGATGTTAGACGTTGTTCTGGACTTCATTGATCACGTTATTCCAGGCCAAAGGTTCGTGGTAGCCGGCACGTCAGCAGGCGCTTATCTTGCGCGGGGCATAGTGTACCATAGATCGGCACTGGTGGACGGATTGCTGCTGGGTATTCCCTTGATAGTGGCTGACGATGCAAAGCGGACTCTACCTCCCCATGTTACCCTGGTAGAGGATGCTGCGCTCGTGTCGGAGTTGCAGCCAGATGAGGTAGAGGCGCTTAGCTTCGCTGTCGTACAGGGTCGAGAATTCGTTGATAGGATGACAGCCAATATTGTGCCAGCCATCCAAATGGCCGACATGGAGTTTCTAACCAAGATCAGGCAGAATCCTGAGAACTATGGATTCTCGTTTGACGTGGATGCACTTCCCGAACCATTTGCTGGCCCAACCCTCATAGTTACAGGTAGGCAGGACTCTTCTGTTGGGTATCGCGATGCCTGGACTATTCTGGAGAACTATCCACGTGCGACATTTGTGGTACTTGATCGGGCCGGGCATGGTCTATACGTTGAACAAGAAGACCTGTTCAACGCCCTGGTGAACGACTGGCTTGATAGAGTGGAAGAGAGTGTTGGTTCATAA
>CAYNKW010000325.1:3037-4722 GCA_964397845.1 uncultured Anaerolineae bacterium
AAGGGACTTTCATGCCACGACACTTGCGACGCGCCTCAATCTTCCTTTTCGTTTTCAGCATGGTAGTGCTGTCCGCGCTGCCTGCCATAACGAGCCAGTCGCCAGCCGACTCGCAGGGGGACGGCATTGCCGTCACCGATGTTACGGCGTTCCCAGTGGACTCCCCTACCGGGGTGTACCTGGAATATGGCATCAACGTCAGCCTTCCCTACGCCGACGACCACCTAAACTGGGCCAGCGAACTGGGCATGCACTGGATCAAGGTCTACGATGCGGCGGACGACCCGCCCTTCAAGGTGCTACGCCGCATCCCGGCCAACTGGGAAGATTACGACGATCTGGAAGCCTACTGTTCCAAAGTCCAAAGCTACGTCAGCCCGCACATAGATGCCTACGAAATCGGTAACGAGCCCAACCTCGATTGGTCCTGGTCTGAGGGTGCAAGAAGCATCGAGGTGCCCAATGCCTACGAATACACGCAGGTGCTCCAGACGGCCTATACCTGCATCAAAGCGCTTCAGCCGGACGCCATCGTCGTCAGCAGCGGGATGGCCACCGTTGGTCCTTATGATAAAGACACTGACCCGCCTGCTTACCCACACGCTTGGAACGATCTCAGGTTTCTCCAGGCGATGTACGACTATGGCGCGAAAGGCTACTTTGATGCCTTGGGCTCGCATCCTCATGGCTTTGCCTACTCGCCGGAGCAGGATCCTGCCGCCGTGAATGGTCTGGCCTTCCGCCGGATCGAGCAGCAGCGCGCGGTCATGGCTGCAAACGGCGATGGTGATAAGCAGGTCTGGGCGACCGAATGGGGCTGGCTCCTGCGCAAAGAGGCCTGCCGGAGCGAGTGGGAGACCCAGGGTCGCTGGTGGCAGGCCGTGGATGAGGCCACCCAGGCCGATTACATTCGGCGGGCCTTCGAGTACGCTGAGCGCCACTGGCCCTGGATGGGGCCGATGTTCCTCTTTAACCTGGACTTCAACATGGTCGGCTGGTACGCCCCTTGCGACGCCATGCGCTATTACGCCATCCGCAACACAGACGGCACGCCGCGCAAGGCCTACGAGACCCTCCGCGACATGCCCAAGTGGCCCTACGCTGTATTGATACCACAAAGCATCAAGATGCTACTAGACCATGGGGAGATGACCAGCGCCTACACCCAAACCGTCCACGTCAAACTCATTGGGGCTGAGCCGCTGACTTATACCACCAGCACAGACGCATCCTGGCTGACCCTTCCCACCGGCGTCCACACCGGCTCTGGCATCATCACACTGACCATTAACACCGCTGATTTTGTCGCCGACATGACCTATGCTGCGCCCGTTACCGTCACCATCGCCACTGGCCTGGGTTACGTTCACCGTCACCTGGACGTCACTATTCTTGTCGCCGGCGAGGTTTTCCACGTCTACCTGCCGGCGCTACTAAAGAGTTTCCAGACGAGCGTACCGCCCACCCCCACACCTACACCGGCCACTCCGACGCCGACTACGATGCCGACGACCACAGCCACGGCGACGCCGGCCTTCACACCCACGCCAGAGGTCTGCGATGAGGGAATTGTCAACGGCGGCTTTGAGTTCGATGGGGATTGGGAGATTCCCTCCACCGGCTATCCTGCCGCCTACACCACAGCAGCCTCCCACAGCGGCAACCGTTCGATGTGTGTGGGCATC
>CAYNKW010000326.1:0-4718 GCA_964397845.1 uncultured Anaerolineae bacterium
GTTGATGCAGAAACCACATCGCCCGCTGGCCGTGCGAGACGGGGTGCCCTTGGTCCTGTGGCCCAAGCCCCTGGTCCTTTGTCCCAGGGACAAAGGGGACACAGGGCTCAGCCGTCGTCTCCTGGGCCGGGGCAAGGGGAGCTAACGACGTGTCGGGGGGCGCCGCCAACTTGATGAGTATCTGTGAGGCAAGTTGAGAAATGCTAGGCCCCTGGAGAAAGTCGACCATTGGCAGAACCACACCCAGACTGGTCTCGACCTGGTGTTTCAGTTCGATGGCCATCAACGAGTCGAGGCCCAATGTGCCGAGGGGCTGCTGAGCGTCCACCTGAGAGGGGAACAGACGCAAGGCACGAGCCGCCTGCTGCTGCAAGTAGAGCGTCAGCAGGGAGTGGCGGTCGGTCGGTTCACTCACGGCCATCAGCGCCCTACGGATAAAGCCCGCCTCAGATTCGATGGACGGTGTCTCCACAGATGGAACATCCTCGTCCACATCCAGAATACTCTCCGCCACCACATCCAGGCTATCGGACAGAAAGCCTGCCCGACACGCATGATGCTGAATCTTGCCGCTGGAGGTCTTGGGAATGCTGCGTGCCGGCAGCAACAACACACCATGGGCTCGCAACTCATGCGCTTTGACCACCGCCTGGCGAATGGTCTGTATGACCTCATCCAGATCCGTGTCTGTGGCCTGGCGTCTGAGCTCCTGCGCCACCACCAGCCGTTCTTCGTCAGCAACTTGGACGGAGAACGCTGCGCAGCAGCCCGGCCGCAGGGCAGGGTGACTTTGCTCGACAGTCCGTTCGATGTCCTGAGGATAATGGTTGCGGCCGCGGATGATGATCAGGTCCTTGATCCGGCCGGTGATAAACAGATCGCCATCCCGGAGGAAGCCCAAGTCACTGGTGCGCAAGAATGGGCCCTCTCCGGTGTTCGCCACATACGCCTGGAAAGCCTCCATTGTTCCTTCTGGTTGATTCCAATAGCCCTGCGCCACGCTCGGGCCGGAGACCCAGATTTCGCCAATCTGGTCAGTGGGGCACGACTGGAACGTGTCGGGGTTGACGATTACAATTCGCTGGTCAGCTAGAGCGTGACCACAGCCTACCAAGGGTCGAGCATCCGCGTACGTGGAAGCCACGCCTTCCACCCGGTCTCGCCCCAGGGCGGTGCCATCGACGGTTTGGACGACGGGCGGCTCTGCCTTGCGACCGCCAGACACGATGAGGGTGGCTTCGGCGAGGCCGTAACAGGGATAAAAGGCCTCTCTGCGGAAACCGCAGGCCTCAAAGGTCGCCGCGAACCGCTCCATCGTTTCGTGGTGCACCGGCTCAGCGCCGTTAAAGGCGAGATCCCAACTGCTCAAATCCAAAGCGGCGCGCTGCTCGGGCGTGATTTTGCGCACGCACAGGTCGTAGGCAAAGTTGGGACCGCCACTGGTGGTAGCCTTGTAGCGCGAAACCGCCTGGAGCCAGCGGAACGGCCGCTTCAGGAAATCGAGGGGAGACATGAGCGTCACCGGAAACCCGCCGTAGAGAGGCTGTATGATGCCACCGATCAAGCCCATATCGTGGTAGGGTGGCAACCAGATCACACCCTGGCTGTCAGGTGTGTGCCCAAAACACTCATAGATCAGGGCTGAATTGTGCAACAGATTGTCGTGGGTCAGCATGACGCCCCTGGGCGCAGCCGTTGAACCGGAGGTGTACTGGAGAAACGCCAGGGTGTCGCCGCTCCCCCCTGGGTCTTGCCACTCGTCTGCCAGGTCGCCGGCGATGTCGTCGGTCGCCAGCCAGCGCAGCGCTTTCAGGTCCGGCGCCTGGTCGAAAAGCAGCGCCGCCATGGACAAAATTGGCGCTGTGGTCAGGGCAAGAGTCGCCTGGCCATCCGCCACGATGGCCTGCAGGCGGGGTAAGGTGCGATTGAGTCGAGCCGGATCGGGTGGATAGGCAGGCACGGCAACAATCCCGGCGTACAGACACCCGAAAAATCCGGCGATGTATTCCAGGCCCGGTGGGTACAATAACAAAGCACGTTCGCCTGGCGCCGCCAGGCTCTGAAGCTTGACGCCGATGGCCCGCGCTTGCCGGTCTATTTCCTGATAGGTCAGGTGGACCTCCTCCGCCTCTCCGTCCACCAGGAAGGTATAAACCCGCCGCCCAGGCTGGTGTTGTGCTCTCCAACGGAGCAACTCCACTAACGTGATAGACTTTGTCGGATCGGAAAGATGTTTGTTCATCCGCTATTCCCCCAGCAAACACTGATTAGTCACTGGATTCAGGAGGTATCGCTAACTCAACGAGCATCTGCGAGGCAAGTTGAGAAATGCTAAGGACCCGGAGAGAGTTGATCGCCGGCAAAACCATACCCAGGCCGGCCTCGACTTTGTGCTGCAACTCGGCAGCCTTCGATAGGTTGAGACCCAATGCACCGAGAGTTTGCTGGGTGTTCACCTGGGATGGTGGCAGGCGCAAGACACGAGCCACCTGCTCCTGAAGGTAGACCGTGAGCAAGGAACAGCGGGCGGGCGGTTCGCTCACGGCCATCAGTGCCTTGTGGATGAAGCTCTCTTCAGGCTGGGCGGCCGGTACATCAGCGGGCAAGGCATCCAGGGTACTGCTCCCGACTACATTCAAGCTATCTTCCATAAACTTGGTCCGACAGACATAGCGTTGAATCTTGCCGCTAGAAGTCCTTGGGATGCTCATGGGTCTGATGAGCACGACGGCATACACCCGCAGTTCATGCTCCTCGGCCACCGCCTGGCGGATAACCCGAGCCACCTCATCGGCGTCTGCTTTCCGGTGACGGCGCTTTACCTCATGAACGACCACGAGCCGCTCTTCGCCAGCTACATCTACGGAAAACGCAGCGCCGCAGGCCGGCTGCAATGCATAATGGCTCTGCTCCACCGTCAATTCGATGTCCTGAGGATAATAATTGCGGCCTCGGATGATGATCAGATCTTTGAGGCGGCCGGTGATGAACAATTCTCCCCCCCTCGAGAATCCCAGGTCTCCCGTGCGGAGAAACGGACCCTCCCCAGTATCCGCCAGATAGGCCCGAAAGGTATCCTCCGTCTCCTTGGGTCGGTTCCAGTAGCCTTGGGTGACGCTGGGGCCTGATACCCAGATCTCCCCTACGTGGTCGGGCGGCCACTGGGTTAAGGTTTCGGGATCGGCGATAACAATCTTTTGATCCGTCAAGGTCTGACCACAGCCCACTAACGTCTGGATACCATCATCCTCTGTGGAGGCTTCGACAACTCGCTTTCGTTCGAGCTCTGCAGCCTTGAATCTCTGGACGACTGGGCGTGCTGCCTTCTCACCACCGGAGACGATCAGGGTCGTCTCAGCGAGTCCATAGCAAGGATAAAAGGCCTCACGGCGGAAGCCACAGGGCTCAAAGGCTGCTTCAAACCGCTCCAGCGTGGCGGGGCGGATAGGCTCTGCGCCATTAAAGGCCACGTCCCAACTGCTCAGGTCGAGGGCAACTCGCTGTTCGGGAGTGGTCTTGCTCACACATAGATCATAGGCAAAGTTCGGCCCGCCGCTGGTGGTAGCCCGATAACGGGAGATAGCCTGCAACCAGCGGAGGGGGCGTTGCAGAAAAGCGACCGGTGACATAAGGATGACCGGGAAGCCACCATAGAGAGGCTGCAGTATCCCTCCAATGAGCCCCATGTCGTGGTATGGCGGTAGCCAGATCACCCCCCGGCTTTCGGGTGTATGCTCGAAACACTGATGGATCAGGGCCGAATTGTGCAACAGGTCGCTGTGGCTCACCATCACACCCTTCGGTGCGGCCGTAGAGCCTGACGTGTATTGAAGAAAAGCCAGTGAGTCTTCGCTAATCGCCGGCTCTTGCCATTCTTCTGCCAAGTCGCTGGAGACGCCGTCCGTATCCAGCCAGCGCAGGTCTGCCAGGTCTGGGGTATGGGCAAACCGGCGCTCTACGTTGGACAGGATGTGGGTATTGGCCAGTGTCACCGTGGCCTGCGCATCTGCCACAATAGCCTGGAGTCGAGGATCAGGCCGGTTGAGTCGAGGGGGATAAGACGGAACAGCGATTCCCCCTGCGTACAGGCAACCGAAAAAAGCAGCGATATACGCCAACCCCGGCGGATGGAGCAGCAGCAAACACTCGCCGGCTACCTCCAGGCTCTGAAGCCTGGCGCCGATGGCCCGGGCCTGCCGGTCTAGTTCCTGATAGGTCAGGTGGACCTCCTCCGCCTCTCCGTCCACCAGGAAGGTATAGGCACGCTGGTCGGCTTGGTGAAGTGCCCTCCAGCGGAGGAGCTCAACCAAGGTGGAACACCGAGCACTTGGATCAAAAAGACGTCTGCTCATCCCCGTACCCCCTCAGGTTGTCCCGACCGACAGGCCACATCGTTTTCACAGCGCAGCATAGTACCACGCGTTGGAGACATCATTCTTCCATTTCTCCATTGCGTAGGCACGGCAAAATTGAGCCGACTGACAAACCAACCTCGGTCGAGGGGCAAACGAACAAGGCCATCACCCCGGCATCTGACTAGATGCGGTTACGGCCTGCAAGGGATTATGTTGTTTTGGACGACTGTAGGCAACTCCCCCCCGAGGAAGCATGCGCGGTGAACTACTTAGAGGTTGCTGCCAGGTTTGGCTACTGACCTTTGGTACTAGACATCTTCATACGACAGATCTTTGACAAATGAGACAAGATTTTGCATGTCA
>CAYNKW010000327.1:0-4717 GCA_964397845.1 uncultured Anaerolineae bacterium
AAATGAATCTGGTTGAGCTGAACACCCCACTTTGGCGAATAGAAATGGTCTCTGTTTGCATCAATTCTTCCAGACCAGAATAGAAATGCGGTCTATTTGCGCAGAAACATGGTCTGAACTATACTATGCCCAGAGCGACTATCATCAACGAAAAGAAGGAGTAAAAAAGATGAAATCCAAAATCTTTTCTCTGTTAACCTTGTTGTCCATCATCCTGGCGCTGCCGGCGTGCGCCGAGAAGGCAAGGCCCACACCCGCAGCGACGGCGACCAGGCCGCAGCCGACCGCTACGCCAACAAGAGCGGCCCCAGAACCAACGACCACGGCCAAACCGACCGAAACCCCTTTGCCAACGGTGATACCAACGGCTGAACCGACACTCACGCAGGCAGATTATACCCCTGTCTTTGAGCCCGCCGACTGTCCCTTTGACTTGCCCGCCGGCCAGGTCGAAGGCGAAACCGTCGAATGTGGCTACCTCGTCGTGCCCGAAGACCGGAGCGACCCCGACAGCCGCGACGTCCGCCTCGCCGGCGCCATCTTTCACTCCCCAGGCGGAGCCACCGAACCCGACCCCATCATCTACCTGTCAGGCGGCCCCGGCGCCAGCGCGTTGGAATTCATCTATCTATCGTTTGAAAATTTCGTGCCGGTCTTTGCCGCCAACCGTGACCTCATCATGTTTGACCAGCGCGGCGTGGGCCGCTCCGAACCGGCACTCGACTGCCCGGCGCTCACTGAATTGAGCCTGGAACTGCTCGACCTGGAACTGGACGGCCGGCAACTCACCGAGCGGGAGATATTCGATCTCCTCGTGGATACCCTGCTCTCCTGCAAAGAGGACCTGAGCGCGGTTGCCGACCTATCGGCCTATAACACGGCCGCCAGTGCCGCCGACGTGAACGACCTGCGCCTCGCCCTGGGTTACGAGCAAGTGAATCTGTGGAGCGCCTCCTACGGCACTCGCCTGGCGCTGGGCGTGATGCGCGATTACCCCGAAGGCGTGCGCAGCGTGGTGCTCGACTCGGTCTACCCGCCCGACGTGGACCTTTACCTTGAGGGGCCAGCCAACGCGAGCCGGGCGTTCAACCTCTTGTTCGAGAGCTGTGCCGCAGACGAGGCATGCAATGCCGCTTACCCTGACCTGCGCACCGTCTTTTTTGACACGGTGGACCGTCTGAACGAGAACCCGGCAAGTAGTGAGATCACCGACCCCTTCGCTGGCGAAAGCTACGATGCTGTGTTTGATGGCGACACTTTGCTTGGTTTGCTGTTCCAGTTGCTTTACGAAACCGAGATTGTGCCGTCGTTGCCGCAGCTCATCTATGATGCCAGCCAGGATAGCTTTGATATGCTTGAGCTGATCCGCGGCCAATTGATTGCGCAGATATCAGTCTCGAGCCGGGGCATGATGTTCTCGGTGCAGTGTAACGAAGAGTTTGCCTTCAACTCGCTGAAACAATTCGAGACCGTGCTGGCCGGGTACCCTGAATTGGCCGGACTCTATGAGAACAGCGTGATCGGCAAGCTGGCCTTCCAGATTTGCGAAGCCTGGGATTCGGGCACGGCGCATGCCATTGAGAACCAGCCGGTGAGCAGCGACATCCCGACGCTGGTCATGGCCGGCGAATACGACCCGATCACGCCGCCAGCCTGGGCACGGCACGCCGCCGAAACACTGGAGAACAGTTTCTTCTTCAAGTACCCCAGCGTGGGACACGTTGCCAGCATCGTCGAGGGTTGCCCACATGACATGATGATCGCCTTCCTGGATGACCCCACCAGCGCGCCGGACGACTCTTGCATCGCCGAGATGGACATGCAGTTCGACGTGCCGGCCGAGAGCGAGGAGGCCGTCGAGTTTGAACCGTTCACCAATGAAGAGATGGGCATCAGCGGCCTCGCACCGGTTGGCTGGAATGAGGCTGGCCCTGGCATCTTTGCTCGAGGCAGTTCGGGGTTGGACGTGGCCGCGTTGATTGAGCAAGCTGCGCCCATGAGCGCCGAGGACTTGCTGAGCACACTGATTGGACAGTTGGGTTTGGATGAAACGCCGGAAAGTGTCGGTGAGCGCGAGGCGAATGGCCTCACGTGGACGCTCTACGCCATCGAAGTTCAAGGTGTCTCTGTAGATGTCGCGCTGACGGAAAGCGACGAGTTGGCACTCATCGTGTTGTTGCAGAGCGCAGCCGATGAGCGCGACGCGCTGTACGAGGCGGTCTTCCTACCCATCGTGGATGCGCTGGTTCCGCTAGAGTAGGCCGCATCAGCTTTATTACAAAACCGCATCCCCTTCGACTACTCCTTTGACTTTGCTCAGGGCAGGCTTCTACACGGCTTTCGCTCTGCTCCAGCCTACTCAGGACGCTCGCTCCAACTCCGGCTGAGAACTTGCCCCAAAACTGCAATGCACCCCCACTTACTTTGGGAATGACAAATCGCTCATTCGATGATATACTATGTGCACAATTGAAAGCCATAGACCTGGCATGGAGCACCAAGAATAGCAGTTGACGAAAGGAGACTGAAATGCACACGATAAAAGTTTCCCACGTCGCCAAATCGTTTGGCCAAGTCCAAGCTGTCGTTGACGTATCTTTTGACGTCGAGCGCGGCGAAATCTTTGGCTTGCTCGGCCCCAACGGCGCGGGCAAGACCACCACTATCCGGCTGATACTAGACATCTTTAAGCCGGATCGTGGCGCGGTGTCCATCCTGGACGGGCAAATGACCGAAGAGAAGAAAGAACGCATCGGCTACATGCCGGAGGAGCGCGGGCTGTACCAGGACATCCCCCTGGAGCGCTGCCTGCTCTACCTGGCTTCGTTGAAGGGGCTGTCCAAGGCCGATGCCCGCAAGCGTCTGAGGGAATACCTGGAGCGCTTCGACCTGGCCGCACACAAAAGCAAAAAGGTCAAGGAACTCAGCAAGGGGATGCAGCAAAAGGCGCAAATCATCAACACCATCTTGCATCAGCCAGAGCTGGTCATCATTGACGAGCCGTTCGCCGCCCTCGACCCGGTCAACACCCAATTGGTCAAAGACCTGATGCGAGAGCTGCGCGACCAGGGGACCACGATCCTCATGTCCACCCACCAGATGCGCCAGGTCGAGGAGCTGTGCGACCGCATCCTGCTGATAGACGAGGGGCGGGATGTGCTCTACGGCGAACTGGACCACATCCGGCGCGACTATTCGGGTCATGCGGTGCTGGTGCGGGTTGTTGGCGATTTGCCAGAGATGGCCGGCGTTGAGGCGGTGACAGACCAAAATGGGGCGCTAAAGCTGACGCTGGCAGCCGAAACCAGTCCCCAGGACATCCTGCAACAACTCTTGCTCAATCACGCCATCGTCGAACAATTCGAGATCGCCATCCCGACCCTGGATGAGATTTTCATCCGCACGGTCAGTGATGAGACGGTCAGCTAGGGAGGATCGTCATGTCAAAAGTGTGGCTGATTGCCCAACACCAATTCAGACAAGAAGTAAGCAAACTCAGCTTTCTCCTCGTCCTGTTCAGCCTGCCGTTGTTCCTGGCCCTCACCATCGGCCTTGTCTACCTGATCTCCCGTTTGGAGGAGGAGAGCACCACGCTGGGTTATGTAGACCAGGCGGGTTTGTTGGTCGAAACATTGGCCGAACCTGAGGAATATGACGTCCGGCTGGTTGCGTTTGACACGCCGGAAGCGGCGCGGGCGGCGCTGGAGGCGGAGCAGATTGAGGCGTACTATGTGCTCCCGGCCGATTACGCCGGCACCCATCAAGCGGAACTCGTCTACTTTGAGCCACCTGATAGCCATGCCAGACACTACTTCCGAAACGTGGTGCGGCTCAACCTGATGGCAGGCCAGCCGCCAGCCGTGGTAGAGCGCACCCTGTCCGGCGCGAACGTCACCGTGCGGGTGACTGAATGGAATCGTGAATTGAGCGCAGGTCAATTCGTCGTGCCGCTCATCGTCGCGGCCATATTTGCCTTCCTCGTCCTGACCACCTCGAGCTACATGATGGAGGTGGTGGTGGCGGAAAAGGAAAACCGCACTATAGAGATCGTGATGTCGTCCGTCTCACCAGCCCAGATGATGGCCGGAAAGATCATCGGCGCCCTGGGCATTGCCCTGATGCAGTTGGTCGTGTGGGTGGCGTTCCTGGTCGGGGTAGCCTGGCTGGGTGGCAATGTCCTGGAGATGAGATGGTTGCAGGACATCGCCCCCAATTGGCGTGATATCCTGATGATCGTGATCGTGGCACTGCCGTCATATCTGTGCATCGCCGCGCTCATGACCCTGGTCGGCTCGACACTGGTCGAGAGCCAGGAAGCTCAACAGGCAGGCGGGCTCTTTATGCTGCCGCTGTTCCTGCCCCTCTACCTGCTGGTGCCTATCACAGAGAACCTCAACGGCCCATTGTCGCTTGGATTGAGCTTTTTCCCGGTGACGTCGGTGGTGACGATCAGCATTCGCAGCATGTTCATGGCGATCCCCGCCTGGCAGATTGCCCTATCGGCGGCCATAGCGCTGGCGAGCGGGGCCGGCATGGTCTGGCTGGCAGGCAAGGCCTTTCGGATGAGTATGCTGCGCTACGGCCAGCGTTTGCAGTGGCGCGAGTTGTTTGCGCGCCGCCGCTCTGCGTCTGAGCCAACTTATCCGGCGCAAGTCTAAGTACTTGTCCATTAATAGCTTCGTACTTTGTGGCACCGGTTAAGCCCTGTACTGTCCAG
>CAYNKW010000328.1:0-4711 GCA_964397845.1 uncultured Anaerolineae bacterium
TCACCACCACCGCGCTGCTTGGGCGGACTGGCTTCGGCCACCTTGAGTTGCCGGCCATCCATCTCCTGATCATTCAACGCAGTAATGGCTGCCCCCGCCGCCTCCTCCGTCGCCATTTCGACAAAGGCAAAACCTCTAGACCGCCCGGTGTAGCGGTCTGTAATTACATTAACCGAGATCACTTCGCCATGCGCCGCAAACATCTCGCGCAGCTTGTCCTCGGTCGTGTCGTAGCTCATGTTGCCGACGTATACTTTCTTGGTCATGTTACTTTCTCCTCTTTCTGTCTACAGGATCGCGACGTTGGCAGCTTGCGGGCCTTTGGGGCCTTGCTCGACGGAGAACTCGACACGCTGCCCCTCTTCCAGCGTTCGGAAACCATCCGCCTGGATGGCCGAGTAATGAACGAACACGTCCTCGGCGCCCTCCCGCGAAATGAAGCCGTAACCTTTGGACGCATTGAACCACTTTACGATTCCGATTTCTCGATCACTCATGGTCTTTCTTTCTTTCTTCCTTTCAGACATATAATGATGCTTGAAGCAAGTCCCCAAGCAGCCCATATAAAACAGGAAGCGCCCGGACTTGTAAGTCCGGGCGCACGCTCTATTGGCACTGAACTCGGAATCTTACTCCACCCTACAAATGTAAGTATATCAGGTTTGTTGAAAACTGTCAAATCAAGCGATTGTTATGCCGTCATCCTCATTTGGCTGCCTGGGCCAGCAGATAGGCCGTGGAAGACGACCAGGTCACAATTTGCCCGCTCAGGCTGCGCTCCAGGAAAGCCTGCACTTGCACCATCTCCGCCAGCGTGAGGTGCGCCAGCAGGCGCTGAGCGTAGCTGGGATGCTGCCCATCCGCCAAAGCGTCGTGGGGAACGGAGAACCAGCGGGCCAGCAGTGCTGGCGCGATCCGCACCTCGTTCGCGTTCCGCTCGACGCGAACGCGAACGGGGCCAAAGCCAGCCGCCTCAAAGATCGCCTGCAAATCATCGGCCTCCCAATTGACCATGGGAGCGTCCCGGTCGGCATAGATCGCCTCCTCGGCGGTGACCCATCGCTGCGCCAGGTCGTCGTCCAGAACGGTGCGATCCACCAGGTCGTAGAGGCGCTGGGCGTAGCGAGGGATCGCCTCGGCCAGGGAGACAACCCCGCCGGGGCGAAGCATTGCCGCGATGCACCGCGCCATTGCTGCCTTGCCGGCCTGCCGCGTGAGCGCGTTGTGCCCGATGACGGCATCGAAGCGAACGTCACCCCGACCCTGGGTAGCAACGAGGGCCGCCAGGTCGTCCGGTGAGCCCTCCAGCACAAAGGGACGGTCCAGTTCCGGCAACCGGGCGGCCTGCTGGCGCAGCGCCTCGGCGGCCTGCGGATCGGCCGTAAACGCCCAGACGCTTCCCTCCGGCGCGCGGCGGAGCGCTTCCCAGGTGAGCAGCCCCGTGCCAGCGTTGAGGTCCAGGACGACATGATGCCGCTGGATGCCCGCCGTGTCCAGTACCCGGTCGCGCAGTTGGCCCAGACCGCGCCCGGCGTCGCTGACAGCCCGTTGCAACCAACGATCGCGGGCGCGATCCGTCGGCGAAAAGGTCAGCACCTCGGGCGGGGCCACTGCCTCGCCTTCGACCATGGCTGCCAGTTGCGCCTCGCGGCGGCGGGCCACCTGTTCGCGGATGCGCCTCTCGTAGCCCTGCTCGGATGGCTGGTAAAAGACCTTGCCCTGGAGCGCGCCGGGCAGGTATTGCTGGGCCACCCAGTGATCGCGGTAGGCGTGGGGGTAGAGGTAGCCCAGGCCATGCCCAAAGCTCTCCTTGTCACGGCTACCATCTTTGAGATGGGCCGGCACCTCCGCCTCCCGCTCCTCCTCCACCGTCCGCAGCGCGTCAAAGAAGGCAAAGGCCGAGTTGGACTTGGACGTCGTGGCCAGGTAGAGCGCCGCCTCAGTTAGATGAAAGCGCCCTTCCGGCAGGCCCACGCGGTCAAAGGCCTGTGCGCAGGCCGTGACCACGCGGATGGCGTTGGGATCGGCCAGGCCCACGTCCTCGCCGGCAAAGATGAGCATCCGCCGAAAGATAAAGCGCGGGTCTTCGCCAGCGTAGACCATCTTGGCCAGCCAATACATCGCGGCGTCTGGGTCGGAGCCGCGCAACGACTTGATGAAAGCGCTGATGGTGTCGTAATGCACATCGCCGTCCCGGTCATAGAGCACCGCCCGCTGCTGGATGCTCTCCTCGGCGACAGCCATGTCCACAACGACAACGCTCTCCTCATTCGGCGGCGTCGTCTCAATGGCCAGTTCCAGCGCGTTGAGCACGCCCCGCGCATCGCCGTTGGCCACATTCACCAGGTGATCCAGCGCCTTGGGGTGCACCTCCACTTTGAGTGTGCCGTAGCCTCGCTCTGGATCTTTCAGCGTCCGGATGGCGATGGTGCGCAGGTTCTCTTCGGTGAGCGGCTTGAGTTGAAAGATGCGGCTGCGGCTGACCAGGGGGCGGTTCACGGAAAAGTAGGGGTTCTCTGTCGTGGCGCCGATGAGGATCACCGTGCCGTTTTCCACCCAGGGGAGCAGTGCGTCTTGCTGGGCTTTGTTCCAGCGATGCACCTCGTCCACGAAAAGGATCGTGCGCTGGCCATACATACCGTGCCGATCCTGCGCCACCTTGATAGCCTCCCGGATGTCCTTGACGCCAGCCAGCACGGCGTTGATGGTGATAAAGTGACTGCGAGTGGTGTTGGCGATGACCATGGCCAGCGTCGTCTTGCCGGTGCCGGGCGGGCCGTAAAAGATCAAGGACGACAGTTGATCGGCCTGGATAGCGCGGCGCAGCAGTCGCCCCGGCCCCATGATGTGCTCTTGCCCCACAAACTCGTCCAGTGTGCGGGGCCGCATCCGCGCGGCGAGGGGCGCTTCTTTTTCCAGGCGTTGGCGGCGGGCGTGATCAAAGAGGTCTTGGAACACGGAAGCTCCTCCGAATACAAAGGCGCAAGTCGGCAAGTTTACAGATCGCAGTGATTATACCATTGGCGGGAGGTTTGAGCAATTGCATAGGCGCTGCTTGTCAGACCGCCGAGTTTGGGATATAATGCAGACAGTACTCCATAGGTCGATTGATGGACACAGGACGGCCTTGAGAATTGAGAATTGGGAACTAGAAGGTGAAGCTTTATCACATTTGGACAATTGGCTGCCAGATGAACCGCGCCGACTCGCGGCAACTGGCCGATCAACTGGAGGCCCTGGGCTACTGCCCTACGCTGGACGCGAAACTGGCCGACGTCATCGTGCTCAACACCTGTGTCGTCCGGCAGAGTGCCGAGGACAAGGCCCTAGGTCGCATCAGCGCTCTCAAACCGCTCAAGCAGCGCGGCCGCGATACTATCATCGGCGTCATGGGCTGCCTGGTGGGCACCGGCGACCCCACGCCACTGCAAGAGCGGTTCCCCTACGTGGACGTCTTTATGCCGCCCTCCGACGGCTCGGCCATCGTCGAATTGCTGAAGGCACGCGAAGGCTACGACCTTCACTGCCAGCAAGTCGCCCGGTGTCACCGGTTTCAAGACAACGCTGTCTATCCAGCGTCCGGCTCGTCGCAACCGATGACAAATAGCCGGCAGCCGGTCTCCGATTACGTTTCGGTCATCTATGGCTGCAATCACGTTTGCAGCTTTTGCGTCATCCCCCGCCGGCGAGGCATTGAGCGCAGCCGGCCGCTGGACGAGATCGTCGCCGAGGTGAAAAGTCTGGTGGCGCGCGGGGCGAGAGAGATCACCTTGCTGGGGCAGATCGTAGATCGCTACGGTTACGACCTGGCTGGCATCAGGCGCCCGCTGGATTACGGCGAAGCGGCTGGCTTTCATGTCCACCCCGACCTGGCCGGCCTCCTGCGCGCCGTGCACGAGATCGACGGCCTGGAACGCATCCGGTTTCTCACATCGCACCCCAACTACATGACCGACTACCTGCTAAAGACAGTGGCCGAATTGCCCAAGGTATGTGAGCATATCGAGGTGGCGGTGCAGGCTGGTGACGACGAGGTGCTGCGCCGCATGAGTCGCCGCTGCACTTCCGGCGAGTACCGTCGCCTGATCGGTCACATCCGCGAAATGCTGCCCCGGGCCAGCATCGCCACCGATGTCATCGCCGGCTTTCCTGGTGAGACGGCGGCCCAATTCGAGGAGACGTACCACCTGCTGGAGGAGCTGCGGCTGGACATGGCTCACATCGCCGCTTACTCGCCCCGGCCTGGCACCGCCTCGGCCAGATGGGCCGACGATGTGCCGCCCGAGGAAAAAGAGCGCCGCCGCCGGGCGCTGGAATCGCTACAAGAGCGCGTCGTCGGTGAGATCAACGCACGATTGCTCGGTCAGGCCGTCGAAGTGCTGGTGGAGGAGAAGCACCGCGGCCGTTGGAAGGGTCGCACTCGCACCAACAAATTAGTCTTCTTTGAGGACAGCGCGGACTGGCGAGGGCGCTTGGCCCAGGTCAAGATCACCTGGGCGGGGCCGTGGTCGCTGATCGGCGAGGTTGTCGCACAAACATAGACACTGGCTGCCGGCATCCACCAGGCTCAGCCCGGTGAGGCGCAGACCGTCGCCCACCGGCAGCGAGAGGGTGACGATGCGGATGACCGGGTGGACATAGACTGCAAACTTTAGGTGATAGGCGCGGTGGACACAAGCAAAAGCCCACAGGAATGTCTCTGCGGGCTTGT
>CAYNKW010000329.1:0-4697 GCA_964397845.1 uncultured Anaerolineae bacterium
CCTTCCTGTTCGGTGGCCATTTTGTGGGCTTGGGTTGGCGTTCGTCCACCGAGCTCATAGCGTGGCGTCTGCTCCCACAGCCGGGTCAGCCATTTGATCCAATCATCGGCGTGCTTTTCCGGCACCTCGTACTGGCCCGCCAATTCGTCCAGTACCGCTTCAGTGGATGGTTGGTTCTTGATGATAACCTGGAGATGACGCACATCCACGTCCTGGTCAACGATCTGGACAAGCTTGCGCTCAATGCGCGCCAGGTTTTTGGGCAACGGCGCTTCGGGGTCGGCGGCGTCCAGCAGCTCCAGCCGGCTGAACTCGTGGGGCGGAAATCCCAGTTCCAGTTTTCGCTTCATCAGCGTGGCCGGCCGGGCAGCGTCTTTCAGGCTGACGAGCCCGCTACTGGTAGGCTGCCGGAGGGCCGGGTTGGCCGCCAGGATTTGTGCGCCGCGTTGGGGCGTATACCACGCGCTGGGACGAGCCAGTGCTACGACGCGGGCCAGCAGCTCGTCACACGGCAACACGCCTTCAAAGTGCAGCAAGCCCTCGGCCATCCGCGTCACATAGCCGACTTCAACCGCTTGGGCGGTATCCATCTGGCGCGCAAAAGCTGGTAACTGTATTCCACGCGCTGTGGCCCACGGAAATTGCTGGGCGTAGATGATCCAGTAGCCGACGCGAGCCAGGGCCAGGGTCTCTTCGTTTTTCCAGTCTCCCCACAGCACCGGCCCTGCCTGTCGCCGCATTTCGCCGCGTGTGACGGCGTGCCACTCGATGCGACGGCTTGAAACGCCATACTCTTGCGCCAGATTTTCCGCCAGGTTCTTGATCTGGGCGGGGATGTCGCTGGCGCGCGCCGGTTTGTAGAGAGTGCCGTTGATGGTACAGCCCCGCCCCTTTTCGCACCGACACCACACCACTATGCCATCCTCGACCAATTCCCAGGTTCGATCGACGATCTCTTTTTGTCCTTTGGCGAGCACAAAGGCCTCCACCAGGGGCGCATCGGGGTGGATGTAGACGTTGATGCGCTGCCCGGTGACGGCGCTGCGCTCTTCTTTGCGCCGCCGTTGTGCCTGGCGACGCACCCGCTCTGCGGCCTGGCGTTTGGCCGACGAGAGGCGGCGCTTTTCCCTGGGCGGTTTCGGCGGCTCTGGAAGGGGCTCCTCCGGCGATGGTGTTTCGGTCGGCGGTACGGTTTCCGGTTCGACCAGGCGGGCGGGCTCGCCATCGGCGGCGTGGCACAGGCCTACGTGCTCACGACAGGTGCCCCGACCGCACTCGCCGCAGCGGTTGAGACTGTGCTTGCACACAGGCCGGTCGCACACGACGCAATGGCTCATCTGCTCGGCACAGAGATGGCAATAGAGGCGCTTGCAATCCACGCACTGCCCGGCCAGCAGACATTCCTCGTGGGCCAGGTGGCCGCCGGCGCACAGAAAGAGTCGCTCTCCCGGCCGGCCACAGACGTCGCAGGCCAGCGATTCCAGTTGGTGCAGCAGCGGGTCCCAGACAACTGTTCGTTCGATTTTTGTGTGGCGGTCGGCGACTTGGACCGGCAAGAGCACCTTGGGTTGGGTGATGGTCATCAGGTTCACCAGGGTCATCTCGATCCGCAGGTGATATTTGGCCTCGACGTCGGCCAGTTTGGCTTGGCGTTCGGTTTCTACGGCGGCCAGCTTGGCTTCCAACGACTCGCGCCGATCGTCGTCGCTGGCGCGGGCGATGCGGCGATGCAAGTCTCGGGCCAGGTCGTCATAGTATTCCGTAAGGCGGGCGCGGTCCAGTTCCAGGTGGCGCGCTGCGCGGTGTTGCAGGCGTTCCAGCGGGATTGCCATCTCGTCCAGGGCAGCGCGCGTGGCACGCTCCAGCAACGCTGAAAGCACTGGCTCCGTGAGGGGGTCGCTAGCTGGTGGCAACGCCTCCATCCAACGCACCGACGCTGGCGGCAGCCCGGCAAAAGTCGATTTGCTTTCCAGCGACATCAGCGCTTCGAGCCGGGCACGGTCGGCGACGGCGTGACCGGCCTGCAAGTTCATCATCACCGGCACCAGTTGCTCTCGCTTTTCGTCGGTGATCAGGGCGACCTTGAAGTTAAAGACAACGTAATGGCTCAGGGCCGGGCGTTCGACCTGACGCGGCACTGCGGTGAGGCGGGCGTTAGGCAGACTCACTGACTGGCGGGCCAGTTGGACCAGGCCGCGTTTATCCAGGCGGACGTTGTTGACGTGGGCGATGGCACAGGCCAGGTAGTCGCGCAGTTCTTCGGCCAGTATCTCCACCAGTGGGTGGCCGTAACCCAGGCGAGTGACTCCTTCGGCTTCTTCCTGGAGAATGGATTCGGGCAAGGGGGTATCGTCAAAGGTAAGGCGCAGGAAGGGGGGAACACTCCAACGGTGGGCCGCTTTTTCAGGCAGCAGCACATCGTGCACCCCATAGGCTGGCGGGTCGACGATGGCCTCTTCCTGCCGGAAGGCGTTCAACACGAAATCGGTCAACGCGGAAGTGGATAGATCGTTAGTGCCACTCATTCTGCCGTAAAATCTTCCCCGAACAGGGCTTCGTCGTGCTCTTGGGTCCGCTGATAGCGATCTTTGGCCCGCACCAATGCCTCGCCCAGTTCTTCGAACCCCCTGCTCATCTCATCGGGCGTGACGGCGCGAGCCCACACATCCATCACCAGGTTCTCAAAGTCCCGCTCTTCTTCCAGATGTCCCAGGATCATGTCCATCTCGCCGATGACCAACTCGAACATGTTCAGCTTGCGGTCGAGAATATCCAGGATGTAATCCTCCACTGTGCCTTTGGCCGACAGGTTAAAGATGCTCACCTCGCGGGTCTGGCCCACACGGTGGATGCGGCCCACCCGCTGCTCGATGCGCATGGGATTCCAGGGCAGGTCAAAGTTGATCATGGTGCGGCAGAATTGCAGGTTGCGCCCTTCGCCGGCGGCCTCGGTGGAGAGCAATACCTGGGCTTGGGCTTCAAAGCGACGGATGGCTTTATTTTTGGCGGCCTGGGACAGCCCGCCGTGATAGAGCACAAAGGCCACGCCCATGCCGCGCAGCAGATCGGCCAACAGATCCAGCGTGACGCGAAAGTGGGTAAAGATGATCAGCTTTTCGCTGGAATTGGCTGCCAGTTGGGCCAGCAGCAGTTTCTCCAGCGCTGCCCCTTTGGCCCAGGCGGCGATCTGCCCGGCACGGTCGGCCAGGGTCAGCAGCGTTTCCTGCTCGGTGGTCAGGGCATCGTGGCGGGCCAGCGCCAACAAGGTGGGCCGGGCAGCGGCGGGCGAACTGCCGATTTCCCGCTGCAGAATTCGCAGGGTGAAGCGGTGGGCCGTGGAGAGCTTGCTTTCGCCGTCTTTACTCGTCATGCAGTGCCGCACGAAGGCACTCACGTCGTCATACAGAGCGCGTTCCTCGACGCCCAACCCGAGGCGGAGGGTGTGGGCGCGGCGGGGCGGCAGTTGAATGCCCACCTGACCGCGCGCGTGGCGCACCATGACGTCGGCCAGCAACTCGCGCAGCCGCCCCCGGTTCTTGGGTAAGCGCGGGTCGCCCTGGACGACGAACCGCCGGCGGAATTCGCGGGGGGTTTTGAGTTGACCCGGTTTGAGAATGGTGATCAGGTTATAAAGCTCTTCCAGGCGGTTCTGCACCGGGGTGGCGGTGAGGAACAAGATGTACTTTTTCTGAAGCGCGTTGACCAGCTTCCACGAGACGCTGGAGCGGTTCTTGAGGTGATGCGCTTCATCCACGACGACCAGGTCGTAGACCACTTTGGTGATGACACGGCGGTGTTCGGCCCGCCGCGCTGTAGCCAGGGAAGCAATGACGTGGGGGAACTCGGCCCAGGCCCGGCGGCCCAACTCGCGAAACTCGGAGTCATAGTTGGTCACAAAGTCGGCCAGGCGGAACTTGGAAGCCAGTTCTTCGCGCCACTGTTCCACCAGCGCCGGCGGGGTGAGAATAAGCACGCGCTCCACCATCTGGCGCATCAGATACTCTTTGAGCACCAAGCCGGCTTCGATGGTCTTGCCCAGTCCCACCTCGTCGCACAGCAGGCCACGTCCTCGAAAGCGGCGCAAGGCTGTCTGGGCGGCTTTCACCTGGTAGTCGAACGGCGCAAAGTTCAGCGCCTCCAGGCAGACCAGTTCGTCAAAGCCGGCCACCAATGCCAGTCGCCAGGCCTGTAACTGCAACTGATAGGCCGTCCGGTCAGCAAAGTGTCCAGCGGCCATAGATTGAATCACCTGCTCGGCGCCTGGCGCCAGCCGCAGGTCGTAGGAAATGTCGGGTGGTTGTCTCACTAGTTCCCTCTATCTATCTGTCATGCCCTGTCGTGATTGATGCGGTGTAAGCGTCCGCATAGGCAGGCAAAAGAACACAGCTTGCTCGAAAGTTCGGTCTATAGATATTATACCATTGGCAACTGGCATCGGCAAATGGACGAAAGCGGTGGCATGTGGGAGCAACAAAAACAGAAGAACAGTTGGGATGGTATTATACCATCGGCTACCGGCTGTTACAAGTGAACCGGCTTCAGCAGCTCATTCTAAGCTGGTGACGCGTTGCTTGTTACCTTTTTCTCTGTTGTGCGATATACTATACAGAACAAGGTTGCAACTTGTGATCAAAATCGAGGTAAATCTATGCACGAGCTATCATTGGCCAAGCCCGGGGCGCCAGTAGTTGCTAAAG
>CAYNKW010000330.1:0-4665 GCA_964397845.1 uncultured Anaerolineae bacterium
CTGTTCGATAAGGACATCTTTGACAACGCGGCGATTGACACTCTGGCCTACGGTGCGCAGACGGCCGACGTCTCCTACGGCCGGACGACCGACGGCGGCGATGCCTGGGCGACCTTCTCCGCGCCGACGCCCGGCTGGTCGAACCGGGGCCACCCAGCGGTTATCAGCGACGTAACTCACACCCCTTTGGAGCCCGAGGCTGACCAGTCCGTGACCGTGACGGCCGTCATCACCGACGACGGTGCGATCACCTCGGCGGTGCTGCGCTACAATGGCGGCATCGTGACGAGCGAAATGACCGTACTTGAAGAGGGCAAGGTCGGCCCGGCGGCAGAACTGCGCTACCAGGCTAGTGTCGCCGAGACCGAGATCGCCATGTACGACGACGGTGCTCACGGCGACGGCGCTTCCGGCGACGACGTCTATGGCGCGACCATTCCCGGTCTGGCCCACGGCTCGAGGGTGGATTATCACGTCACCGCGACCGACGACGCCGGCATGGCGGCAACCGGCCGCCGGAGCCAGTTCTGGCTGGCCTATGTTGACCCCGAAATCTACCCTGTCGTCCAATATGCCTATCAGGTGGGCTACCACCGCCCATCGCTCTACATCAACGAGCTGCTGGCCCTCAACCGCGACGGCCTGCAGGATGAGGCGGGGAACAAAGACGACTGGATCGAACTCTACAACGCCAGCGAGGACGACCTCGACATCGGCGGCATGCACCTCTCCGATTCGCTGCGCTGGCCGTCCTGGTGGGTCATCCCCCAGGGCACGGTCGTCCCGGCCCACGGTTATGCCATCATCTGGGCCGACGAGGAGCAGCCCGAAGGGCCGCTCCACGCCAGCTTTGCCCTCAGCGGTGAGGGGGAGCGCGTCACGCTCTACGACAGCCACGCTCGTGGCTTTGGCTTCATTGACGACGTCTATTTTGGCCCGCAGCAGAGCGACGTTTCCTACGGTCGCTATCCCGACGGCGGCGAGACCTGGGGGGGCATGCCACCCACGCCCGACGAGTCCAACCAGCTCATGCCGCCCACGATTGCAGACGTCCATCACAGCCCGGCCTACCCAACCGCCGCCGGCGCCGTGACCGTCGAAGCGACTGTGACCGACGACGGGACGGTGGCCGCTGTGACGCTGCACTACGATGCCGCTGCCGGCGACCAGACTGTGCCGATGACGCACCAGGGCGACGACACCTACGCCGCCCAGATCCCCCCTCAGCCGGACGGCACCGGGGTCAGCTACTACGTTGAGGCGACCGACGACGCCGCTCTGACGGCCACCGACCCGCCCGACGCGCCGGTGACGGTCCACCGTTACCTCGTCGGCTACACCCCGCCAGCGGTAGTGATCAACGAGTTCCTGGCCGATAACGAGACGATCAACCAGGACGAGGCGGGCGAATTCGAGGACTGGATCGAACTCTACAACACCGGTGATGCCACTCTGGACGTGGGCGGCATGTACCTGACCGACGACCTGACCGACCCGACCGCCTGGCGTATCCCGGACGGCACAACCATCCCATCGCACAACTACCTGCTGATCTGGTGCGACAAAGACGAGGGCGACGGCCCGCTACACGCCGATTTCAAGCTGGACAAGAGCGGCGAGGAGATCGGACTGTTCGACACCGATGCCTGGAGCAACGTGCTGGTGGACAGCGTGGTTTTCAACGCACAGGCGGCCGACGTGTCGCTGGGGCGAGTCCCCGATGGCAGCGACGATTGGCAGCCCCTCGACCCGCCGACGCCCGAGGCGGCCAATTGATGAGAAACCGTCCCTATCTGAAAGGAGGCCCAGGATGATGAAAAGAATTTGTTGGCTCATGAGCCTGGTCGTGGCCCTGATGATGGCCGGTACTACATTGGCCCAGGAGCCTCAGCACTCCGATCCCAACTGGCAAGCAGCCTATTGGAACAACACGACGCTTTCGGGCGTTCCCAATCTTCAGCGCAGCGAGGCCAACCTGGATCACGATTGGGGGGCGGATTCCCCCGGCTCCAGCATCAGTCCCGATGGCTTTTCCGCGCGCTGGAGCCGCTACATTGAGGAGGCACCCGGCACCTATCGTTTTACGGCCACCAGCGACGACGGCATCCGTGTCTGGGTGGATGACGAACTGATCATCGATGAGTGGTACGACCACTCGGCCAGTACGGTTAGCGCGGACAAGAGCCTGGCCTCTGGTCACCACCTGGTGGTAGTCGAGTACTATGAGAACACCGGTTTTGCCGTGGCAAAGGTCTCGTGGACGCTAGTCTCAACGCCGGCCACCGGCTGGCGCGGTGAGTACTTTGACAACGCGACGCTCGGTGGCACCCCAACTGTCGTGCGTGACGATCCAGACATTGACTTCAAATGGGGTACCGGTCCACCCGCTTCCGGCGTCGGGTCGGACGGGTTTTCGGTCCGCTGGACGCGCCATCTCGACCTGCCGGCGGGGATGTATCGCTTCACAATGACGGTAGATGACGGCGGCCGTCTCTGGGTGAACAACCACCATCTCGTTGACGCCTGGCAGGAACAGGCAGCCACAACCTACACCGGGGACATCTATGTGCCGGGCGGAGCGATCCCACTCAAAATGGAGTACTATGAGCAGGCCGGCTTGGCCGTGGCCCAGCTCTCATGGGCCGAGATAGACACCACGCCTCCACAGCCGGGGACAGTGATCGTAGACGACACCGACCCAGGCTTTGTCAAAGGGGGTTCATCGTCCGGCTGGCGCACTGCAGCCGAAGGCTACGGAGGTCATCTGACCTGGACACGCAACAACGACCGCGTGCGGCCCAACTATAACTGGGCACGCTGGTATCCCAGCCTGGTGAGCGGGTGGTATGAGGTCCTGGTGTACATTCCAGAGCGATATACGACTACTTTGAGGGCGCGCTACTGGATCGCTCATGCCAACGGCTTTACCCTGCGGGTCGTGAACCAGTCGGCCAACGGGAATCGCTGGGTATCTCTGGGAACATACCGCTTCGGTGGCACAGAGGCGGATTACGTCTCGCTGTCCGACGTCACCTATGAGTCGCGCTTGTCGCGCCTGATCGCGTTTGACGCCATGAAATGGGAACCACGCTAAGCACAACTATTGTGAATAGCCCTGGTAACAGCGCAATTCTTGGTGGACGAGGACGCCTTTCGCCTGAAAGCTGCCTCCAAACCTTCGCCAGGGTTCCCCCACGCTCTAGGAGACTGGAGATCATGCGTCTGGAATACAAATACCTTGTTCCGAATGAGCTTCTATCGAGCCTCCGGGGAATGCTCGCGCCGTTCGTGGAGACGGACGTGCACGCCATTGCCTACGGGGTACGAGGCTATACCGTGCGCAGCATCTATTTCGATACCTGCGCCCTGGACTTTTACCACGAGAAGCTGGCGGGAATCAAGATGCGGAAAAAGCTCCGCCTTCGGGGGTACAACGATAACCAAAAGAGAAGCGTCGTGTTTCTCGAAATCAAGCGCAAACACGCCATGCTCGTCACCAAGAACCGGGCGCCGGTTGAATATGCGCACGTCCATGACCTCTTTGACACAGGGGACGTCGAGCGACATATCCTGGCCCGCCCGGATTTTCCACATGCCTCAGAGGACGCCAGGCGGTTTTTCTTTTACGTTTACCGCAACTCTCTGCGCCCCATCGTTTTGACCATTTACGAGCGCGAGGCTTATTACAGCAAATTCAATTCTTCCCTGCGCATCACTTTTGACAAGAAACTGCGCAGTTCCATCTATCCTGCACTGGATGCGCTGTTCAGCGAAGAAAAGATACGCTATTCCATGCCCCGGCATTTCATCCTGGAGGTCAAGGTTTCCGGCCGGTTTCCCTGGTGGCTGAGATCGGCCATTGCGAGGTTGGGTTTGAGACAACAGGCCCTTTCAAAGTATGTCATCGGCATAGATGAGCACGACGTATTGAATGGGTTTTCCAGGCGTCCGGCGGCGTCGTTCGTCCGGCTTTTCACTTCGTAGAGTTCAAGGACGTCGTACCATGGACACGCTGCAAGAATGTCAAAACATATTCGCCTCTGGCGTAGGTCTGGCTATCGGCGACCTGGCCATAGCGTTGCTCTGTGGCTTTCTCATCTCGCTGCTTTACCGCTGGACATATCGAGGACCAGCTTATTCTACGACCTTTGTCAGCTCGCTAGCTTCCCTGTCCATGATCACCGCCCTGGTCATCATGGTGATAGGAAATAACCTGGCCCGCGCTTTTGGGCTCGTCGGCGCTCTGTCTATCATTCGATTCCGCACGGCGGTCAAAGACACGCAAGACATCGTCTTTATCTTTTTCGCCCTGGCGGTCGGCATGGCGGCCGGAGTGGGCCTGCACCTATCGGCCATTGCAGGAACGCTGTTCATTGGTCTCAGTATATTCGTTCTCTCGCGAACCAATTACGCCGCTCCCAGGAGACGCGAGTTCCTGCTGCAATTTACTTTTTCGTCGTCGCGAGAGGAAGAAACGCCTTATGTGCCCCTTTTGGAAAAGCACTGCAAACGCCACGAGCTCGTCAACGTGAGATCCGTCGAGAATGGAGACCTGCTCGAGCTTTCCTTCTACGTCCATCTCGAAGACAAGGACAAGAGCGGGCTGTTTGTTCGAGAGTTGGGGCGCGTACCGGGGGTGAGCCGTGTCAATCTCTTTTTTGACGA
>CAYNKW010000331.1:0-4634 GCA_964397845.1 uncultured Anaerolineae bacterium
GCCCGGTTCGAGTCACGGTTCAAGAGAGTAGATGGAACGATAGTAGACGTGGAGGTCAGCTCTCGGGTTACAGATGCGCAGAAGGAAATCGTTCAGTGCATCGTCCGTGACTGCCGCGAGCGCAAGTGCCTTGAGAAGCAGGTGCGACGGCTGGAGCGGATGAGGGCTGCCGCCAGCAAAGGGTTGACCAGGTGAAAGGTGAACGACGCTGCCTTCACCAGGATTCCAGTTGTGCTGCATAGAGGTCTGTCAGCGCGGCCAGCATCTGCTCGCCCAGTTCTGCCGAGGCCAGGCGCGGGTCGGCGCCGATGACGCCGTGGGGGAAACGCTGGCGAAAGACTTTCTCGGTGAGCACCTCTATGGGCCCGTCGTCTGGACTGTGCTGCACCCGCTCCAGCCACACGAGGTCGGGTCGCAGGGCCAACACGGTAGCTGTCTCTCCTGCATCGGCGTGTCCGGCGTGCGCCAGGCCGATGGTCGCCTGGAGCAGTTCGCTCACCGCCGGCTCGCGCCACCAGTGACGCGGCTTTACAGCCAGGTCGGGCAGGTCGCTCATCACGTTGGCCAGCGCCACCTGGAGAGACGCTACGTTGCCGCCGTGACCGTTGAGCACCAAGACCCGCCGGAAGCCGTGGCGGTGGAGGCTGCGCAGAATGTCCTCCAGCACATGGGCCAGCGTCTCCGGGCGCAGGCTGATGCTGCCCGGAAAGCCCAGGTGATGCAGCGACATGCCGTAAGGCAACGGGGGAGCCACCAGCACGCCGGTTCGCCCGCCCAGGCGGCGGGCCAACTCCATTGGCATCAGCATATCGGTGCTCAGCGGCAGGTGCCGCCCATGCTGCTCCGTGCTGCCGACAGGCAGGATGATCCGGTCGTCGCTCTCCAGGTAAGCGGCCACGTCGGGCCAGCCAGTTTCGGCTAACAGATATGACATTCTTTATCCCTTCTCTATTTCTTGGTGTCTGGGATGATCTTGATACAATCCATGCTGGCGGATGTACGCCTCGACCGCCGGTGGCACCAGGTACTTGATGGACAGCCCCATCCGCACCCGGCGTTGGAGATCGGTGCCGGAGATTTGCAGCAGCGGCATGTCCAACAACTGCACCCGGGCGATGGCCCCTGGCAGCAGGTGGTCGAGTTCTTCCAGGTCTACCCGGTGCCCTGGCCGGGTCAGGCCCACGAGGCGGCAAAGGCGGATGAGCCGCTCCGGCTGGTGCCAGATCAGGAGTTCTGCCAGCGAATCGGAGCCCATGATGAAGTAGAGTTCCGCTTCCGGGCCGTACTCGTCGCGCAATAGTTCAACTGTGTCCACGGTGTAACTGGGGCCAAAGCGGTCTATGTCCACGCGCGAGAGCGTAAAGTGGGGGTTGTCGGCGATGGCCAGTTGGACCATTTTCAGGCGGTGTTCGGTAGGGGTGACGTCAAGATGGAGCTTGTGAGGTGGCAGGCCAGCCGGGACAAAGATCACGCGCTCCAGAGCCAGTCGCACCCGCACTTCCTCGGCCGCGGCCAGATGACCGATGTGAATGGGGTCGAAAGTGCCTCCCAGGATTCCTACCCTCATGAGCGGCTCCTCAGAAGGTAGAGAATCGCTTCCAACGTGCTACCGCCAATGGCCCGCGCTTTGTCGGAAATGGTGAAGCAGTGTTCGACGACGGTGCGGGGATCCACGTCGCCGACCTTGTGACCGGCGCGCACCGTCAGGCCGTCGTGCAAGAGACCGCGCAGCACGCCATCGAACGGGGCGACGACAGGCTGCCCCGACACTCCGGCCACCGTCTCGCCCGCCTGCACCAGGTCGCCGATTTTGCGCCGGCCCACAAAAAGGCCATCGGCTGGCGCCCGTAGCACCCGCCGGGCTGTCTCGCCTTCCACTTTGCCGGGTATGCCGGTGTCGGGCTGCGTCTGGCCGTGGAAAATGACCCGGCCCAGGTCGTGACCCCGCTTGGTGTCTATCACGGCGTGACAGTCTACTCCGGCTGTGAAGCCAGGGCCTAATGCCACCACTACCGGCGCGTCGGCGATGGTCGTGCCGGTGTTGCGCTTGGCCATGATAGCGTCTACCACTGCGTCAGGGCGGAGCCATTGCACGGTCCGCGCCTGCGGATCCACCCACACCGGCACTTCGCCGGCCGCCAGCGCGCGATCCGTGGCCCTCTCGTCCGCCACCCGGCGAGCGACGGTGCCTTCTACTTCCCAGATCCCCTCGTACACCGCCGAGGCAAAGGCCACCGCTCGCCGAATGACCAGCGGTTGCGGCAGTTCCGTTGCCACTACCCTCATGCCGGCCCGGTGCAACCGATGGATGACGCCGCTCGCCAGGTCGCCGGCCCCTTTGACAACGACCAGGATATGGTCTAGCATCTTAGCTCTCTGATTGATGGAAGATGGAAGGATAGTAAGGAAGCGATTACAAATCGAAGCGGCCCCGGTCTCATCCTCTCATCCAAGGGCCGCTTTTGTTGGGCATTTCCCACATCCTCTGGGTTTGGGTAGTTAGCCCAATCGAATTGGGCGTTCTTGAAGGCAACGGCCAATACGATTGGTTTTCTACCCATAACAAGGGGGGAATACCGCTTTTGTTTTGTGCGAAACGACCGGTCTACGCCGTATCCTGCCATTGCCATTCTACCGGTCGCTCTGCCTGAGTCATCAGCAGGGGCTGCGATTGGTTGGCGATGGTGTCACCGCTGACGACGCATTTGCGCACGTCACGGCGCGAGGGAATCTCGAACATCACGTCGAGCAGCGTGCACTCGATGATGGTGCGCAGGCCCCGGGCACCCGTCTCCAGCTTCATCGCTTCCTCGGCCGCCATGACGAGGGCATCCTCGGTGAAGACCAACTCGACGCCATCCAGGGCAAAAAGCCGCTGAAATTGCTTGACGATGGCGTTGCGGGGCTCGGTCAAGATGCGCACCAGGGCGCCCTTGTCCAACGGGTCAACGCTGACGGCCATCGGCAGCCGGCCCACGAACTCTGGAATGAGACCGAATTTGAGCAGATCGTCGGGCGAGACGTGCCGCAGCAGGCCGCTTTCGCTCCACTCTTTTTTGCCGTTGGGCGCTTGTGTGCCGGGGAAGCCGATTCGCCCTCGCACGCCGATTCGCTCGGCCACTATCTCTTCCAGTCCATCGAAAGTGCCACCGCAGATAAAGAGTACGTTGGTGGTGTCCAACTGCAAGAATTCCTGTTGCGGGTGCTTGCGCCCTCCCTGGGGGGGCACGTTGGCTACGGTTCCCTCGACGATTTTGAGCAGTGCTTGCTGAACCCCTTCACCCGACACGTCGCGGGTGATGGAAGGGTTGTCGCCAGTCTTGCGAGCGATCTTGTCAATTTCGTCTATGTAAATGACGCCCCTCGCGGCGCGGGCGAGGTCATAGTCGGCGGCCTGGATGAGGCTCAACAGGATGTTCTCCACGTCCTCACCGACGTAGCCCGCTTCGGTCAGCGACGTGGCGTCAGCGATGGTGAAGGGCACGTCGAGGGTGTGCGCCAGGGTGCGGGCCAGCAAAGTCTTGCCGCAGCCGGTGGGGCCGATGAGCAGGATGTTGCTCTTTTCCAGCAGGACGTCGTCTTTTGGCACGTGGTGGGCGATGCGTTTGTAATGGTTGTAGACGGCCACGGAGAGCACGCGCTTGGCCTGATCCTGTCCCACCACCCATTCGTTGAGGTGGTGGTAGATCTCTCGCGGCGAGGGGATGCGCTCCAACTTGAACTCTGGCGCTGGGGCCTGATCGGCCTCCTCCTCCAGGATTTCCTGGCACAGCGTCACACACTCGTCACAGATGTAGACGTCACCCGGGCCAGCGATGAGGCGATGGACCTCTTCCTGGCTCCGCTGGCAGAAGGAACAACGCGGCTCTGCCTGACTCAGCATAACTATATCTCTCCAGCTTCAACCTCTTTGGTGAGGATCATTCATTCACTCTCTTTTTTCCTCTTCTTTTTTGCCGGTGGGTTGAAGCACTTCGTCAATGATGCCATACTCGGCCGCCTGCTGCGCGGTCATGTAAAAGTCGCGGTCGGTAAAGCGCATTATCTGCTCCTCTGTCAGCCCGGCGTGCTTGTTGAGAATGGTGTTGAGGAGATCGCGCATCCGCATGTATTCCCTGGCTGCGATCTCAATGTCAGCCACCTGGCCCGAGACTCCCCCCATCGGCTGGTGCAGGTGGATGGTGGCGTTGGGCAGCGCGTAACGCTTGCCCTTGGTGCCGGCGGTCAGCAGTATGGTGCCCATGCTGGCTGCCAGGCCCACCGCAATGGTGGAGACCGGGGCCCCAATGAGCTGCACCGTGTCGTAGATGGCCAGACCGGCGTTGATCTGCCCGCCTGGGCAGTTGATGTAGAAGTGGATGTCCTTGTCTGGGTCTTCGTTTTCCAGGTAGAGTAACTGGGCCACAATGACGTTGGCTATCTGATCGTTGAGGGGCGTGCCCAGAAACACGATCCGCGATTTCAAGAGCAGGGAAAAGATGTCGTAGGCTCTCTCGCCCCGCCCGGTGCTTTCTATCACCATCGGAATAAGGTTTTCCACAGCATCCATTCTTTTCATTGCCAGTCCTCCAACGATTGATGGTATCTTCTCAATATCTTGGGGTAGGAAGAGCTTTGTGCCTGTGTACGCTCGC
>CAYNKW010000332.1:0-1428 GCA_964397845.1 uncultured Anaerolineae bacterium
TGAGCCGCCACCGCATCGAGACCCGCGCCGTCAGCTTTGACCGTTTCACGCAGGTGGGCTTTGTGGGCAGCGTGACCTACCAGGTGATCAAGCGCCGGTTGCTGAACGACGACCTGCTGCGCTGCTTCAACATCCTGGCCGATTACGCCCCCTTCTGCGGCACCGGCCACAAGGCCACCCAGGGCATGAGTCATACTCAACGACTCTAACCCTCTGATACCCCAAATCTAAAGGCCGCTCGTGAATTCACGAGCGGCCTTTTTGCGTTGAGTTTGGTGCCGGAGAGACACCATGACTCGTAGATCTTGTCTGTTTTCCCCGTGTTTCTCTCGTCAAGCCGGGATCTGGGCCAATCTCAAGCGGGGTACAAAAACCGTTCTGACCTGAGGCACAAGTTCGATTTCAATGTATGCCACCTGGCGTCCTTCTGCCTGCCGGGCTTTGCCCAATTCCTCATTGGCTTCACAAAGCTCTGGATCGTTCTGGGGCAAAAAGAGGAGCTCCGCTCCCTCGGGGATGTGCTCTACAAGTTCGGGGTCATCAAGAACTTGTTGCATGAACAACGCCAACAGTTCGTTGTTTTTCTTGAACTGCTCTTCTCCTGTCATCTTGTCTCCCTCTCGTACCTTTCTCTCCAGGATTCCCAGTGTTCCTGGACATAATTGATAGCATAGGTCAAAGCTGTGCCATAGTCATGAAAAGAATACATCCTGGTTTCCTGCGAACCATCTGGGTGGCTAATATCCATGTGCGGCTTGCCATGAGCCGTGTCAAATCGAACGACAGGCTGCCATTTTTCACCTATCATGGCCAAGTATTGCACAGTGAACTCGGTAATCTGACCCCTCTCTACGTCCACGCTGATCCGTACCTCATCTTTATTAGTCAGAACGATCTTGAATCTTTTGCGTCGTCTTTGAGCGCGACCATCTCCTTTGCAGCCTGAATCTCGGCTTCAATTTCCTCGCCGCAAAGATTGATCGCCGGCACGCCGACCTGGGCAAGCGAGCGCAGGAACTCGACGCGCTCCATCCCCGCCAATTGAGCCGCCTTGCCCGAAGAGAGACGGCCTAACTCGTAAAGCTTGGCCGCCGACAGGAACCGTAATTCCTCTACAAACTCGACATCGGACATTTTCAAGATTTGCGGAATCCCTTTGGGGTAAGTGACCATCGCCTCTTTTAGCATAGCTTGCTCCTCATCTTTGCTTCATTTGCCTCGATTATAGCACAATCTCCCTCTCTTTACAAAACAGAACCCTGCGCTTGCCTCTGGTTGGCTTTGCGAGCCGGGTAGCGCCTGTCGAGATCTGCCATTGAACTTTGCCTCGATCTGTGGTATCATTGGCACACAAACCCGGCAGACGGCCATCGAGTGAGGCTCGCGGCCATTCGTCCCTTAGAAACTGGCACAACCACTTTGACAACT
>CAYNKW010000332.1:1528-4616 GCA_964397845.1 uncultured Anaerolineae bacterium
CTGGTCTTCCCCCTTCCCCTGCCCGCATTGCCGGTCAAGTACGATTCGCTGTCCAAGATCGGCCAGCTCAAGATGCCGCTGTTGGTGGTCCACGGCGAGTGGGACGAATTGATCCCCTTTGCTGAGGGGCGGATGTTGTTCGAAGCAGCACCGGAGCCCAAGGCGTGGTATCCTATCCCTGGCGCGAGCCACAACGATACCTACCTGGTCGGTGGGGAGGCCTATTTCCATCGGCTGGCGACCTTTGTGGATAACCTGCCCGACGGATAGTTACCCGGACAGTCGGTGTGGATCTGCTGGTCGGCGGAGCCTGCCGCTGATTCGCCAGGAGTACTCAGACGAAAAGGAGGTCATCATATTGGTGATGGCCTTTAACCTGGTATTCAAAGCCCCCACAGCGGACGCCACCAACGTTAATGTGAGCCTGACCTCGCTGACCGGTCCTGGCGGTGCCAGCATCACCACCACGCCGGCGACCGGCGACGGCGTGTTCAACTATGTCGGACGTAACATCGAGCTGTTTTACGTGCGCTACCTGGAAATCAAGGGGCTCAGCACCGACCTGTTCTATCACGGTACGGTTTGGTGGGGCTGATCGCCGCGCCTTTCGTTAGCGCCGGGGCGGCCTGGCTGCCAGTGCGGGCAATTTTGGGCGGCAGTACCACCGAGACGATGCAACCTGAGCGACGGGAGATCGTCTCCCCGCGCCGGGCGGTTGTGGGGCTGCTCCGATGGGGCAGCATCCGGGCGCGCTTTGTGCTGGGCATGGCAATTCTGATGGCCGTCGTGCTGGCGGGATTGCTCGCCGTGGTGACGACGCACGCCCGCGTGCGCATCGAAGAGCAAACTCACGACGCCCTGCGCACGATGGTCACCTGGAACGCAGGCATGATCGAGATGGGCCTGCCCCCTGATAACCACGCCGAGACGCTCGACTTTGACTCGCTCCGGGCGGGTCAAACGTTCGACTTTGACGCCGACGCGCTGCTGCGCTTCGAGTCGCTTGTTGACGATATGACTGCTAACGGTCTGGTTGATTTCACCATCGCCGACCGGGACAACGTGGTGCTCATCGGCCTGGACACACGTCAGATTGGCACCCTGGCGCCCGAGTTGGAGACGACCGACAAAGCCGGCGTCTACTCGGCACGCGACGATGGAGAATGGCTGATGCACGCCACTGCCCCGGTGCGCAACGGCAGCGGCCTGGTGATCGGCTTGGTGCGCCTGACGATTGATACACGCGCGATACAGGACTTTCTGGGCAAACTGCGCAACACGCTGGGGGCTATCGGCGCGGTCATCGTCTTTGCCGGAGTGGTCGTCAGTTGGGGGCTGGGCACACCGCTGACCAGGGCAACCCGGCAACTGGCTGCCCACGCTGCCGGGGTCGGGCGTGGAGAGTACACTCTGTTTGGCCGTCCAACGCGACTCAGGATTGGCGCGAGGCTCTCGCTGCGGGCGCGTCTGACGATTGCCATGGTGCTCATCCTGGTTTTGATGTTGGGTGTGCTCGAACTGGTGGTCATCCCCATCGAACGCCGCCACGCCAAAGACAGGCTCAAGGACAGCCTGGTCGCCGCTGCCGAGTGGATCGGGCAGGTCGCCTCGGAGAGCTTTGACGTCGAGCTGGCCGATCTCCCGCTCGACCAGGCCCTCACATTTGAGCAAGTGCTCGGCATGACAGAAACACTCAACCTGGCCCGGCTGCAAGAGTTGACCGACCAACTGCGGAGCGACGACACGGCGTACACAGCCCTGGTGGGCGAGGAAGGCACGATTGTCCTCTCTGACCAGTTGGCCCTCATCGGCGAAGAGGTGGTTATGCCATCTGACACCCAGATCGAGGAGGCGACCTGGCGTGATGATCAAGTCTGGGTTGTTTCGACGCCACTGCGGCGCGGGCGGGATGGCGAGCAGATCGGCGCGCTGCGCATGGCGGTACGACGCGCTAGAGTCGAGACGTTTCTCGACGAGAGCCGTAACCTGTTCCGGCTGACCGGGCTGATCGCGGTGTTGTCGGGGGTGCTGCTGGCGCAGGCCATCGGCGGGGCGGTGACCGCGCCCGTGCGCCAGTTGGCCGCCGGTGCCCGCCGCGTGGCGGAAGGCGATCTCACGGTGCAGTTCCGTGTGGACACCAAAGACGAACTGGCGATGCTGGCGAATGCCTACAACCGGATGGTGGTTGGCTTGCAGGAGCGGGAATGGCTGCGCGACATGTTTGGACGCTTTGTCAGCCGCGAGGTGGCGGAGGCCATCCGCACGGGACAGGTGAGGCTGGAGGGCGAGAATCGCGTGGTCAGCGTTCTCTTCTGCGACATTCGGGACTTTACGGCACGCTCGGAGCGGAGCACACCGGAGGATATGGTGGCACTGCTGAACGAATACCTGCCGGTGGTGGTCGAGGCAGCGCAGAGGCACGAGGGCACGGTCAACAAGTTTGGCGGCGACAGCACGCTGGTGATCTATGGCGCGCCCAGGCCACTGCAAGAGAGCGCCTACCAGGCGGTGTTGACCGCGTTGGAGATGCGAGCTAATCTGAAGCAGTTGAACGAGAGACTGGCCGAGCGCGGCGAAGCGCCGATCGGCATCGGGGTGGGGATCAACACCGGGGCGGCGCTGGCGGGGGCGGTCGGGCCGAAGGAGCGACAAGAGTACACCGTCATCGGCGACACGGTGAACCTGGCCTCGCGCATCGAGGCGCTGAACAAAGAGTACCCCGATTACGACATCCTCGTCAGCGGGTGGACCTACGATGCACTGGGCAGCCGTCGGGGAGAGTTCGAGTTTTCTGATCTGGGCCAAGTGCAAATTCGGGGAAAAGTGGAGCCGGTGCGGGTGTGGGCGGTAGTGAAAAGAGTGAGGCGTAAAGCCTGAAACATGACAGGTTAGACTTTATTTTAAAGCTGAAAAACCCGGTTTCTGAAGGGCTCTCGAGATTTGTCCAGAGTCCAAGATGGCTTGACGAAATCGAAAAAAAGAGGTAAGATCAGAGCAGGTACTGGCAAGCCCCCGTAGCTCAGTTGGATAGAGCATCGGCCTCCGAAGCCGGTGGCCCGCGTTCGAGTCGCGGCGGGGGTATACGCCA
>CAYNKW010000333.1:0-4604 GCA_964397845.1 uncultured Anaerolineae bacterium
CCTCACGCCTATTGCCATCCTGCTGGGTACGCCCGACATGCGGGCCACGGCCGGCTCCACCGGCGTCTCGCCGCCCCGCGTGCGGGACAAGATCTTTCCGCTGCCAGGGCAGGTCACAGTGCAGCAGGAGGAGGTGAGCACCGCCGCGTCACCACCCATTGGCCTTTTTGAGCCAATCTTTGCCGATGGCACCAATGTCCCCGCTCCTGGCAAAGTGATCAATCAAGGCAACAGTTGGGCGGTTTTTGTTGCCGATACGGTTAATCGCTACAAGCCCGGCGGCATCCTGGCCACACAGGAAGGCTGGGGAAGCGGTGTCGGCGTGCGCTATTGGGAGATCTGGAACGAGCAAGACCTGAACCAGTTCTGGAGCGGCACGGTGGTAGAGTATTACCGCTTGCTGGAGGTCGCCCACCAGGCGATCAAATCGGCCGATTCTGAGGCGACGGTTATTCTTGGCGCATTGGCGTTTTTTGAGAAGCCCAACTGGCTGTCCGACTTGCTGGCCCAGATGGGCAGCGACCCGGCCAAGGCGTACTTTGACGTCTTTTCGTTCCACTATTACTGGAGCATCTATCACGGCGAATACTGGATGGCCCGTACCCGCACCACACTGGATGCCCACGGCCTGTCTCACGTGCCCATCTGGATCACCGAAAGCGGCGTGCCGGTGTGGGACGATTACCCAGCGACGGATCACAACGTACCGCCCAACAGCCCCTGGCGGGGCACGATGGAAGAGCAGGCAGCCTATGTGATTCAGAACGCAGCATTGGCCTTCTACAACGGTGTGGAGCGGTATTATCACTTTATGCTCCACGACGACTGTGGCAATACGCCGCAGGATGCCTTTGGCCTGCGGCAGAACTTTACGCCCGCTGGATGTAACCCGGCCCAGGGCAAGCCCCGCCCGTCTTATGCGGCCTACCAACTGGCCGCTGAGCAGTTCCGCGATCCGGTCCCCCTTTGGCGGGAGAAAAAGAGTGGCCAGGACGGGATAGCCTTTTACCGAAGCGACGACAAATCGCGGGTGCTGGCGCTCTGGGCAACTGGCGGCGTCACCTCCACGGCCACGATCAGCGCCACTGGCGAGACGGCACAACTCTACTGGATCGAACCGACCTCCTCTCCGTTGGGCACCACCGGCATCAGCCGCACGCTGACGCTCAGTCCTACCAATGGCATGTACACCCTGACGCTTCCCGCGGCGACGAATCAGAACTCGGGCGTACCCACAGACACCAACTATTACATCGGCGGGCGGCCTTATATACTGGTAGAGCGCGACACGCTGACGCCCACTTCCAGCATGGCGTCGCTTCCTCTCACCACCACCCAGGAGAGCTTTACAGTGAGCTGGCAGGGAGAGGACGCTGGCTCTGGCATCACCAGCTATGACGTGTGGTTCAACAAAGACGGCGGCGCGATTCAGGCCTGGATTACCGAGACGACGGCGATCAGCGCCAGCTTCTCGGGCGTTTTCAGCCACACTTTTGGCTTTGCCGTCCGCGCCCGTGACCGGGCCGGTAACGAGGAGCCGATCCCCTCCGTGCCCCAGACCAGCACCTTTGTGCAGCCCGACACGGTGCCGCCTACTTCCAGTATCAAACCGCTTCCGGCTGCCAGCGGAGAGAACTTTGTAGTGCGCTGGCAGGGAGAGGACGCCGGCTCCGGCATCGCCAGCTATGACGTGTGGTTCAACGACGACGGCGGGCCGTTTCAGGCCTGGTTTACCGGGACGACGGCGACCAGCGCCAGTTTCACCGGCGTCGTCAGTCACACCTATGGCTTTGCCGTCCGCGCCCGCGATCACGCCGGTCTTGAAGAGCCGATGCCCACCGAACCCCAGGCTAGTACCCTGGTCGTGCCTGGCGTCTCTGTGTCTGGCGTCGTGCTAAGCACTGATGGCAGACCGGTCGTGAGCGCCACGGTCACGGTCAGCGGCACCAGCGTGCTGCATAGCTGGGTAACGAGCGACGATGGGTTTTGGTCAGCGGGGGCGCTGCTGGCCGGTGAATACGCCTTCTATGCCAGCGCCGAAGGTCACGGCACGTGGCCTGCGCCTCGCTACGTGACCATCAGCGACGCGACCGGTATCACGCTCACGTTGGCCCCGCCGTCCAATGCCGTAACGGCCGGTGATTTTGAGGGAGAAAACGTCTGGACTGTCTGGGAGCGGCTTGACAGCGACGGCGTGACTCTCTCTTCCACCGCCTTCGATGGCCGGGCAGCGGCTTTCTTGGGGGAGGGCAGTGGGCTATCCATCGGCGAATGTTCGCAGAATCACCAACCCGGCAAACTGTGGAAGCTGCGTCAGACGGTGGCGGTGCCGTCCGTCTCCGCGCCGGCCTTGTCGTTCTTGCACGCCATCTCCACTACTCAAACCACCTTCGACTACGCCTGGCTGGAGGTTGTGATCCTGGCCGATGGTCAGGCGAACTACCTCGTGCCGTGGGGCGAGCTGTGGCAGGCTTCCGATTGGACCCTCACTGCGCTGGATCTGTCGGCCTGGCGGGGTCAGACGGTGGACCTGCTCTTCCAGACCGTCAATTGCTCGGAGCACTCTTTCGCCGCCACTCTGGATCGCGTGAGCGTGGGCGATACAGCGGCCATCGAGTTGACAGAGCGGGTCTATTTGCCGTTGGTCTCGCGATAAGAGGTAAGACCCTTCTTTGACAATCGCCTTCCCCTCCGGTATAATGAGCGCAATTCAGAGCGATCGGCAGGCAGCTTCCGCCTGCCACAAAACTTGTGGAGGTGTGACGATGACGGAATCAACTGCTCGCCGGCAGAGATTTAGCCCTTTGCTCGTAATTGTGCTGGTCGTGGTGGCGCTGATCGTGTGCGCCGGCCTGTCCGTGGGTGGCTATTTCCTGGCCCGAAATCAGGGCTGGCTGCCGGGTACCGAGAAGACCGAACTGCTGCGCATGCTGGCCTTTGTGCCTGACAGGGCCGATTTTCGGGAGGAGATTTGGTTTGGGGACTTTTGCCGGCTGGTGGAAGCTTACGACATGCCAGAGGTCAAAGACTACGATGATCTCAATGATTTGTCGGATGAAGAAAGAACGCAGTGGATGCAGGTGTCTAGAAATGTCTGGAGGTCAAACTTTGCGGGCGCTCAACGCGGCGCGATGCAATGGCGCGATGTCTTTGGCTATGACTGGTTCCAGTTGGACCGGGAGATCACGGTCGGGCAGCCGCCAAAGTATTTTGGTGTAATGAAGGGGACTTTTGACGCCGACAACATCCAAGACGCTCTGGACGAGCTGGACTACAAAGAGGACGAGTACGAAGGCACGGCTTATTATCACATCCGCGATGATTTCGAAATAGAGCTGGAGCATGAGGGTAGCAGGATAGCCCTGGCCAGCCTGAACCGGATTATGGTCAGCGAGAGCATGATCGTCGCCGCTCCGGCTACCGATATACTGGAGAAAGTGTTAGATGCTCAAGCCGGTCGGCGTGACTCGCTGGCCGATGACCCAACCTACGCTGCCCTGGCCCGGGCGATGGGGCCGGTGGTCAGCGCGGCAATTTTGGAAGGGGAGCGGTTCCACAACTCGGTGGCAGTAGGCCTTGGGCCTAACGTAACGGCAGAGATGCAGGAGGAGATCAGGAAAAAACTGGCCGAGTTGTATAGCGAGCCGCTGCACCCCTACGAACTGGTGGGTTTTGGCTACCTGGACGACAGCGACGATCAAGAAATGGTCATCGCCCTGGCTTACGACGACTCCGAAGACGCCGAAGCCGATGCGCCGGTGCTGGCCGACCGGCTGGAGGATGCCATCAGTCTGACAATGCACGATCGAACGCTATCGGATTACTGGCGGGTTGGCGAGCCGGAGACTCATTCATTCAAAGGCGGTTCGATACTCGCCATCAAGCTAGAGTTGGACGACGATGCGCCGCACGGTTTGTGGTTGATTATGCTAATGCAGCGTGACGTCACCTTCTTGAACGTTGGTGAATAGGCTCGCTGCCATGAGCAGTTTCTTTCAGCAGGTGTACCGCGTCGCGCGGCAGATTCCCCCTGGCAGGGTAGCCACCTACGGCCAGATCGCCGCGTTGCTGGGGCAGCCGCGCGCGGCCCGGACTGTCGGATGGGCCCTGCACGCGCTGCCCGAAGACTGTGACGTTCCCTGGCAGCGGGTGATCAACGCCCAGGGACGCATCAGCACCTCGTGCAAAGAGCACGACGCCGATCTGCAACGGGGGCGCCTGGAAGCTGAGGGCATCGTCTTTGGGCCGGACGACCGTGTGGATTTGAGAGTCTATCGCTGGGCAGGGTTGACCTGGCCAGAGATGGACGAACTGCGGCGTAGCGAGGGCGAGAGCGATCTCGATTAAGCCGTCTCAGCCGGCTTCAGGGCCTGATCGCTGGCCAGGATGGCGGCCAGATCATCCGTTTCATCTTCGTTAGCTACTTTTTGAGGCTTGTCCGCTTCTTCTGCGTTGGCCGGCTGGTGTAGGGGCAGGCCAGCCGCTTCGCGGATGTGATTCTCGATCTCGAAGGCGACCTCTGCGTTCTCTCGCAGGAAGCGCTTGACGTTCTCCCGCCCCTGCCCCAGGCGCAACTCGCCGTAGGAGTAGAACGACCCCCGCTT
>CAYNKW010000334.1:0-4587 GCA_964397845.1 uncultured Anaerolineae bacterium
GTTTGACGAGATTCCCACTCACTCCTTCATTCACTTCTGCCCGACAAATAACCCGTATCCGAAATACTCCTCAAGGTTCTCCGGTGTGACCCCACCCTCTCGTACTCCCTTCACGAATCTCCTGTAGGCTGGACTTCTGGCATAGAGTAACAGTATTCTCCACAGCACGCGCAGCATTCCTCCCCAACCATACCGTCGCAGTATCCCTCTCGCCTCGTCTTGGGTGTTGATTTCGTAGGTCCTCACAGTTATCTCTCTCAGTCCAGCGCCCTCCAGCAACCCTGCCCAAGCATCAGAAGTCAGTGGTTCCACGTTGGTACCCACATCCTGCGATGCCCAGGCCACCACTTCTGGTGGCGGCGGTACCTTCCGCCAGATTGACTCGTTGAGTCCGACGTATCCTCCCGGCTTCGTCACCCGCACGTACTCGTTGACCACTTTCTGTTTGTCTTTTGGAAAGGAGGTTACAGACTCGGTAATGACGGCATCGAAAACGGCATCCTCGAAAGGCAGGTCTTGTGCATCTGCAACCCTGAATTCAACCCTGTCTGCTACCTTCTCTCTCTTTGCCCTTTCCTTGGACCTCTCGACCATCCTCTCAGAAATGTCCACGCCGACGACTCGACAGCCATACCTTTTCGCGATGAAGCAAGGCGTCACCCCAACACCACTGCCAACATCCAAGACGTATTTGCCCTTGCCTATGTGACATAGCTCAATGAGCGCTTCTGTGGCCTCGAGTCCTCCGATGTGTTTCGTCAGACCCACCTCGGCCGCAAAGTCGAAGAAGGTTGGTTGATTCTCCATTTGTTCACCTCCTCTCTTGATAGCTCAATCCCCCTGCTCTGTGGCTGCTGCCAACGATTAGGATTCATGCGGCGCGAAGCCGCCGCGCCTTCAAGTGTGGCTGCAAACGCGTCATCGCTCCTGTCGACGAGCTTCTCGCTCTACGTCCTGAACTGGCTCCCTCGAGCTAGTGTCACGCTTCTCCCCTCCCAGGAGGGAAAATACCTTTTCTCCCCTGTTCGAGGACCCGCAGGCATGCGCCGCAGCCTTTGCTTGTGGGGTGAGTAAATACTTCTGCTGCTGCTGAGCTCACCCTCAGTCGGCAGCCCGAACAATAGCATAACCCTGTTTCACCCCCGCTAAGTGTCATATTATGACAAGACAGCGGCAGGGTATGGGGGATGTTTTTTGTCTCTGCCCAGAACTCGCAACGTTGAATTCGCTTGAAATTTTAAGGTTCTACCCCTTGACATTGCAGCTAATCGGTGGGCGGCGATGGAGAGAGAGCGAAGCCATTCTGCTCCAGGGCGTTGTCCACTCGGTCACGGGCCGTGATTCCTCATAATGGTAGGCAGGTAGATGCGGAACCCGATCTGTCTTCCGTAGATGTCGCCGCCGGCGCCGCGCCAATCCCTCCAGACCACAATGCCGCCATAGATGGCTGAACTCCGCTGATCGCCCGAGGCGGTGCAGACGGTGAACTCCTGCCCAGTGCTCAGGTCGTAGCCGTAAATGTCGGCGTCAGTACCGCGATCGTCGGCCCAGACCACAATGTTACCATGAATCGCTGGCCCGGGCTCGCCGGCGGCGATACTGATAGTGAACTCCTGCTGGGTGCCCAGGTCGTAGCCATAGACGTGGCCCATAGAAGTGCCGCCGCGCCAGTCCTCCCAGACCACAATGTCGCCATAGATCGCTGGGTAGTACTGATGACCCGAGGAGGTGCAGACCGTGAACTCTTGCCCGGCGCTCAGGTCGTAGCCATAGATGTCCCAGTCAGCGCCGCGATGGTCATTCCAGACCACGAGGTCGCCATAGATCGCTGGGCTGTTCTGATCGCCGGAGGCGGTGCAGACGGTGAACTCATGCCCGCTGGTCAGGTCGTAGCCGTAGATGTCCCATTGGCCGCCGCGAAAGTCCTGCCAGACCACGACGTCGCCATAGATGGCTGGACTCATCTGCGCACCCAGGGTAGTGCAGACCGTGAACTCGTGCCCGGTGCTCAGGTCGTAGCCATAGATGTCGAGGTCGGTGCCCTGACCGCCGTTCCAGACTACAATGTCGCCGTAGATGGCTGGGTAGTACTGAAAACCCGGGGAGGTGCAGACGGTGAACTCATGCCCGCTGGTCAGGTCGTAGCCGTAGATGTCCCATTGGCCGCCGCGAAAGTCCTGCCAGACCACGACGTCATCATAGATGGCTGGACTCGACTGCCCTCCCGAGGCGGTGCAGACCGTGAACTCGGAACCGGCTGAGACCTGGGCAGCTGACCCACTCTCTCCAGCATGGGATTGCTCTGCGGATGCAGAGGACGATGCGGTCAATGTGCACCACGCTAGCAACAGGCCCACGAGGGCCAGACCGGCCACAGTTGCCACACCCACAAACCAGTAGTGAGCTAACCTTTTCATTTCGCCGGACCTCCTTTTCTCTCCCCAGGCCTCTTGTTTCCTATTGCACCCCAACGACCAGAGCTGAGCTGCCGCCGGGTGACACCACGTGCCCAACAATCAACGAGACGACACAAAACCATGACCAGCAACAATGGGGCACTCGATTAGGCGGTCAGCTCCAGCGACTTGTTGGGCGGCTTCGCCGTCTGGAAGCCTCGCCAGCCCCCTGGAACCAGACACGCACACCTTCGCGCACCCTGTGCTACATGCGATGGGCGATGGTCAAGTACTCGCTCGCATGATCGCACCTCGAAAAGTCTGGGCAGGCCTCACACAAAAAGACACTATCCTCCACCGCAAAGCCAGCCCGCTCAAGCAAGGTCCGTAACGATTTCGGCGTAAACGCCCACTGGTAATCCTCGTTGTACATCCGGGCAAAGCCCAGGGCCCGCAGCCCTCGCCAGATCAGGTACCTCCGTCCTAACCGGCTGGCAGTATACCACACGAACAGCTTGGCCATCGGCTTGAGTACGCTGTGCACGCGCCTCAGCGAGCGCCGCGGATCCAGGTGGTGATAGATCGTCCCGGCATAGAGTGCACCGTCAAACGTCTCGCGTCGAAAGGGAAGGTACTCCCCCAAGCCCTGCACGAAAGGAAATTGCCTGGCGATGTCACCGAGGAAGGGATCGACGCCGATCCACTCCACGGGCCCGTTCGACGTTGCCATGTACACAGGCCGTGCCAACGCCCCACATCCCACATCGAGGTAGAGCCCTCCCCCCGATCGGGCGATGATCTCACCCACGTGACGGCCCATGGCGTTGCCCTCGACCGTGAAGATACTTTCAGCCCCATCCTGGTATTCCCGCCACATCTTCCTCTGGTGCGCCTGCCACAGCGGCAGATCGCCCCTGGCACCCTCGCCGAGTCCCGGGACGAGGCGAGGCACATTGTGGACAACCTGATATTCGGCATCCCTCGACCTCAAGGCCACGACCTCGCCCGTGGCATTCCGCACCGCCGACAGCGGAACCGAGTTGTCCAGCGGGCAGGCAAGGTAATCCAGCAGCAATTCCAGATACTCGGCAGGCTGGCCAGCCGCGGTCATCTCTTCCATCCTTTCTCCTCCTCCGGGCTTGGCCTCCCTCTCATCACGCCGTCATGGTTGCCGCACAAGTCAGGCCGGGCTCAACTCACTCGCCCACCGCAGGCTTGGCTCGGCTGCCACTTGGTCCCTGGCGCCTAGGGTTGGCCCGAATGCCTCAGTTCCATTATCATGGGCGGCGATGGTCGGGTTCATCCGCTTGATAGGCGGAGGCGAGCGTCAGCGAGCCGCAGGCTAGCAAGCGGATGGCCGGAGCGCAGCGGAGGCATCCGCCGCGCCGCGCCACCGAAGCAGGCGACCTCGCTAGAAAACTACTTGCGGACGCAGACTCACCGCCGCTACCAGCCGTGCAAGCGGCGTCGGCTGAATGCGCTTGGTGCGACCCGTTCACCCGAAACTGGACATAGTCCAGGGGATGGGCGGCAAGGGTTAGGTGACCGGAGGTAGCCACGACCTTCCAGTCGCCAGAACCTTGACAACTGTGTGTCCATTCAGGTGAGATAATAGCACAAAAAGTGCAAAACATCAACTCCTGACCCCCAGGTGGAGGGGAGAGAGCGCTGCTCCTTCGACTCTGCTCAGGACAGGCCTACGGCGTGCGACTGGCTACCAATCGCGGTTAGTCCTGTGGGGCCTAACCACAGGGCCGCAAGCCCAAGCGGGACTGAAGGGTGTGTCGCATTGGCAGGCAGACTTGATACGGAGAACCTATATCGCAAAACGAGGGAGCACCGAGCTACGTGGCCTCGGAATTCCCACTATGCGCGAAAGGGCAATGCAAGCATGGATGTCCAACTCTTCCGCAAGCTGTATCGCTGGGCACGCTTTCGCCATCCTCGCAAAACTGGCGGATGGAGCGTCAATCGCTATTGGAAGCGCAAAGGCGAGCGTATGAACTTTGGCGACGGAACAGCGTGGCTGGTCAAGTACACTGTAGTGTACTACAGTACACTGTGCTGACACGCCCATCACACGCCACGTCAAAGTCAGAGGTGACAAAAGCCCCAGAGCCTGCCCTGAGCCCTTTGCCCTTGGTCCTCAGGCCTGCGAAATGCCATTTAGTCGTACCCCTAAAGTGCCATA
>CAYNKW010000335.1:0-4587 GCA_964397845.1 uncultured Anaerolineae bacterium
GATGAGGTGTACTGATGTCCAGGCAGGAAATCGGCAGATGCACAAATGACCTATGACGAATCTCGACGCTGGCAAAAGTCATCCTTCGACAAGCTCAGGATGACTTTTTTGCCTTGCTTCGGCAAGTGGAGGACGTGACTCGTTGCAGGCAAAAGAGTGTAAACATACAGCCACTCTTGCAAAGGTTGCGAATTGCCTTGCAAATGGATCGGTTCCCGGCAGGCGAAGGCACTTCTGGCCCGAAATCTGTCGCCTAACCTTCGCCAGGGTAAAGGGATGATCAAAGTGGGAGAAAGAAGATTAGGCTTGATCGTCAATCCAATTGCCGGGATAGGCGGGCGAGTCGGACTCAAAGGGAGCGATGGAGCGGAGGTACAAAAGAGGGCTCTCGAGCTGGGCGCTGTGCCCGAGTCGCTAAACCGGGCTATCCAGGCTTTTGAAAGGATCAAGCCTATAAGGGACGATCTCGAGGTCATCACTTATCCCGATGAAATGGGAGAAGACGCGGCCAGAGAATGTGGTTTTGAGCCCACAGTCATTGGCTCAATCAAGCAGGCTGAAACGACGGCGAAAGACACCAGGCGTGCAGCCCAGGAAATGCTGCACTTGAAGGTGAACCTCTTGCTTTTTGCCGGCGGAGATGGCACGGCCAGGGACATTTACAATGCCGTTGGTGCAGAACTCCCGGTTCTTGGCATCCCTGCGGGGGTCAAGATCCATTCGGCCGTCTTTGGCACAAACCCGAGAAGCGCGGGAGAGCTGGCGGTGTCCTATCTGCGGGGAAGGGCATCCAGCCTGCGAGAGGCCGAGGTCATGGATGTAGACGAAGAAGCCCTTCGACAGGACATCGTTTCGGCGAAACTGTACGGTTACCTCAAGATTCCGTTTCACAGAAGACTGGTCCAAAGCCTAAAGACGGCAAGTAACCCCGGAGAAAAGGCATCCCTGGAAGCAATAGCCTGTGACGTCGTAGATAGAATGGAGGACGACTGCCTTTACATCATCGGGCCTGGGACCACAACCAGGGCTATCACGTCCAGGTTGGGATTGAACAAAACGTTGATAGGCGTGGACATAGTAGCCAAAGGAAAACTGGTTGCGGCTGACGTGAACGAGTTTCAACTTTTGGAGCTTCTTGAAGAACACGAGGCAAAGATAATCGTCACCCCTATCGGCGGCCAAGGTTACATCTTTGGCCGAGGGAATCAGCAGATAAGCCCAAAGGTTATCAAAAAAGTGGGCCAAGACAACATTATCGTTGTGAGCACTGCTGAAAAGATCAATTCACTGGGTGGACGGCCTCTTTGGGTTGACACCGCTGATCGGGCGGTAGACAGGATGCTCGGTGGCTATATAAGGGTAGTAACCGGGTACAACGAGCAAATCATTTACAAGGTATCATTTTAGGTTCTTTGCGGATTCGTGGGGTAAGCCATTGAATGAATTCAACGGCTAATGTAGAAAACCTGTTAAAACAGGTGCAATGATGATTTTTAAAAGGAGGAAATCATAGGTCATTTAACAGGCAAACGGGCTCTCATCACCGGTGGGGCGTCGGGCATCGGACAGGCGACGGCCCTGCTCTTCGCCCGCCAGGGCGCAGCGGTCTCGGTTGTGGACCTGGATGAGGCTGGTGGGCGGGCCGTGGCCCGAACGATCGTGGACGACGGCGGGCAGGCCATCTTCCTGCGCTGCGACGTGAGCCTCGCCGCCGATTGCCGTCGCGCTGTGCAGCAGACTGTGGACCAATTGGGCGGGCTCGACATCCTCTTTAACAACGCCGGCATCATCCGGCGGGCCACGGTGTTAGAGATTACCGAAGCAGAGTGGGATCAGGTGATGGCAGTCAACGTCAAGTCGGTCTTTTTGCTCGCCAGGTACGCGGTTCCCTTTATGGCCCAGGCAGGCGGCGGCGTGATCATCAACACGGCATCGGGTTGGGGACTGGTCGGCGGGCGCAGGGCGGCTGCATACTGCGCCTCAAAGGGGGCCGTGGTGCTGCTGACCAAGGCCATGGCGCTCGACCACAGCGAGCAGAATATCCGCGTCAACTGCATCTGCCCCGGCGATACCGACACCCCCATGCTGCGCGATGAGGCGCGGCAGATTGGCCAACCGAGCGAGCGTTTCCTGGCGGAAGCGGCACAGCGGCCCCTGGGGCGTATCGGCCGGCCAGAAGACATCGCCCAGGCGGCACTCTATCTCGCCAGCGACGCCTCGTCTTTCGTCACCGGCGCAGCCCTGGTGGTGGACGGCGGCGGGCTGGCCGGGTAGGGAGGAGACCATGCGTGGCCTGAAAGACAAACGGGTGCTTATCACCGGCGGGGCGGGCGGCATCGGCACGGCGACGGCAGCGCGCTTCCTGGAAGAGGGCTCGCGCGTCGTCGTGCTGGATCGCGACGATGCCGCGCTCAGGCGACTCGAGCGCGAACTCCCGGCACTGGGTGGCTTTATCAACGCCGATGTCTCGAACGCTGACGACGTCGCCCGGGCCTTTGAAGAACTGGACGGCCTGCTGGGGGGACTGGACGTTCTGATCAACAACGCCGGGATCAGCATTCGACACCGCTTTGTGGATATCTCGCCCCAGGAGTGGCGCCAGGTGATGGAGGTCAATCTCAACGGCGTATTCTTTGTGGCGCAGCAAGCAGCGCGCCGGATGCTGGCAGGAGGTGGCGGCGTCATTCTGAACATGGGTTCGACCAACGGCTTGATGGGCTATCACTACTACGCCGATTACAATGCCTCGAAAGCAGGGGCCATCGAATTGACGCGCTCAATGGCCCTGGAACTGGCCCCCAGGGTGCGCGTCAACGCCGTCTGTCCAGGTTTCATTCTGACGCCAATGCAGGAAGCAGAGTACACGCCGGAGACGCAGCGTGCCTTTGCGAGCAAGGTGCCCCTGGACAGGCTGGGCCGGCCGGAAGACGTGGCTGCTCTCTTTGCCTTTCTCGCCTCCGACGAAGCGAGCTTTATCACGGGGCAGTATTTCGTGATTGACGGCGGGGAGACAGCGGGCGGGCTGGCCAGCCAGCCATAGGGAACTTTGGTGATTGGGAGAACCTCATGGCCGCTATGTCATCCCTGAGAGTCCAAAGATGCCAGTCTGCGTTTACCATATTGAGCGAAGGAGGTATGTATGAAGCGAGCAGCGCTATGTCTCCTGGTAGTGGTGCTTACCGGCCTGGCGGGCTGCAATATTCTACAACCTGCGCCCACCCCAACGGTCAGCCCCAGCGCCACGTCTGTAGCAGGCACCGTCGAGCCAGTCACACCGACCCCTACTGACTCTCCCACTCCACCACCGACCGCCACCCCGACGCCCAGCCCCACCCCGACCCCACCGGCGGTGGCGCCCACCAGCACGCCGACACAGGTTTCCTCGGCTTACCTGGGCGTGGTGCGGCAGGGGGGCAGGTTGGGGGCAGTATGGACCCTGGCAGACGTGCGGTTCGGCTTGCATCCGGGCTGGCTGCGAGTGGTTTGGGAGATGACCGAGCCTGGAGACCACCTCCCTCTGTTCAAGTTCGTCGAGGTGGACAACGCGGCCGATCCCTTTCCCACGGGCCACGACCCCTCGTGGGGCGCGGCGCGCATCGACCTGATGGTGAGCGACCTGTACGCTTATGACTTTCCCCTCGGCCAGCGGCTGCCCCTCGTTCCGCCGGACAACCCTCGAGTGACCCGCATTGGCCCTTACCCCACCTTCAGCGACGCTCACCTGGGTTTTTCCATTGGCCTCAAGGCGCCGTCGGCGTACAAGGTGTACGAGTTGACAAAGCCGGTGCGCATTGTGATAGATGTGCTGTACGGTGAATGAGCAGCATCTTGTAGGCCCATTCACATCTGGGGATGCTCACCCCTCAAAATGGCCAAAGTCCGGACAGCCTGGTTGTTCGACAAAAGTGTCCGCTAGTAAAACGAGTGGACGGGCAAATGACACAGTCCAAGGAGGAAAAGGATGAAATTTGCAGAGCTCATCAAAAAGCGGTACAGCGTACGGGCGTACAAACCCGACCCGGTGGAGGAGGACAAGCTGCAACGGGTGCTCGAAGCGGTGCGCCTGGCACCCACCGCGGCCAACCGCCAAGCCTTTCAGATTATCGTGATCCATACGGCAGGGCGAGAGGCAGAATTGAGGCGCATCTATGGCAGAGATTGGTTCGTGCAGGCGCCGCTGGTCATCTGCGCCTGCGGGATTCCCGCCCAGAACTGGGTGCGCAGCGACGGCAAGAACTACAACGACGTGGACGTGACCATCGCCATGGATCACCTGATCCTGGCCGCCACGGACGCCGGGCTGGGCACCTGTTGGATCGGCGCCTTTGATCCGGTGGCAGCCCGCGAGGTGCTGGGCCTGCCCGACGGCGTGGAACCAATCGCCTTCACGCCGCTGGGCTACCCGGCGGACCAACCCAGGCCCAAAAAGCGCAAGGCGCTCTCTGAGCTGGTGCGGTACGAGCGCTGGTGAGACCAACGCAATTGAAATACACCCATCTTCAGACAAGAGTTTGCTATCTGTCTTCGCTTGTGGTAAAATAGAGCAGGCGCGTCGAGGTGATCCTCGCCCTCAACAACCGCCTCTAA
>CAYNKW010000336.1:0-1253 GCA_964397845.1 uncultured Anaerolineae bacterium
CCCAAGAGCGTGCAGGCCGGGACGGTACACAACGGCCCTGAGCGCTGGATCGAGTGCAAGGATTGTCACGAGGGGGCCGAGCACTACCCCCACGACCTGGCGTTGATGCCCACCCGTAACCAGGATTGCACGGCCTGTCATTACGATCTCCAGGGCTCTATACATTCGACGCGGCCTGACGGACGTTTTTACAGCCTGACCAGCCACATTGGTCGCTCCGAGCCACACGCCAGCGTGGATTGCGTGGCCTGCCACCTTCAAGTTGCCACCGTCGAGCGCAATCCGGGCAGTGGACGCATCCGCGTCGTGCTGCCCGAGCACCTGGAGGGCGAGTCGCCCGATAGCCCAGAACTGGCAGCGGTGGTCCGTGAGGTGGATTGCACCCGCTGCCACACATCGGATAAGCCGGTGAGTGCGCCGGCGGCCGAGTTGCCGCCGCGCAGCTTTCTCTGCCTGGGTTGTCACGATGCCTCGCTGGTGGTCAAAGACCCCTTTTCCTGGGTCGGGGCGCTGGTCTTTGGCCTGGGGATGCTGATGGTGGCCTCCATCTGGATGCAGGGTAGCGTGGGGCGCGGCCGGGTCTCGCTCCCGCGCCGGACCGGGCGCATCATCCTCGCCGTGCTCGACTTTGTCTTCTCGATCCGGGTGCTCAGATTCATCTGGTCGTTCCTGGTAGATGGCCTCCTGCACTGGCGGCTACTGCGCGAGAGCCTTTCGCGCTGGATCACCCATGCTCTGATGTTCTGGGCCTTTGGCGCCCGGATGTTGCTGGGCGCCCTGATCTGGCTACTGGCCTGGATAGCGCCTATCCACCCGCTGACCCAGGCATTGGTAAACAAGAACACGCCGGCCATCGCCCTGGCCTACGACCTGCTGGCGCTGCTGGTCATCGTCGGCGCGGCACTGGCGCTCGTCCGGCGCTTCGTCGTGCGCGATGCTCAGCTCATCAGCGGCGGGCAGGACGCCGTCGCCATCGCCCTGCTGGGGAGCATTTTCCTGATGGGGTTCGTGGTGGAGGGCGTACGCATCGTCGTCACCGACCTGCGCCCCGGCCTGGCGGCTTTCTCGTTCGTCGGCTATCCCATCTCGCTGCTATTCGACCTGCTCCCGCTGTCGTGGCCCGTCGTGTACTCGTGGTTGTGGTACGCCCACGTGGCACTGGTGGTCGCGTTCGTCGTCTATCTGCCGTTCAGCAAGTTCTTCCACATTTTGATCAGTCCAGTGATGGTCGCGGTCAATACGGCTCTGAAAGA
>CAYNKW010000336.1:1353-4557 GCA_964397845.1 uncultured Anaerolineae bacterium
CGGAGAGACCTCATGCTCAAACTCGATCTATCGCATTTCACGGTCAAGCAGTTGGTGGAGCTCGATTCGTGCACCCGCTGTGGTGAGTGCGTTAAATGGTGCCCTACCTATGTCGAAGTCGAGAACGAGGAGATCACACCCCTCAAAAAGATCGAGCGAGTACGCTCGTTCGCGCGCGGGCAGTACGCGCCGCTCATCGGCTGGCTGTTCGGTCATCGCCCCCCCACCGAGGAAAAGATCGAGTCTTTCTCCAGGGGCACCTTTGATTGCACGCTCTGTGCACTCTGCAGCGTCGTCTGCCCGGTGGGGATTGACACCCGTCCGCTCTGGATCGCCATGCGCGAGCAACTGGTGGAGTTGGGTGAGTATCCGGCCGTCTTTGACCATCTCTTGGAGACGGTGAGCGAAAACCACAACATCTCTGGCGATCCCAATGAAAACCGGCTGGACTGGACGGCCAACATGGACGCCGTGCCAGAGGGATTGGATCGCAGAAAAGGCGCGGAAATCGTCTACTTTATGGGTTGCGTGGCCACCTTCTACCCCATGGTCTACAGCGTGCCGCAAAGCTTTGTGTCCATCTTGGACAAAGCTGGCGTCAACTATACCACCATGGGCGGTGAAGAATACTGCTGCGGCTTTCCGCTCATCATCGCCGGTATGGGCAGGCACGCCCACGACATGATACGCCACAACGTGGAAACAGTCCGCGCCATGGGAGCCACCAAGATGGTAGCAGCCTGTCCTTCTTGCTACCACACCTGGAAGCACGATTATCCCGAAATCCTGGGCGAACCCCTTGGTTTTGAGGTGCTGCACGAAACAGAACTCCTGGCTGGCATGATGATGGATGGTGCGCTCGACCTGAAGCCGGTGAACAAGGTGGTGACGTACCACGACCCGTGCGACCTGGGGCGTACCAGCGGCATCTACGACGAGCCGCGTCAGATCATCCAGGCGATCCCGGGCATTACTTTCGTCGAAATGAAAGACAACCGTGAGAACTCGCTCTGTTGCGGCGGCGGCGGCGATGTGGAGATGGCTAACGCCGAAACTACTTGGGCCGTCGCTGGCACTCGGATGCGTCAGGCCGAGGAGACCGGTGCCAAGTTTATCATCACCGCCTGCCAGCAGTGCAAGCGAACGCTGCTGGGCGCGGCGCGCAGGAACAAGATTCGCATTCGGACGCTGGACATCAGCGAGTTGGTGTGGGAGTCCGTGCGATAACCCATCTCTGACTATTATGACCATTGGTTGGGCAAGATACGCCAATTGCCCACCCCTGAACAACGCGTAAGGAGGAATATGACCATGAACATTGACCAGTACAACTTCCCAGATGATCTGCTGTACGACAAGGAACACAACTGGGCCCGCATCGAAGGCAAGGCGGCCACCATTGGCTTGAGCGATTTTGGCCAGGACCTGGCGGGCGAGATCGTCTACGCCGAAGTGCCCCGCGTGGGTCGCGAGATCAAGTTCGGTGAGGCGTTCATGTCCCTGGAGTCGGGCAAGTGGGTGGGCCGCATCAAGGCCATCGTCAGCGGCAAGATCGTCGAGGCCAACGAGGAGATCGAGTGGGAGAGCACGATCATCAACGAGGATCCCTACGGTGAAGGCTGGTTTGCCAAAGTGGAACTGTCCGGCGAGCCAGAGGGCCTGATGAAGCCATCGGATTCCGAATTTGCCGAATTTATCGCCGCCGAGCGGGAAAAGTACGGCAAATAACATCCGTAGCCTCAATGAGTCGCGAATCGCCTGTTGCCGGCCAATGACGCCCGGCCGTGGCTGGCAACCGGCGATTTTTGCTGAATTCACCAGGTGAAGAAATGGGAGAGGAAAACGCCATGAAGCTGTACAACCTGGGCCACGTGCCCTGGCTCGATTCGCAACTACTGTATCACGCCCTGCCCCGCCTGGGTATGGAGGGTCTCATTTTGCTAGCCCCCGCCGAGCCTTACGTCTGCATCGGCTGCCATCAAGACGTGGATCAAGACATAGACCTGGACTACTGCCGCGCTAACAACTTTCCTGTCTTCCGGCGCAAAGTCGGTGGTGGTGGCACCTACCTGGATGACCAGCAACTCTTTTTCCAGGTGGTCCTCCATAAGGATCACCCCCTGGCTCGGGGGAGCAAGGAAGACCTTTACCGCCGTCTATTGGAACCAGTGGCCAGGACCTACGGTGACCTGGGCGTGCCCGCCGTGTACAGGCCGGTCAACGACGTCATCACCGCTGACGGGCGCAAGATCTCTGGCACCGGCGCGGCCGAGATCGCCGACCACGTGGTTCTCGTCGGCAACGTCATCATGGACTTTGACTACGAGACGATGGTGCGTGTGCTCAAGGTGCCCGACGAAAAGTTCCGCGACAAGATCTATCGGACGTTGCACGAGAACCTCACCACACTGAAGCGAGAGACGGGCCGCACGCCGATGCTGGAAGAAATCGTGCCTGTGCTGGTGAGTCGTTTCGAGGAGGTGCTGGGGCCACTGGAGCCAGCCGACCTGCCGCCGGCCGTGTATGGGGAGGCACAGGAACTGGAGCCCTTGCTCACCAGCGACGAGTGGCTCCATAAGCGGGGCAAGCGCGTGCCAGGCCGTGACGTGAAAATCGCTGCCGGCGTCAACGTCCTGCAGCGGATGCACAAAGCCCCTGGCGGCCTGATCCGCGCCACTTTCGAGGTCAAAGATGGCCGTATCACCTGGGTTTCGCTCTCCGGCGACTTTTTCTTCTACCCGGCCGAAAAGCTGGAGGCGCTGGAGGTGGCCCTGGCCGGTGTAACCCTGGAAGACGTGGAGCAGACCATCGCCGCCTTTTACGCGGCGGAGGGCATAGAGTCGCCAGGAGTAACCCCGACTGACCTGACTCGAGCGTTGTCCAGGTGAACATTCAGACCACCGAGGTTTTCCAAGAAAACATAGCTTCGCTCCAGCCCCCGTCCGCGGGGGCGTCGGCCCGAGGACGGGCCTTGGAGCGGATATACTTTCCTATCACAACAAGGACTTTGGGGGTCTTGGTCTGACAAGGAGCAATTCCAATGGTCATCAACCCGACAAACGTCACCTACATTGGCAACGAGCGTGCGCTGGTCGAATCCAGTGGGCGGACGTTCGTCGTGGACGAGCGAACCAAGATGGGCCAGAGCGGAGCCAAGTTCTGCCCCATAGAACTGATCGCAGCCTCGCTGGGCGCTTGAATCGT
>CAYNKW010000337.1:0-4544 GCA_964397845.1 uncultured Anaerolineae bacterium
ACCCGGCCCATGCGCTGCTCCAGCCGGTTGGGGTTCCAGGGGATGTCATAGTTGACCATCAGTGAGCAGAATTGCAGGTTGATGCCTTCGCCGGCTGCCTCGGTGGCGACCATGATCTGGGTCTCGTGCTGGAACTGGTGCTCGGCGTCAACCCGGGCGTCCATGTTCATGCCACCGTGAATGATGCTCACGCTGTAGCCCCAGCCGCGCAGCTTTTCCACCAGGTAGTCAAGCGTATCGCGGAATTCGGTAAAGATGAGCAACTTGCGGTCGTCTAAATTGGCCAGTACCTGATCGCGCAGGTGAACCAGCTTGCTTTCGCTCTCCTGTGCCCTCACCCGTTCGGCCCCTTCGATGAGGCGATCCACTATTGCGATCTCGGCTTTTACGTCGTCAATGTTGCGGGCGATGGTCAGGTGTTCCAGTCGCTCCTCGATACGGACGCGCTCGTCCTCGGCCATGTCCTCCAGTTCCTCGTCGCTGAGGCGGTGCACCTTGAGATAGTCTTCGCCCTCCTGCCGAATCTTGTCCGGGATGGCCAGGAGCTCCTCCAGCCGTCCCCGTCGCCGCTTGAGGGAGCGATAGATGGCCTGGCTGCTGGACGTCAGCCGGCGTTGTAAAATCATCATAGCAAAGCTGATGCTGCGGTTCTCGCGAGCCTTGTCGTAATAGTCCTGCACGTAGCGCGTCACGCCATTGTAGAGGTCGAGTTCGGCTGGGGTGAGAGGGAACTTGACCGACTGGACGTGGCGCGGTGGAAAGATCTTGCGGCCGTCAAAGCGCCGCATGTCCTCCTTGAGCCGCCGCACAAAGATGGGGTTATCCTGGCTTTCGACCGATTCTCTGAGCAACTCCGTCTGGGCAAAGAATCCGGGACGCAGCAGGTCGAGGAACAGGCGAAAGTTCTCTTCATCCCCCTTGTGCGGCGTGGCGGTGAGAAAGAGCAAATGGTTGGCGCAGCGCGAAAGAACCTCACCAAGTTGGTAGCGCTTGGTCTTGTTAATCTTTATCCCTGCTTTGGTCTCATAGGCGTAGGCGCTCATCTTGTGCGCTTCGTCAACGATGACCAGGTCCCAAACCGTGCTGGCGAGAGTAGACCGCATGTCGTCCTGTTTCACAAAGTCAATGGACGCGATACAGTGGTCGGCCTCTTCCCAGACGTTTTCCCCCCAGGCAGAGTGAAAGCGGGCGCGATCCACGATGACGAATGAGGTCTGGAAGCGCTCTTTCATCTCACGCTGCCATTGGTACTTGAGGTGACCCGGCGCGACGATGAGCACGCGGCGGGCCAGGCGGCGATATTGCAGCTCTTTGAGGATGAGGCCGGCCATGATGGTCTTGCCGGCGCCGGGGTCGTCGGCGATGAGGAAACGAATCTTGGGCGATGGAAGCACATAGTGGTAAACGGCTTCGATCTGATGGGGCAGCGGGTCTACCTGGGAAACACTGACCGCCAGGTGTGGGTCGAACTGATAGGCCAGGCGGATGCGGTTGGCCTCGATGAGAAAGAAAAAATCCCCGGCATGATCGGACAGTGTGACCCGATCATGCTCGAGGATCTGAACGACGGCCAGTTGATCCTCGGTGATGCGCAGCGGCTTGTAGGTGTTGTGGCCATCCTGCAGGACGACTTCGAGCAGGTAATAGCCAGGTTTGGGTTCAAACCTTTTTACTTTGGCGATTTCGGCCAGAAACGGGGCGGTGATCCGTTGCCCTTCTTCAAGTTGCATGTCGCTTCCTCGCTCACACTGGCTCACTCTTCACAAACAGAAAGCCCATCCCTTGCGGTGGATGGGCCATCGTGGTACAATGCTGCTACCTGGGCGACCACACCACCCGGGTCTGTCAGCCTCGGGCTCCGGGAAAGCGCCGAGGCTCTTATTTTGCTACCGATGGCAGCCATTATATCATTTATATCTATTTCTTGCAAGGCAATTATGTGCAATTAAGCGCGCCATATAGCCATGTCTCAATCGAAGTTCGATCACCTCGGCGGCCAACCGCAGGGCCTCGTCGTGGCTGACGCACTCTCGCAGCCGCACGCCTCGCGGATCCTCGCTAATGCGACCCTACTGGCTCAGTACTGACAAGCCAGCGCTTGCTCACGGAAATTCGACCGTTTGAGCGCCTGTATGGACAACGGTCAATGGTCGTCACGGTTGTCCCTGCAACTCTCGATCCAACCGTGCCACATCCACCATCGTCGCACCGACCTGGACCGCCTCTTCCCCCGCCGCATCGGTGAAACCGGCCCGCGCAAAGAAGGCATAGTGGGTTTGCCACTCCCCTTCCAACCGCGCCAGGACGCGCGGGCCACGCTCCTCAACCAGGCTGCGCACCACGTCGCGCCCCACCGCATCTGTGCCCCACTTACATTCGCCCAGCAGAACCTGCCGCTCCCGCCAGTTGATAGCCACCACGTCAATCTCGCCATCGGGCGACCAATGGCGGCCGGCGGCATCGGGGATGAAGGGCAAACGGTTAGCCGCCGCTTGCTCCAGCGTCCAGGTGCGACAAACCTCCTCGAAGGCAGTCTGGCCGGCAAAAGCGCGCAGTCCTTCGCCAATCAACTCCCACAAGCGGTTGAGCAACCCTTGCTCCAGCAAGGCCCGGTTAGGGGCGATGAAGCGAAAGTAAAAGCGCAGATAGGCACCGGCCAGGACATAGCGCCCTCGCGTGGTCCGCTTGCCCGGCGGTATCGTGGCCGGCACCTCGCGCCGGAAAAAGGCCAGGTCCTGCAATCGGGCCAGGTAAGTGCTGACGTGATTCTTGGCCAGTCCCAAAGTCAGCGTGATGGCACCAAGTGTGTCTGCGCCTTCGCCAATGGCGCGGATGACGGCCAGGTAGTCGGTCACCTCGCGCACCTCGTCCTGGAGCAAGAAGAGGGGCTCGTTCTGAAAGATGCTGGTGACCGAGAGGATCTGTTGGCGCACGTTGGTTGCCGGCGACACGCGGTCGGATAACTTTTCCAGGTAAGCCGGGATGCCGCCCAGGATGGCATAGACCGCCATGCGCTCGGCGGCCGTGTAACGCGGGAAGAACTAGGCCAGGGCGCGGAATGGCAGCGGCTTGAAGGCATGATCCCAGGCATTTTGCAAGAGTGATGGCAGCGCGCTTTCCGATTGCGCGGCGTAAGGAAACTCGTCCAGTAGCAAAATCAGCCGGTCGTCTTTTCCCAGGGCTGCCGCCTCGCGCAGCGCCATCTCCCAGGTAGGGTAGGTAAAGAGCGGGTCGGCGGGCGTATCAGAGTGGGCGTGAGCGACGTGCAGACGCGGTGTTCGAGTTGGTCGATGCACTGGCCGGTGACACGCAGGCACGTTCTCCGGCCTAGTTGAGCCCGAGTCCCTTTTTCCGCCGGCAGTACGCCAGTATCTACGACGGGCTGGACGAGTGGAAATATGACGCCGTGGCGCTGGACGAGGTGCTACTGGGCATCCTATCCCCGCTTGGGGAGGATAGTTTTCGCCTGTGGGCTGTGGACGAGACCCCGCGTCCCCGCCGGTATGCGCCCTCGGCGGCAGACCGGGGCTTTGTGCACTACCCAAACCCTGTCGGAAACAACAAGCCCATCACGATAGGCCACAACTATGCGGCGTTTTGGTGCACGTAGACCTGGCAGGCCCCAGTACCTGGGCGCCTCCTTGGGCTCTGGAGCGCACCCCGACGAACTGGACAGGGGTGGACCTGGCGCTGGAGCAGATTTTGCGTTGCGACGACGAATGGCATGTCGTCGCCGCCGACAGCCGCTACGGAACGCCCTCGTACATCGCGGGCTTGCACCAATGCCCCAATGTCACCGGAGTAACCCGCCTGCGCAGCCCACGCAATGTGTATCGCAAGGCCCCTCCCTACAGTGGATTCGGACGGCCTCGCGTCCACGGTGATGTCTTCAAGCTGCATGATGCTACGACCTGGGGCGAATAGGGAGCCTCAGAAGCCATGTGATGCCGCCAATTAAGGAAACCTCGGAGGTCTTGCCCCATCTTTTTGAGAGGATACGTCAAAATCACGACCTACAGGGCCAATGGACAGTTGCGGTTCAAGCATCCCTTGTGGCTGGCAGTCGTCAACCGCCGTGGCCTGTCCCTGAAGGAAATCCGGGCCATCTATCTGCGCCGCCCAGTCATCGAACACTTTGACCGCTTCATCGAGCAGCGGCTGCTGTTTGAATCGGCTTTTAATGATTTCTCAACGAACCAGGTGCAGTTCGCTCTGTTCCGTTTGTCCAAACTCCAACAGACAGTTTCTTGCTTATTGTCCACTGCCTGCCCGATTGGTTCCAGAACCGTGAGGTAGGTTCTGTCGTGCCCTGTTACGGGCATACCGCAGTTATAGCCTGCGATTGGCCTTCACCCCTACAGCTTGCAAGGCGCACTGCCGGCCCCACTGCCTGCCCTGAGCACAGCCGAAGGGACGCTTACGTGCCTTCGAACATCCTGACCCTTGTCCTGAGCCCTTTGGCCCAGGGACCCGAAGAAAGAACCTTGGGGTTTGACGAGATTCCCACTCACTCCTTCATTCACTTCTGCCCGACAAATAACCCG
>CAYNKW010000338.1:0-4525 GCA_964397845.1 uncultured Anaerolineae bacterium
GGTATGGTCTCAACATATATGTCACTAATTGAGCATTTCGACCTTTTTATAGCATACTTGACAAACCACTAAAAGCATGGTATACTCCCAGCCGCCAGAATCGATGGCTTCACCGCCGACAGGCCGTGCGGCATCAAGGTCGTACAGAGCCTGATGGAGAGGAATGCTGAACAATTGCGCCCTCATGCCATTTGCCAATGTTGGCCAACGAGCAGGTGGACCAAGTTGACGCGGTTACTCGATCCACGTTGTAACCCGGTGGCGTCAGAGTACCCCTGCTTACCCCGGAGTACCGGCTCATTCCCCGCCCGTTCCCCCACCGGGGAAAGGAATTTCCAGTTACCCTACAATTCAGCCTACTTTTCGCACCCTGCAGCAGTGAATGGAAGCGCCAACGGCTCAACTGAGCCTTCGACGGTGAGCCTCCAGCATGAGCCTGTTACTTTGTCAAACTCAGCGCGCGGTCTGAGCCCTGAGCTCTGCCGAAGGGTCAAAGGGCTCAACCGAACGTTTGCGGCGTGAGTGATGGCCACCCAGCCCCATCTGCCAGTAGGCAGATGTCTGACTACTAATTACTGTCTACTGAACGAGGATATCTTTGACCCCAGCAGATAACTTGACCGAGGCCCGGTGGTTGATTCACCAGGGATGGGAAGAAGTGGCGGCTGAGTACGCCAAAGACCGGCTGGGCATCTTTGAGCGGTTTGCCGGGCGGCTGTTGGACCTGCTTCATCCATCGCCGGGGAGCACGTTGCTCGACGTCGGGGCCGGGAACGGCGCGGTGGCGTTGCAGGCAGCCGCGTGGGTCGGCTCTGCGGGACGGGTGATAGGAAGCGATATTGCCGCAGCCATGGTGTCCCTGGCGGAACAGGCGGCGGCGGAGCAGGGGGCGACCGGCGTCACCTTCTGCCCGATGGACGCGGAGCGGTTGGGCTTCCCCGACGCCTCCTTCGATGCTGTAACCTGCGCCTTCTCTCTCTTCCAGTTCCCAGACATGGGCCGGGCGCTGGCCGAGATGTGGCGAGTGTTGAAGCCCGGGGGGCGGTTGGGCCTTTCCAACTGGGGGCCGGGCTACTTTAGTCCGATCGCCTCACTTCAGCGGAGCCTGTTTCGGGAGTTTGGGCTCAGGGCGCTGTTACCCAACCCCCTCGTCTTTAAGCCAACCGGGCTGGGAGCGCTGTTACACGAGGCCGGTTTCAATTTCAAGGCTGTGGAACTGATCGAGGAGACGGACGAGGTTTGGTTTGAGAGTCCTGAGGAGGTCTGGGCCTTTAACCTGGATATGGGGCCCTTTCCGGTGATGCTGCGGCGGCAGTTATCGGCCCAACAGCGGAGAGAGTTAGTACGGCAGTTTGTGGCCATGCTAGAGAGCCTAATGACAGAACGGGGGATCGGGTGCACGTTTCATCTGCTCTATGCCCTGGCTGAGAAAGGAGGTGCTAAAGTCAGACATCAGTAGTCAGACATCAGTGATCAAAAGTCAGTCATCACAAGCACAATCAGGAGGAATGCTATGGAATTCCGATTAAGTGCGGAACAGGAACTGTTCAAACGGATGATCCGTGAGTTCTGTGAGAAGAACGTCGAGCCTCGCTCGCGGGAGATTGACGACAAAGAAGCAGGCATCCCCGATGATGTCATTCAGGGCCTGGCCGACCTGGGCGTCTTTGGGATCGTCATCCCCGAAAAGTACGGCGGCTCGGCCCCCGAGGGCGAGGAGATGAGCTACGCCGTCATCGCCGTGGAGGAACTCGGCCGCGCCGAGATGAGCATGGCCCTGCCCGTCTACACCCTGCTGTGCCTGGGCTGGGGTTTCCTCATCGCCAAGTACGGCACCGACCAACTGAAGGAGGAGGTACTTCACAGGATCGCGGCGGGCGAGTACTTTGCCGGCATCAACACCACCGAGCCGGCCGGTGGCTCCGACATCGCCAACGTCCAGACGAGAGGCGTGTACCGGGACGGCAAGTTCATCGTCAACGGCGAGAAAGCCTACATCAGCGGCGTCCTGGAGGCTGCCGAGCAGCGCGAGGGTGGCCACATCACCCTCATCCGCACCGATCCCGAGGCCGGTCACCGGGGGTTCACCTTCATCTTTATCCCGGCCAATCTGCCCGGCATCTCTTACAGCGTGGTCGAGGACATTGGCCGGATGGGCCTCTCGACCGGTGGCTTTGTCTACAAGGACGTCGAGGTTCCAGAACACTATGTGTTGGGTGAGGTCAACCGCGGCTTCTACCTCAACATGGAAGGCTTTAACCTGGCCCGCATCCTGGTGTCAGCCGCCTGTGTCGGCATGGCGGAAAAGGCACTGGAGATTTCCCGCGATTACGTGAAGCAGCGAGTGCTCTTTGGCAAGCCGCTAGCCAAGTTCGAGGGTATCTCTTTCGAGATAGCTGATTGCCATTCCCAGCTGGAGCAGTTGAAGCTGTACCTCCAGTACACGGCCTGGGCCGCCGACACCTACTATAAGGAGCCCGACTTTATCACCCAGCGTGAGCTCAGCCGGCTGGTATCCATCTGCAAGGTGACGGCACCGATGCTGGGGGCAGAGATCGCCAAGACCTGTATGACACATCTGGGGGCGTTCGGCTACACCAAGGACTGCCCGCTGGGCCGGGGCCTGCGCGGGGTCATGTCCTACGTCGTCGGGGCCGAAGGGGGCTATCACATCCAGAAACTCATCATCGCCCGCGAATTCATCGGCGACATAGCTGTGCCGTATCGGTAGTCAGTAGTCAGTAGTCAGTAGTCAGTAGTCAGTAGTCAGACATCTGACTACTGACTACTGAGTGGAGGGATGTGTATGGAGAAGGTCGAGATCATCGTAGTCGGGGCCGGGCTGGCCGGGCTGGCCACCGCGATGGTCCTGGCCGAGGCTGGCGTTGAGGTACTCGTCGTTGAGCGGGGTGACTATCCCGGCAGCAAGAATGTTTCCGGTGGTCGCCTCTATCTGGAGCCTGTCCGGCCATATCTCCCTGACTTGTGGGACAAAGCTCCCCTGGAACGCCGGGTCGTCAAGGAACGGTTGACGATGATGGCCCCCCGATCCTCCATCACCGTCGAGTTGAGCAGCGAGCGGTTCCGGCAGCCACCCTATCCCAGTTACACCCTGCTGCACTCCACCTTTGACCGCTGGTTCGCCGACCAGGCCGTCGAGCGCGGAGCCCTCGTCATCCCAGGGTACAAGGTGGACGATCTGCTCACGGAGGACGGGCGGGTGGTGGGCATCGTCTCTGCCGGCGATGAAATTCGCGCCGACGGGATCGTGGCTGCCGATGGCGTCCTCTCCTTCATGGCTGAGCAAGTTGGACTGCGAGGACGGCTCGCCGCGAAGGATTTTGCCGTGGCGGCCAAAGAGGTAATCGAACTGCCTCCCCAAACCATCGAGGAGCGCTTCGGGTTGGAGGAGGGGGAGGGGGCTGCCCAGTTGTTCTTTGGCTCCCCGACGCAGGGGATGTTCGGCGGTGGCTTTCTGTACACCAATCGCGAGAGTCTGTCGCTGGGGCTGGTCCTCGCCATTCACGACCTGATGGAGAAACAACCCCCTGTGTCGCCCCACGACCTGCTGGAGGCCTTCAAAGCCCGGTCTGAAATTCGGCCCCTGATCAACGGCGGTCACCCGGTCGAGTACTCGGCTCACCTGATCCCCGAGGGCGGCTTCCGCGCCTTACCCCGGCTGGTGACCGATGGGATGGTCGTCGTCGGCGACGCGGCCGGACTGGCGTTGAACATGGGCGTGACAGTGCGCGGTCTGGACTTTGCTCTGGCCTCGGGCGCGATGGCCGCCCGCGCTCTCCTGCGCGCCCGCGAGCAGGGCGACTTTTCGGCCGCCAGTCTGGCCTACTACGAGACCCTGTTGCAAGACAGCTTTGTCTGGCAAGACCTGCAGACCTTCCAGCATACGCCCGACTTTCTGGCCAACCCCCGTCTCTTTGACTTCTACCCATCCGTGGCGTGCGATCTCTTGGAACAGATCATGTGGATCGGTGAGGAGCCCAAAGAAAAACTCACGACGACGGTTCTCCGGGCGGCACGCCAGAACTTTTTGCGAGCGGATGTATTGAAGGATCTGTTGAGCATGTGGAAAATCTAGACCCTTGCGAAGATTTATGAGCATATTCGCAACCTTCGCAAGGGTGACTGAGAGAGTGCCATGAACATCGAAGCTAAACTGGGCCTGGATGTCTTCAAGATCGATAAAGAGTCGCACATCATCATCAACCAGGAGCTCTGCCAGACAAAGTGTCAGGTTCGCTACTGCCTGCACGTCTGCCCGGCCAACGTGTACACGCTGGACAAACAGGGCGAGGTGCAGGTGGAGTACGAGGGCTGCCTGGAGTGCGGGACGTGCCTCATCGCCTGCCCCCACGGGGCGCTGACGTGGCATTATCCTGAGGCGGGATACGGGGTGCAATATCGGTTCGGATAGAGGACACAGACAAGCACGGATCATTGTCTGTGTCCTATTACTACAACGTTACTTTCCCAATGATGTCATTCTGAGCGACCGGAGGGAGCGAAG
>CAYNKW010000339.1:0-2013 GCA_964397845.1 uncultured Anaerolineae bacterium
AGGTTGTTCTTGCTAATTTTTTGGGTTCTTTGGGAACTCTTGCTTGGTAAAAGGAGTTCAGGGGGGGCGAACCGATGTTCAAGAAAGTGTTGGTGGCCAATCGAGGCGAGATCGCCGTCCGCGTGATCCGCGCTTGCCGGGAGCTGGGCGTGCGCACCGTGGCCGTGTACTCTGAGGTGGACCGCAGCGCCCTGCACGTGCGCAGTGCCGACGAGGCCTACTGCATCGGTGGGGCACAGGCACGCGAGAGCTACCTGCAAGTGGATCACATTCTCCAGGTGGCCCGGCAGGCCCAGGTGGATGCGATTCATCCCGGCTATGGCTTCCTGGCCGAAAATCCTCTCTTTGCCCAACGTTGCCAGGAAGCAGGCCCGGTCTTTATCGGACCCCGGCCTGAGACCATCGCCTTGCTGGACAACAAGGTCACCGCCCGCCAGTTGATGGCCCAGGCTGGCGGTCCCATCATCGCCGGCACCGACCTGGATTTGTCTGACGACGAGTTGATCCGGGCGGCGGACGAGATCGGCTATCCGGTGGTCATCAAGGCGGCCTTTGGCGGCGGTGGCAAGAGGATGCGCGTGGTGCGTCGCCGGGAAGACCTGCCCGCTGCCTTGCGTCTGGCCCGTCGTGAAGCGGAAGCGGCCCTGGGCAACGGCGCGGTTTACCTGGAGCACGCCATCGAAGGCGTGCGCCACATCGAATTCCAGATCCTGGCCGATGTCACTGGCAACGTCATCCACCTGGGCGAGCGCGAATGTTCTCTCCAACGGCAACGCCAAAAGGTGGTGGGAGAAGCACCCTCCCGTGCGCTGGACGCCGATCTGCGGCGCGAGATGGGCCAGGTTGCCGTCCGGGTGGCTCAACTGGCGGGCTACGTCAACGCCGGTACGGTGGGTTTTCTTTTGGATAAAGACGGCAAATTTTACTTCCTGGGAATAAGCCCTCGCTTGCAACTGGAGCACCCTGTCACCGAGACGGTCACCGGCATTGATATCGTCAAGGAGCAATTGCGCATCGCCAGCGGGCGCAAGCTGCACTACCGGCAGGAGGACGTTCGTCTGTGGGGCTGGGCCATGGAATGTCGCATCCTGGCTGAGGATCCTTTTCGGGATTTTATCCCCTCCGTTGGGCGCGTCAGCCGGGTGCACGAGCCGGCAGGGCCGGGGGTGCGGGTGGAAAGCGGCATCTATGCCGGCTTTGACATTTCCCTGTACTATGACTCGCTGATCGGCAAGTTGATCACCTGGGGCGAGACGCGAGGCGAGGCGCTGTTGCGCATGCGCCGGGCGTTGGAGGAATATCGCATCATGGGTGTCAAGACCAACATTCCATATCTGCAGCAGATCCTCAACAGCCCCAGCTTTCAGGGCGGGCAGACCGACACCCGGTTTCTGGAGCAGCATTGTCCACCCGCAGAGGGGGAACGATCGCAGGGGGTGCTGGCGGTGGCCATTGCCGCCACGCTGCTGGCGCACCGCCAGAAGCGGCAGCACCGTGCGGCAGCAGCCGTTCCGGTGAGGGAGGCCAGTCAGGCCGGTAACTGGAAACGGATCGGCCGGTGGATGGGGATGCGGAAATGAAATACCTGACCACAGCGAAAGGACAAACCTTCGAAGTAACGATTGAGGACGATGGACGGGTCACGGTCGGCGACCAATCGTTCTCCGTAGACATGCAGGCCATAGAAGAGCAAGCATTGTTCTCCCTGCTAATTGACCACGAATCCTACGAGTTGGTCGTAGATGAAGGCCAGGATGGCTTTCGCGTGCTGCTGTGGGGCGAAATGTACGAGGTCACAGTCGAGGAAAGCCAGCCGCATCGAACGAGGAGAACGAGGACGAGAAAGCCCCGCCCGGCGGCCTCATCCGACGGCGAGTATGTCATGCGTGCCCCCATGCCAGGCCTGGTGGTCCAGGTGCCTGTGTCGGTGGGCCAGCAAGTACCCGCCGGAGAGGTGCTGGTCGTTTTAGAGTCCATGAAGATGGAAAACGAGTTGCTTGCCCCGCGCCAGAG